>JAYVCH010000217.1:0-5522 GCA_043750055.1 Fibrobacteria bacterium
GCATTGATGCTGGAACCGGAGATGCCTTCTTTTTCCAATAGCCGACGAAATTCTTCCTCACCGATTTTTTCTCTTTTATCCAATGCAGAATAGACGGAATTCTTTTTTTCAACGGCCACCGATTGTCGATCGAGAAATTCCGAGAGCAGTCTTCGACTCGAAACTCGAACGGTAAAATCCGACGACTTCAATCCAAATTGTTTAAGCATCTCGATGATGGCGCAGAGAAGATCCACTTCAGCGGAAACACCTTCACAACCAATGATATCCATATTCAATTGAAAAAATTCGCGGAGTCGGCCCCGCTGAGATTTTTCATAACGAAACAATCGTGGGACGGAGAACCAGCGAATAGGAAGCTTGAGGCTATTGCCTTTCTGATTGACCATCCGCGCCAATGTAGGCGTCATTTCAGGGCGTAAAGCGATGTCGCGATCTCCCTTGTCCTTGAAATTGTATAACTGGGTAACAATTTCTTGACCGGATTTTTCGGTGAACAATTCCAGATGTTCGAAGGTGGGTCCTTCATATTCTTCAAAACCAAAGTCAGAACAGGCTTGTCGCCATACCCGAAAAAGATGGTTTTGAAGGCGCATGTCTTCGGGATAAAAATCACGCGTGCCCTTGGGAGCCTGTAAGGGTGTGCCAGAACTCATGAGCAGCGGATTCCTGGATTTGCGAAAGTGACCATCCCCCCATATTAGCTAATCTCCGACTATCCATAAATCCCTACTTTGAGCCAAGTTTGCATTCTTCTGGAAACCGAAAGAAGCCGGATCAAAGAACCATAGAAGGTGTTTTGCGGGCGTAAAGTGTGGCTTTTTTTATTGTCAAATCCGAGCCGATATCACACCCTTTAATGGGCCTTTAAACCTTGGAATAAGTATCAAAATTTGATACCTTTTTCAGACTGTGACAATGATGGAATCGACTTGATTTTAAGGCCTGGAAACACACTCTTTCAGCCCACTGAATGAAGATTCTAATTACCAACGATGATGGCATCGATAGCCCTGTGCTCACCACCTTGGCTAATACTTTGGCATGGGAGCATGAAGTCCTGGTTGTCGCTCCAGCCGTCGATCAAAGTGGCATGTCCCAAGCCTTTACGCATGGTCCAAATCGGTTTCTCTCCTATCGCCTAGAGGCTGCCAAGCCCTATCCCCGTTATCAAGTGACCGGCACCCCCTGTGACTGTGTTAAATTCGCCATCGCCCATTTGCAAAAAGGCTTTAAATTTGATTTAGTCCTTTCGGGTATAAATCTTGGCGAAAACGCAGGTATGAGTGCCGTCTATTCGGGTACGGTTGCTGCCGCCCGAGAAGCCGCTATGTGGGACATTCCTGCCCTCGCTGTATCCGTCTGGAAAAATACTCCCAGCCATCTCGAACATGCGGTTCAATGGCTTGTAAAATTGCTTCGCTCCCCCACCAGGCTTCCCATCAAGGCTGGCGGACTTTGGAATATCAATTTTCCTCCTTGTGAACCGGAAGAAATCCAAGGTGTGGAAATGACGACCATGAGCACGGTGATGTTTGTGGATAGTTATGAATCAGTCGTGACCGAGCATAATTTGACGCAATTTCGTCTGGTGGGATACAAGCCTACCGAAAAATTTCTGATTGGTACCGATGATTTCGCTCTTTTTAAAAATCGAATATCCATCACTCCCTTGCGAGTCGATCAAACGGATTTAGGGGAAGCCCAAGGTCTAGGCGACTTTCTGACAATGGCAATCTGACCTGAACATTAGGGCATTTTAGGAGAATTCATGACGACACCCGTAATCACATCCGCGTCCGGTAACGACCGAATTTTGAATACCATGATCGAAGAGGAGATGAAAATCTCCTACCTTCGGTATTCCATGTCCGTAATCGTCTCACGCGCATTACCCGATGCGCGTGATGGCCTGAAACCGGTGCATCGCCGAATTCTCTATGGCATGGATACCCTTTCCCTTTACACGGACCGGCCCTACAAGAAATCGGCCAACATTGTCGGTGAAGTGATGGGTAAATATCACCCTCATGGAGATGCCTCCATTTACGATTCCATTGTCCGTATGGCCCAAAATTTTTCCATGCGTTACCCGCTCGTGGATGGACAAGGTAATTTTGGCTCCGTTGATGGAGATCCACCCGCGGCGATGCGTTATACCGAAGCGCGCATGAAGGCTTTTGCGGAGATGATGTTGCAAGATTTGGACAAAGAAACGGTGGATTGGGCCCCGAACTATGACTCTTCTTTGCAAGAGCCTAAGGTATTGCCTTCCGCTTTTCCAAACTTGTTGGTGAATGGTAGCACCGGTATCGCCGTGGGTATGGCGACGAATATCCCACCACACAATCTTAACGAAATCGTCAATGCCTGTTTGGCTATGCTGGCGAATCCGGAAATCACGGATGAGGAATTGATTACCCATGTGAGTGGACCCGATTTTCCTACCGGCGGAATTATTCATGGTCGCAACGGGATTCGTGCAGCGTATTTGACAGGTCGTGGGAAAGTTTTGGTTCGTGCCAAACACCATGTCGAGCAGCGTGAAAACCGAACGCGCATCGTGATCACAGAAATTCCCTTTCAGGTCAATAAATCCAACCTACTGGAAAAAATGGCATCCTTGGTTCGGGACAAGATTGTGGAAGGCATTTCTGATTTGCGCGACGAGAGCGATAAGGATGGAATGAGCATCATCATTGAGCTCAAGCGCGATGCGTTCCCGGATATCATCCTAAATTTACTGTACAAGCATACCCAATTACAGGAAACTTTCTCCATCCACAATCTCGCATTGACCGAGGGTCGCCCGCGAACCTTGAGTCTGCGGGAACTGATTCGACTCTTCTTGGCGCATCGGCACGAAGTCGTCGAACGCAGAACTCGCTTCGAACTCAAAAAGGCAGAGGAACGGGCTCATATCCTCGAAGGGCTGCGCATCGCACTCGATCATATCGACGAAATCATCAAGCTGATTCGCGGTTCTGAAACCACCGCCATCGCTCGCATGGGCTTAATGGAATCCTTCAGTCTTTCTGAAATTCAAGCGGACGCGATCTTGGAAATGCGCCTTCAACGGTTGACGGGTTTGGAACGGGACAAAATCGAGAATGAATACAAGGAATTGGTTCTCCTTATTACGGATTTGAAAGACATCCTTGCAAATTTAGAACGCCGCGTCGCCATCATTTCCCAAGAGTTACGCGACATCGTGCTAAAACATGGGGATGAACGCCGCACCAAAATCGAAGATGCCGCGGACGATATCACCTATCTCGACCTAATCGCTAATGAACCCATGGTGGTAACCGTTTCCCATACTGGGTATATCAAGCGCATCGGAACAGATGCTTACAAAATTCAGGGGCGGGGAGGTAAAGGCATTTCCGCAACCGGACTCAAGGACGAGGATTTCGTCGAGCATTTATTTATCGCTTGGGCCCATAGCTATATTCTCGTTTTCACCAATATGGGGCGTTGTCATTGGCTCAAAGTATACGAGTTGCCAGAAGCTGCGCGCACCTCCAAAGGTAAAGCCCTGGTGAATTTCATCAACTTGCAGGAGGGTGAACATGTCAGCGCCTTCGTTCCCGTCAAGGATTTCGAAGATGCACGCTCGATTGTACTTGTGACGGATAACGGCATTATCAACAAGATGTCCTTGGAATCATTTTCGCGCCCTCGTACCAATGGCATTAACGCACTCACCTTGGATACAGGCGACAGCCTCACCCAAGTTGTCTTAGCCTCTGAAGCCGACGATGTAATGATTGGAACCAAGCTTGGGCAGGCTATTCGCTTCGCCATGTCCAAATTCCGTCAGACTGGCAGGGGCACTCGAGGAGTGAAGGGAATTACGCTGGAGGAAGGCGATTCCGTGATTGGCATGATTGTGGTTGAAAAAGGAAATGCTATTCTCACGATTACCGAAAAAGGCTATGGAAAACGTTCGGACCCGGACGATTACCGAATAACCGATCGCGGTGGCAAAGGCGTTCGCAATATTAAAATTACCGATAAAAATGGCCCAGCCATTTGCATCGAATCCGTTCACGAAGGCCAAGAAATTTTGGTTATCACAAAGGAAGGCAATGTAATCCGCCTGCAAGTCTCCGATATCAGCGTCATCGGACGCGATACTCAAGGAGTTCGTGTGATTCGAACCAATGAAGATGATTTAGTGACCGACGTCGCCGTGGTCGAAAGCGAAGATGTGGACCCCACGGTACTGGAAACGGAGGAAAGTCTGAAGGCTGGTATTGCTGAAGCCGCAGCTCGCAGTCTCGCCAATTCTGGTGAGGTTGTCGATTCCGATGACCTCACGGGTGGGACAACTGATGGAAATGCGGGTAATGCGGACTCGGAAACCTATACCCAACCACAGGCAGAAGCCACCGGTGAAGATCCCAGCGCCGCTTAAGCTTGGATTAAATTTTAATTCGCTACTGGCAGCGGGAACTTTCTTGCTGCCAGTGAGTGTAAATGCCATCCATTTTCCCGATTTGCTACAACTTCAGTCCGACTATCGCGCAACCTCCCCCAAAGTTGGGAAACCCGTTGACCTCTTTCAAAAAAAAGGTGGCGATTCCAACAGCGTACATCTGGAATGGATGGGCTCGACGATTCAATCTGTCCGTTATGAGCAAAGTACGGAGTTCAACCCCGAACTATTCGACAGCCTTGTTTCCGAATTTGGCGGAGGTGGAGTCTGGCATGAAAGCCCAATCAGCCACGCGGATTCCGTCATCGTAAAGACTTATACGGGATTGCAACAACAATGGCATCTGAAAGGCTATGGAGGGGAAAAAGGATGGCTGGGTTCAGGAATTCAAAAGGGGCGCTACTACTTAGTCTTTCGTGCATTTCCACCCTTCGCTCTGTCCAAAGTATCGGAAGAATTAGCCTTACAAAAAGGGGTATTTGCGGAACTGGATACGTCTTCAAATTGGCTACATATCCCTTGTAAATCCGAAACCAAAGAATCCAAGGCCGTCTGTTTTGCTCCTGGAAACGACACCCATTTCCGTATTCGAGTGGAAAGAAAAATTCCCTTAAGCTTGGAAATCTGGCAGGAAGAAGGAGAGTCCGCATCGCTTAGCGGAATTCGCACTGCCTTAGAATCGATTCCCGACAATGCCCAATCTGAATATTCGAAAGATCTTTCCCACATGCTATTCGGAGAAGCACAACTTTTTATGGTTAAACTTTCCCAGCGAATGCCGTTTCTTTTCAACTGGCCTTCCTGGCAATTGCAAGACCTCCAAATTGGCAAGGTCTTGCCGAGTCAATACTTGGAAATAATACGCAGAGCAAAAGTGCCCGGGGACTCCTTGCCCGCCTTACGCTTGGAAGAAAAGGGAAAGCTGCGCTTAACCATTAACCTTTACTTTCGAGGCACACTTTATTTAAAAGCCGAGGAGCTTCACTGAAATGAATTCGAAAGTTATCCTATCCTGGTTTCCAGCCCTCTTTTGCATGGGCGTTTTGTTTTGGCTCTCCAGTCTTCCCGGGGACCAAATTAA
>JAYVCH010000218.1:0-20929 GCA_043750055.1 Fibrobacteria bacterium
GTAGCCCTTTTCTCGTGGCGTCCCATCTTCGGCGATGGGAAAAATACGATAGGGTTGGCGTGGGTCTATGCTGTTATTGGACACATCGTTCCATTCTTCTCCGTGGAGGGAGCGAACGCGAAGTGCCTGAGTTGGAGCCAGAACTGTATATTTAATCCCCGCTTGAATCAAGCTGACTACCGTGTCCATATTGATAGCGGTTTCGGCCAACCACATTCCTTCTGGACGTCGCATGAATCGACGTTCAAAGTCTGCAATACCCCAAGCAATTTGAAGTCGGCGTTGTTCCTCGGTGGCCAAGGGCATAATCACATGGTTATAGACCTGCGCCATCGCATTACCATGCCCATCGAGTCGAAAACAGCTTTCTCGATCGGCCTCTAAAATACGAGCATAGGTATAGGGATGTTTTTCTTCCAGCCATGAAAATAAGGTTGGTCCGATATTGAAACTCATGTACGCGTAATTGTTCATGATATCTTCAATGCGGCCAAGCCCATCGAGAATACGTGAAGCCCCGTTGGGCGCATAGCATTCGACGAATACTCTTTCATTCCAATCATGCGCGGGTTGCGCCGAGGGCTGCAACTCCACTTGTTCAATCATGGGATTTTCGCGCGGGGGTTGATAAAAGTGACCGTGAATACAGAAATAACGGTTGCTGCTAGGGGTGTTCATGCTGGAATTAAATGTATTTAATTCCTAGTGCACTTGGGAAAACGTTGGTTAATGCCAGGGAAAAGCAGAGCCATTTGAGGCGAGCACGTTTTTTCCCCGCAATCGATTTTTAAGTAAATCAATCCCTTGGAGGAGAATCTCTTCTCGATTATCGGTATTGGGACTGAACCAGATCTCTTCATCTTTGTTAAGCCGGATGTAACATTTGTCTGCTATGGTTCGGTCACCCAAAAGCACTTCCAGAGTAGCCGGTTTACCTTCAACGACAACGTTTCGGATCCAACGGATACTCATGACGATGGGCTCTCATTTCAAGGTTTTGATTCTTCCCCTGGAAAATTCAGGGATCACGCCTTGTTGGTATTTTACAAGCAGGTCTTCATATCTGACAAGAGCCGCTTGTTTTCCACCCGGTAATTTTTCCTGTAGATATGCAGCTTTGGCTTCAGCCTGAAATCCCGCAAGCCGGTCCGTGCTCCGGCGAGCAGCATCGTCCAAAACCACTTCAGCGCTATCCGAATGACCAGTCTGCACGAGGATTTGAGCTTTTTCAAGCTGGGCGAATGGCCACAATGGAGAACCATGTTCGACCTTATTCAGGGATTGAATTCGCTGATTAGCTGGTTTGGGAGACTCCGATAGACCATTGAAAAAATGAGTTCGCACGCCACCGGTATCTTGAAGCAGGAAAAAACGGAATTCCAAAGCCCTCTGAGCCTCGTCACTTCCCGTATAGGCAGAGGCTAAAACAAGCAACGATTCGGCTGAGACAAATCGTCCTTGAGCAATGGCCAAGCATCCCTGCCAAAAAAGAATGGGACCCGTTCCTTCCGCTCGGGACGGATCCTTTTTAAGCGCGGTTAAAGTCTCGGAGGCTTCTTTGGATTTGCCTTGAGAAAGAAAAGCCTGTGCTTTAAGCAACCGACTTTTAAATCCCCATGGAGCCGGTGCTTTGTCTTCCAAATTTTTCAATCTTAAAAGGCCGGCATCGGGATGGCCCAATTTCACCAGGGCTGTAGCGACGATATAAGATTCTTCATTGGATAGAACCGGAGGGTTTTCGCCATTCTTGGGTTCGGCTAGCAAAGCGATCGCGGACCAATCCTTCATTTGAAATCGGATTTGGAGATCCAAAGTTCGGGCCATGGATTTCCAGGGTTGCGATAAGGTGTTCCACGCCAACAATTCCAATATGGAAGAGGCATAATCAAAATATCCTTGCGATTGAAGGCGATTGACACGATCCAATGCCGCTGAAGGTCCAGGTGAGCGCAGCTTGAAGAAGGCTATAAAATTGAGATAGGCACAGGGATAATCACGAAACTCCCAGCAAGCGGTTTCTAATACTTCGGCTGTCTTGGCTTGGACATGTGGATATAAAGCCGTTAGAGAATCCAAAAAAAGTCCTGGGGGAAAATCACCGGCGGACTCTCGCAACAAATTGCCAAGCTTGTATTGAACGAAACCTGCTTGTTCTGGATCCAATTCTACCATGCGCAAATAAGCAAGGCCGATTTTGGATCGACCTGGAAACAATGTATAGACTTCTGATAATTCACGATAGAGGGAGGGCTCTTTAGAAAATTTCATTTCTCCCAAGAAAGCCATATCCAAGATTCGGTTTAAGTCTCGATGTAAACGAAAGCGTTCCAGATGCGTCAAATACCAATTCAAATCGTTTGGCAGTTTTGCCTTGAGTAGAGAATCTGCTAAACCATTTCGGATCCTAGGTGAGGCTACAGGGTCATCGCGACGCAAACATTCCGCTGCAATTAAATAGGGAGCGGGATCCACTATCCGGAGGAGACCGGGCTCCGGTAAACCCAGTACCACTTCGCGACAGAGAGCCGGAATGGGCTTCAGAGTGGAAGCGTGACTTGGGGCCAAAACTGAGACAGGTGCATCCGGATTCTTGGTAACACCTAAAGAAAAAAGGACAAGGACTGGGACTAGAAAGTGGCTGCCCGAAAGCCTTTGATATCGAATTATCCAGACTTTCTTCAACCTTTTCTCCAAACTTTTTCCCAAATCCTTATCAATTCTTACGAGTGAATTTTTGCGTGACCGTATCAGGTTGGTTTAACGTGCTTATGCCGATAACGGTTACAGTATAACTTCCCTCGGCCAACATTTTCGAAAGGGTACCTTGCCAACTGTTTCCGGTAATTATTCCTGCTCCACCCATTCCCGAAGGTGAAATCTGGATATTAATGGATTGAATATTCTCAACGGTTCCGGAAATCTGAATGGAATCGGTTTGAATCAAACTAGAAACAGGATTCAAGGTGACCTTACCCTTACATTCATCCGCGCAATCCGAGTCCTTACAGTCAGTCAGTCCATCTCCATCATTGTCCAGGTTATCCCCGCAAACTTCTTTGACATATGGAGGAAAATCGGTGGTGGATTCGCATTTGGAAGCGGATGCGATAAATAGGAAGCAAAGGGCTCCAATTAAAAACGGGACAATAGACTTTACTTTCATTTTATGACCTCAAATCAGTTTACTTATTTCCAACGATAAAGTCCCAGATGACCCAAAATGACGGCTACCAAAACAATTGGAACATGCAGAATTTCGCACCAAATTAAATCTTTCAAAAGCCCTCGATGGCCAAGTTTTTTGGACGTGATGGAAAGGAAAATCCCACTCAGAGTAATTTTGATGGTTGCGGGAATCAGAAACGCAATCCAGGGAACGAGGCCCATCAGGGCGAGAATGGGTCCAATTGCAAGCCACCAATAAAAAGCATAGACGAAGACCAATAAAGCCACAAAGCCTTTTTCTTCATAGTGTGCGCCATTGCTGGCCCATCGAGCCCGCTGTTGTATCAATTCAAACCACGAAGTCACCGGGGATGTGGTCACGCAAGCCAAGGGAGATGGGTTATAAGTGACCTTCCATTTGGTTTCCTTCTGCATTTTTCGGACGAGTAAGTCGTCGTCTCCGGATACGGAATCCTCAAGTCCAGAGAACCCGCCGACACTTTCGTAGAGCTCACGGCGATAAGCTAAGGAGGGCGCGCTTGCAATCATTGGATTTCCCGCGGCGAAAGTGGCGGCCTCGATGCTGACCAGGCCGAACACTTCATGTTCTTGATAACGAGAGAGTAAACTCCCGTTTCCACGAATTTTTTTGGGACCCTGGACAATTCCGATATCATCTGAGAATTGTGAAACCATGGAACCGATCCAACCTTGCGGTGCCATACAATCCGCGTCCGTGGTTAATAGAATTTCTCCCTTTGCTATCGCGAACCCGGCGGCCAAGGCCCGTTTTTTCGGGCTTGGAACGGGAGGTGATTGCGAGGGTATTTGCACTAGGCTAAACCGAGAATCTTGACTACAAAAGGACTTTACTATTTCAGCGGTTTGGTCGGTGGAGCGATCATCGACGCAAATGATTTCCCATTCTCCGAGGTAATCTTGCTGTAGCAAAGAATGTAAAGTGGCGGGTGCATGTTCTTCTTCATTTCGGAGCGGTACGATTACGGAAACACGAAGACGCCGGGGAGCCAACTCCTCCGCGGAAAATTTGGAACTGGTTCCAAATGGAGTGGCAATGGCCCAAGCCTTGTTTTCCTGTGATTGCTTCTCACCTATTTGGGCTTTACTTTTGACAAGTAACCGTGCGCCGCGAATGAAAAAGGCCATCATGCCCGAATAAATGACCGTTAACAAAAATAGGACAATTCCCAATATCAATTAAAACTCCTAAGCATGTTCGAAAATATACATCCAGGCGGG
Organism: Fibrobacteria bacterium; assembly: GCA_043750055.1. Classification (GTDB taxonomy): domain Bacteria; phylum Fibrobacterota; class Fibrobacteria; order UBA11236; family UBA11236; genus Chersky-265. Next base: position 4,426 of record JAYVCH010000218.1, read on the forward strand.
AATTGGGGATGTTATCTTTCCCCTCTATGATATTAAGAAGATCCAAAATATTAGCGACCATGGGCCCGGCCCTCGAAGTTCCCGGCGTTTTGGAAAAAGTCATGCTCGCTGGAGCAAATGCCTTTCGAATTAATTTTTCACATGGGAATGAGGATCAGCATCTAAAGTACATTTCCCTAATTCGGACGGCAGCACGCAAGATACATCGTCCCTGCGCGATATTGGCTGATTTGATGGGACCGAAAGTTCGTGTGGATGCCCAGGAATATAATTTGATTGAGGGGGAGATGATCTCCGTGATCCCCAAACCTGGCAAACCCGAGGGCAAGTCCGTTGGGATTTCATTTCCAGGTTTAGCCAAATTGGTAAAACGTGGCCAACGGATTCTGCTCGATGATGGTAAACTCGAAATCCACGTTGAATCTGTAGCTGGCAACCAGGTCAAATGCCGTGTGATACGAGGGGGGACGCTTGGAAAAAATAAATCCCTGAATGTTCCCGGAATCGATTTGGGCTTACCGGTGTTAAGTGTTAAAGACAAAAAAGATCTCAAGTTCATCAAGAAGGCCGGGTTTGATTGGATCGCGGCTTCTTTTATTCGCGATGGCGCGGACGTCAAGGCCATCAAAAAATATATGAAGGCTTTGGATTTCGCTGTTCCCATGATCGCCAAGGTGGAAAGCGCTCAAGCCGTTGATCATCTTCGCGAAATCGTGGAAGAAGCGGAAGGCGTCATGGTGGCTCGCGGTGACTTGGGTGTTGAATTGGATTTGGAACTAATCCCAACCGTGCAACGCAATGTGATTCACCTCGCGCGTGAACTTGGCAAGGTTACGATTATCGCCACGCAGATGTTGGAAACAATGACAACCTCCTCACGACCTACTCGCGCCGAAGTGACCGATGTGTCCACAGCGGCATTGGCCAGAGTGGATTGTCTTATGCTTTCGGGAGAAACCGCGACAGGAAAATATCCAGTTGAGGCCGTACAGATGATGGACCGAACCATACGAACCACGGAAAAAAATCTGGAAGATCAAATTGTTGGGATTTCACATCCCGAAACCATTGCCTTGGTTTGTGAGGCGGGCCAATACTTAAGCTTCATTAGCGGAGCCAAGGCGATGGTGGCGATCAGTACATTTGGAACTACACCAAGGATTCTCGCGACCTACCGAGGAAATATCCCCGTGGTAGTGGCTTGTACGCACGAAGACATTTATAATCGGAGTACCCTTTATTATTCTGTGGCACCGATCATGATTAAACCTGTGACCAATCCGGAACTCGTGTTTAAGCGCACTGCAGAGGAGCTCAAATCGCAGGGTCTAGTCGTTAAGGGTGATATCCTGGTCTTTATTTTCGGACATCCGATTCATGCACCCAAGGGAACTAACAGTATTCGACGTTGGGAAGTCGATTAATTCATGGGAAGTGAATTTCCGCGTATTGCTTTTGGGCTTTCACCTGAACGAAGCGGTTTTCCTCCGGGCACCAACCTGTCAGGGTGCCGCCATACACGCATCCGCTATCTAAGCCTTTAAATTTTGGAAGATCGATCAGTCCACGTTCGGCCCAATGTCCGAACACGACAGTCTTATCTGTTTGCACGCATTCAAACCAAGGTGGGTCGGTGCGCTCATACAACTTTTTTCCCTCGCCGTCCCAAGTTCGAATTTTCATCATCACCTTTGGGGACATGTCCGCTAGGGATTTTTTTCCTGGCTCCAATCCTCCATGGACCAAAATGATATCGGGTAAGTCTAGGTAGACAGGCCAAGCAGAAATGTATTTCAACCATTCCGTTTCCTCTAATCCTAGCGAGCTTAAATAAGTTTTGTCGCGGGGCTCCCTTTGGGATTCGGGAAGTGAAGCTGCTTTGAGAAGGAAGGCATCATGATTACCTCGCACCACGAAGGCTTTTAATTCCCTCAGCCGGTGAAGAAGACCTAGAACATGGGGCCCTTTCCCAACTACATCTCCTACGGAGAAAAGGGTATCCTGCCCAGGAACAAATCCAAAAAGGTCGAGTAAATCGTTAAGTTCATTAAGGCAACCGTGTAGATCACCCACGAATAGTCGCCGAATTCCTGTTTGAGCAGTCATGATTTTCTAGGAATATACATCCTGGCCTACAATTTTTTAACTTCTCAATTCTATCCTCGGCGAAAGTGATATGTCAGAAAATAAGGACCTGGTTCATATTTTAAAATTGCTGGACGATGAGAGCCCTAAGGTTCGCATGCATGTCTGGGAAAAATTAGAGGCCAACCTATTTGCCTGGGAAGGGGATATCCGCGCCCAAATCGGAACAATATCCGGTCCCTCCCAAAAAAAATTACTCACCTTATTAACGGATGGTTCGCGTCGGGGTTTTCGCAAGTCTTGGTTGCATTGGCGTGAAATCCCGAATGAAATGGAAAAATTGGAAGCGGCACTTTCCGGAATCGCTTTACTTTTATCGGGCCAAAGACTTGACAGTAAATTTCCCAGTCACCCCTCACTCCGTTCACTTTTGGATGGCCTCGCCCAGGATTTTCGAAACACGGGACGCGAAAATCGTCCCTCCCTGCTGGCCGAATACCTTTTTTCCGAACGGGGATTGCGCGGTTCGGATGCTGAATATTATGATTCCGGAAATAGCAATTTGGTTCAGGTGATAGAAACAGGTCGTGGAATACCAATTACCCTTGCCAGTGTTTTTATGCTGGTGGGTCATCGACTGGGCTTGCACATTTTTGGATGCGATGTCCCTGAACATTTTTTGACTCGTGCAATCGAGCGAGGACAGGATCTCATTATTGATTGTTTTGATGGGGGAAAAATTTTGGATCGCGATCGCTTGGGACAATTGGAACAAAAATATGCTCCGGAATTCTCGCGTTTATTGCGTTCTACCGCGGCCCCGGAATCCATCATTGCCCGGGTTTTACGAAACCTGATTAATGCTTATCACTTGTCGGGAGACAAAGCTTCAAGTGAATTTATTTGGACCTTGGCGGATGATTTAAGAGCGGAAAGAGAAGGCCCAGAAGAGCTACAAGATTTGATTTAGTCCTTCGCCTACCAATATTCTTCCGTATGTAAACTTCCTGGATTTTGCGTGCTATAAATAGTGTAACCGCGCGATTCTAAAATTTGCCAAACGTCTTGAATCATGTCGGGATTACCACATAGAAAAACCGAGGTTTGGTTTGGGTCAAACACCACATCGAATCGTTCGCTCAGAATAGCGGACTGAAAATACTGGGTTATGCGACCCGATTCTCCCGTCCACCAAGGATCTTCCTTTACGCGAGTAATGGAGGGCAAGTAGGTCACGCTGGACAAATGATGGGAGTGCAGGGTTAGCTCCTCGGCATACCCAAGTTCCCAACTCCTTGGGGCGCCATGCAAAATAATGAATCGAAACGGATAGGGTTTCATAGCATGTTGTCTAATCATAGAGACATACGGCGCCAAGCCAGTTCCCGTTGCTGCCAAAATGATATTTTTATGAGTGGTGGGAACGGTCTCCAGAGTGAAAAATCCCCGCACCTTATCGCCCACCATCATGCGATCCCCAGGATTTAGCTGAGCCAATCTCGGAGTGAGGGAGCCATTGGTGACCACGGAGATATAAAACTCAAATAAATCAGGCTCATGTCCCGAGGTCGCGATGGAATAAGGACGCAGGATCATACGATCAGGTTTGGTTTCCTTGAATTCTTTTTCGCTGCCTTCACGGCGAATTGAGTTGGAAGAAAGCCCCAATAGCACATACTGCCCGGAAATAAAACGTTCAAAGGGTTTATCCAGTTTAACTTTGAGAATGAATAAATCAGGTGAAAAGGTTTTTTTTGCCACCACCACAGCATTGTATCTGTCCGTAATTGAATCCATTTTAAACCAATCCCCCAGTCTTAAATTTAATATCCCTTTTAGAGAAGACTTTATTCTTTTAAGTTTCCTTTATGTCCACCTATGTCATCAATAACCGGATTCCGCGATTTCCCGTCAAGCTCCATTACCCTGATCGAGCTACCCTACAAAAACAGTTGGAGGCAATTTTTCAGGTTTGGCTCAATGAAACCCTGATTTCAAATCTGGTCAGGAGAAAAGCGTGTTCCCAACTTTATGACTTTTCATGCTGGATGGAAGCGGCCGGGCGTTTTGTAGAGACCTCCACGGCCTCGGATTTTGAGGCTTGGTGCAAATTACAACCGTTCTCTGCCCAATCTGATTGGGGGGCATTTTTGATCTATGCCCGAAAACGGCTTCCAAGTTTGGAATGGACCGAGTCCCATTCAGGTACTTTGTAGAAAAGGTAGGATTAGAATGAGCTATTCTGAAAAAGTATCGGCACGAGTCAGGAAGTTTGGAAATCCCGTTTGCGTGGGATTGGATCCGATTCTCAAAAAAATTCCCGGCGAGGGAAAGGCAGAGGAGCGCATCAAACGGTTTTATTCCGATATGCTCGATACCATGTTAAAGCAAAACGTAATGCCCGCTGCCGTTAAACCCAATATTGCCTACTACGAAGCGCTTGGAATACCCTGTTTAGTGGTGCTCCAAGACTTATTATCCGCTTATCGTAAGGCTGGGGTCTTAGTGATTTTGGACGCCAAAAGGGGAGATATCTCCAGCACCTCCGGGGCTTATGCCCAAATGGCATTTGATGTATTCGGTGCCGATGCGGTCACCGTCGCTCCTTATATGGGACTCGACACGGTTAAACCATTTCAAGATCTGGCTAAAGACCAAGGAATTTATATCCTGGTTCGAACCTCCAATCCCAGTGCCCGGGACTTCCAAGATTTGTGGGTTGGGGCGGGGCCGGGGGCTTCCGGCATGTCACAGGGGATGCCCTTGTACAAAAAAGTGGCGGAGAAATTAGCGGATTGGAATGATGGGAACTTGGGAGCAGTAGTTGGCGCAACGGCTCCGCGGGAACTGGCTGATTTATTGTCTTATTGGAAAAGTCGAGGTAGGGAAGTACCTGTTCTGATTCCAGGAATTGCTATAGCAGGCGTTTCTGGCGGGCAGACGGGAAGTGTTGCTGAAGTGTATCAGGCCATAGGTGAAGCGGGTGGAGACCCTGCCTTGCATCTTCTAAACAGTTCTTCGGGCATAAATTACGCTTATGAGAAATTTCCCAAAATGACGGCTGCGGAGGCATCGGTGCAAGCCTTACTTGAATTGGTGGAAGAAACCGCCAAGTACCTTTGAGGCTGCAGGTTTTGAGTTACCTACGTCCAACAATATTCTTCACCATTTTGGGAAAGATTAATTCGTGAAATGGCAGCACCAAATACCAATACAATCTTCCCCACAATCCCAGTGGACGATAGGTTGCAGTTTGATGCAACGTATTTTTGCCTTCCTCTTCTATTATTTTGAATTCCAACCACGCCTCGCCCGGCAATTTCATTTCGGCATAAAGTAATAACCTGCCATTTAGTTTATCGGCTACCAACACCCGCCAAAAGTCAAGGACATCGCCCGTTTTTAAATCGGTGTCGCGACGTCTACCCCTGCGTAAGCCAACTCCGCCCACGAGTGTATCGATCAACCCTCGAATGTGCCACATCCAGTTTCCAAAATACCAACCGCGATTCCCGCCTAGTAACCAAATATTTTCAATTACCTCATTTTTGTTGCGGCTGAATGAAACAGAGCGCTTATCGGTAAATACACCCTCCTTGGGTACTTGCACATAATTAAGGAATTTTTTCTCCATGGTAGAAATGGAGATGGAGTCTTTCCAACTGGATATCACGTTATTTTGATCAACTTTATCAAATGCTAATTGTATCGTTTCGCTGTAATTGAACAAGTGGATGGGCACGATGTTAATAATTCGCCTATCCTTGCAAACGACTTCGTTTTTCATACTGCTCACCAAACTTCGCGCGAGTGAAAATGTTGTAGAAGTTACGAGCAACAACCAAAGTGAGGAAAGTTTAGGAGTCAACACAGGTACAGTGAAAATGAAGCGCCTTAATCCGCGCACTTTGGCAAAGCGCTCTAACATTTGTTTGTAAGTAAGTATTTCATTTCCACCAATATCAAAGGTATGGTGATAAGTTTCGGGGTTGTGCATCACTCCATTCAAGTATTCAAGCACATTTCGAATACCAATGGGCTGGCACTTTGTCTTAAGCCACTTTGGGGCCACCATCACAGGGAGCTTTTCTACCAAGTCGCGAATGATTTCAAAAGAGGCGCTTCCTGAGCCAATAATTATCGCGGCACGTAGAACGGTTAAGGGAACTTTTGCTTGTCCCAAAATATTTTCCACATTTTTTCTGGAAAGCAAATGATCAGATAAATCAGCATCATTAACTATCCCGCTTAAGTAAATGATTTGTTTTGCCGAAGTTGAATTAATGTATATGACAAAGTTGTGTGCTGACTTTGCTTCCAACTCTGTAAAGTTCTCGTTGGATGCGCTCATTGAATGAACCAGATAGAAAGCGATGTCTATTTTTTCCGGCAAGGCTGAAAAGGTGTTGAGGGAATTGAGATCAGCCTCGACTACCAAAACGCTTTTTAAAAAATCTTCCGTAAAATTATTCCAGTCGAATCTTCGTTTATCCCTCACCAAGCAAACTACTTGATGACCCGCTTCAACTAAAACTGGAAGTAATCTTCTGCCGATGTAACCCGTTGACCCTGTTAGCAATATTTTCATTGTGCCATTTTATTTTGGAACTCGGGAAACAGATGAATGATTTCTTTTGGCGGGCGTATGGCCCGCCCTTCTGGATGCATAAAGGCATGTTCCGTAAAACCAGTTGCCAGTAACTCTTGTTCGCGTAAAACCTGGTACTCAAAACGAATCCTAGCGTGGCCAAGCCGCCATCGTTTGGTACGAATCGTGAGACTATCTCCATAGCGTCCTGGTTTAAGATATTCGCAATGCGCAGCAAGAACGGGAATCAAAACATTATGTTTTTCCATTTCCCAATAAGGATGCCCCAATTCGGCCAATGCTGATGTTCGGGCTACTTCGAAATAAACCAGGTAATTCGCATAATACACGAATTTCATCGCATCGGTTTCCGAATATCGAACCTGAACCCGAATTTCACTTTCGTTAGTCCTGGGGGCCTCATCTTGAATCGGTACCATGGTTTTCAGGTGGAAGCAGAAATGGGAAGGGTCGCTATTGCACTGGGACCGTGACGAAGGTTACGGACTGCACTGAGAATCCAGGCAGCGGAGATGAAGGCCGTGATCCCACTCGCAATTAGGGGTGCATAGTGAAGCGCGTATTCCCCTTTAGTATTAGCTAAAAAGTAACCCAGGGGCGAGGCAATAAAAACTAGGCGCGTGGTATTGAGAAAGAGGAAAGGCAACCCGCGTCCTAAACCTTGGAAAGCGCCACTGGATACGATGCTTATTCCCACAAATCCATAACCGAGAGTGGTGATTCCTAAGTAATGGGTCGCAGAGTGTAAAGTTTCCAAATCAGGCTGAAAAGTTTGAATCAATCGAATGCGGAGAAAGTGCACCAAAATTCCAATCGCGGCCAGAGTGAAGAAGGCGGTGACTAATCCCAACCGAACACTTTGTTCAACCCGGTCAAAACGTTTGGCGCCAAAATTTTGCCCGACCAGAGTCAGGGTGGCGACCATGATAGACAGGGCGGGGAAGACGGCCAGGGTCTCCAAGCGGGAAACAATGCCGATGGCCGCTTTTGCTGCGGGCCCAAAATCAGATGCCAGTCGGGAAAAAATGAAAATGTTAATCCCAAGTAACGATTGTGAAAAGATGGAGGGAAGTCCGACTTTAAACGCATCGATTAATCCCGAACGTTCAGACCAATTGGGCCAAAGGACAAGTCGTAGCGCGGTTTTTTTTCGAAGGTAAATAGAAATGACGACCAGAGCCGTTAGGAAATTCGCGAACAGGGATGCATAGCCGGCTCCTGCCACCGATAATCCCAAGCCTTTCCATTCAATTCCTGCGAAATGAAAATGGGAAAAAATTAAAAAGGGCGCGACCACAATATTGGCAAGAGTTCCAAACACCATTCCCATCATCAAGGTTCGAGTGTTGCCTTCTGCTCGTAATCCCGAGCCCCACAATAAGGCAAGGATCAAAAAGGGCACCCCCAAAAAGAGGGTGTTCAAATAAGTTTTCGTTAATGCCGAACCCAAAGCGGACGCCTTTTGCGCAGCCAAATATAGGGGAAGCGCAACGGGATAAACAACAATAAAAACCAGGAAAATTCCCAGGGCCACCCAAACAATTTGGCTCAGTGTATTTTCAGCCCGTTCCTTTTCCTGCGACCCAATTAAGCGTGCGATCACAGAAGTAGATCCACTGGTCAAGCCATTGAATACGGCAAAGATGAGATAAAAAAATGGAAAGCCGTAGTTGAGAACTGCTAGACTTTCTTCAATTCCCAGCCGAGTTACAAAAACCCCATCAATGATGCTCTGAAACATGTGGGCTGTCATTCCGATCATCATCGGAAGCGCGATACCGACCATTAGAGGAAAAATTGGACCTTGTGTTAAGTCTTTGTTTTTTCTCAAGTTAGTAGCCTTACTTAATCTAAATTCTATGATACACTAGACCCTAGTAATGATAGTTTTTAAGGTCATACACGTAAATGGAGCAATGACAACTCCCCATTTTAAGTATTTTAAGGCCATGTATATGGTGGCATTTATTTTGCTCCTCCTCCTGGGCTGCACCCATATTGAAGAAACACCCAAGTTAAAAGGACCCCATAAGGAGTTGCCCCTGGCGGAGTATCGCGACACGACCATTCTAGACATGTATGAAGGATCACGTTTAAGTTGGATTTTAAAAACCTTATACCTTGTGAAGTGGCCCAGAACCGACTTGGTTCGGGCGCGTCCTGTTGACCTGATTGTGTATGATTCTTTGGGAAAAATCTTGGTTAGAGTTACCGCAGATTCGGGTACCGTGGACGAATCGGTTAGCTTCTTGGTTGCCTCTGGGCATGTCCATGGCCATTCCGAAAAGGGTGTTGATATTACTAGCGACTCCTTGAGATGGAATAAGGCCATCAACCAAATCAGCACCGAAGCTCGGGTTCGAGTCATTTCTGAAGAAGGGGATGTGATCACAGGAAAAGGTTTTCTTTCCGATGCCAAACTTGACAATTGGCAAATCCTATCCGATGTCCATGGTGTGTTCCAAAAAGTAGATGAGCGTTTTCAGAAAGTAGATCAGGACTCGGCCGCCAATCCTCCACTTGCTGATACCAATCATGCGGACACGTTACATGCAATCACCAAGCCCGCAACAGATTCTGGATTGGGAAAATGACCCGGGATGGTTTGAATATAATCAGTCTCACCTGCTGGCTTTTTGTCCCATTTCTAATTTCAGGGTTTTTGAGTCCAAGTCCTGCAGCAGCGACAATTTCCAATTTAGACAAAGAAAAGAATGAACCCTTGGTGATGGAAAATGCGGACCGGTTTGAAGGTTACCGTAGCCGGGGAGAATATGTCTTAAGTGGCAAGGTTCGGTTTCGACATGGGACATTGTTGCTTCAAACAGAAAGAGCGGTATGGCTTAAGGACAGAAATATCGTTTATTGCGAATCCAGCATGCGTATTGTTCAGCGGGGAGCCGTGTTAACCGCGGACAAAGGTAGCTACGATAAAAATAAGGGCGAGGCCTCGGCCGAAGGCAACGTGTTTATGCGCGATAGCAGTGGTGAAGTGGAGGGGAAAGGTCAAAGCATATTGTATCAGCGCTTCAAGCATTTAACCACTTTGAGAGGTGATCCAGAGTTAAGGCGATTTTATGCAGTCAAGGAAAAAACCGATTCTACGATTGCAGTGAGTACCGCTGATTCATTAGCCCATATCGACGTATTGAAAGGAAAACGTCTCAAGGGGAGCGACAAAAATGCCCTTGTCAAAACCAAGGTCCCACATGACACTTTGATCATTCGTGGGGATTTTATGACCTATGACGATTCAACTCAAGTTGCCATAGCCGATGGAAAAGTCCGTATTAATCGGGATAAATTGAAGATCACATGCAAAAAGGCCGAGTACCACGATGCTGCCGATTCCCTTTTCCTGCTTGGGGAGCCGATGGTTCTAGTTGACGACAATCAGGTAAAGGGATTGACTATGCGAATGGGAATGCATGGAGAAGACATTCGTAGCTTACTCGTTAAAGGGGCGGCGCAAGCCCATTCCATCGAGCCTGCTACCGACACTACTGTAGCGAGACAATCCGATGTGCAAGGTGATTCGCTTTTCTTGGCCTTCAAAGAAAAAGCGATCGACAGTGTTCAGGTTTTTAGAAGTGCGACTGGTACCTATTTTGACGTGGACAAGCCAGAATATGTGAATAAAATGAGTGGAGATTATATGGTCCTGCGTTTTGCGGGAAAGCAAGTGACGGGCGCCAATGTTTTGGGCGGGGCTAAAAGCACGTATTATCATTTTGAAAAAAAAACTTTGAAGGGACGAAATGATGCCGAAGGTGATTCCATAGAATTTGCCTTTAAGCAGGGGAAAGTGGATGAAGTTCGAGTGAAAGGCCGTTCAAAGGGAACTTACTTTGGAGAAAAGCCAGGCAAACCAAAATTAGATAGTGTGAGAGAACAGACTTCAACTAAGGATACGGCACTTCCCGTTTCCAACCGCCCGGTTCTTAACCGCCCGGTTCTTAACCGCCCGGTTCCTGGAGAGCCGGCATCGTCCCAAAAACCTTGGAGGAAGAGATAGTGGAAATCAAGGCAGAAGGACTGGTCAAGGTTTACAATGGCCGTCACGTTGTCGACGGGGTCAGTTTCAATGTACAACAGGGAGAAGTCGTGGGTTTGTTAGGGCCAAATGGCGCAGGCAAAACGACTTCTTTTTATATGATGGTTGGCATGGTGCGCGCCAACTCTGGAAAAATTTTTATTGGGGAAGCGAATGTTTCGTCTATGCCCATGTATAAGCGGGCTCGTTTGGGCCTAGGCTACCTTTCCCAGGAGTCTTCGGTATTTAGAAAATTGACGGTACAGGAAAATATCCTCGCTATTTTACAGACGATGCCTATTTCGAGAGCGGATCAAAAAAGCGAAACCGAACGTCTCATGGAAGAGTTCAAAATTGCTCACCTACGAAAGCATAAGGCATTTACATTGAGTGGTGGGGAGAGGCGACGATTGGAAATAGCCAGGGCTTTGACTACCCACCCAAAATTTTTGTTACTGGATGAGCCTTTTGCTGGCATCGACCCAATCGCGGTTGAAGATATCCAGTCAGTTATCTTTAATCTGCGAGACAAGGGGATGGGTATCTTAATTACCGATCATAGCGTCAGGGAAACTTTGGCAACCACTAACCGTGCTTATATTATGTTCGAAGGCAAGGTATTGGTGGAAGGTACTGCAGAGCATTTAGCGCAGGATGAAGAGGCCCGAAGAATTTACTTGGGAAAATCTTTTTCTTTGGGATAATGGATAGACTATGAATTTTGGACTAGACCTGAACTTACATGTTGGGCTTGAGCAAAAGCTCTCGCCTCAAATGATCCAATCCCTCAAACTTTTGCAGATGAATTCATTGGAATTGGAAATGGTGGTCAAGCAAGAACTTGAAACCAATCCGCTGCTTGAGCCTATGGAAGAAGGCGAAGAAATTGTTGATTCCAATCAATCGGAATCAGAGTCTGCTTCTGGCGACACTTCTAATGAAGCGAGTCAAACCGCCGAGGAAATCCGATCTGCTGAAATGCCGGAGCGGGATTTCGATGCACCTTCGACCCAGGAGCAATCCGATCCAGATCGAGTGATCTCGGATGATCCCAAAGAGACCAAGGAAATTGATTGGGAAAGCTATCTCGAAGAAGGCTTTGATTTGGGCAATAAGCGCTCAGAAGAACTCGAAAGTCCAGACGAGCGGTTTGAACGTGTCCCAGTCTATTCTAAAACTTTGCAAGATTATCTTTTAGGTCAACTTCAGGATCGAATGGTGCCTCCTCGTGTAAGTGCTTTGGTCGAATATCTTATCAATAGCCTAGATGAGAGAGGCTATCTCGTTCCTGAAAGTCAGATCAAGCCGGAAGTGGAAAAAGAGGAAACGCGTAAGACCAAGGAACCGGATGAGAAGGCTATCGCAGCCAAGGATGCTTTGGAAAAAGCAGATGCACTGGGCAGTCAAGCGCGTGAAAAGCGCACGCTTGAAGGGGGTGGAACTGAAAAGAAAGCTCAAGCCGCTTATGAGGCCAATCCCTATATACGGGAAATTCAATCCATCATTGATGGATCGATGAACTTGGATGCAGCTTGTCAGGATGTTCGCGAGGCCATTCATGTGCTTCAAGGCATGGATCCTGCTGGAATCGGGGCCCGGAATCTTAGGGAATGCTTGCTTCTGCAAATATACCGCCATGGCCGAGTAAGCCCGTTAGCAAAACGAATCGTGGAAGACGAATTTGAATTGTTGGAAAAACTAAAAGTGGCGGCCATTTCCAAGAAATTCGAACTGCCCCCAGAACAAATTCAAGCAGCGATGAAAGAAATCGGGTCCTTGGAGCCCCATCCTGGTCGGTTGGTCAATGCGACAGTTTCAAATCCCATTACGCCAGACTTGATTGTTGAAGATGTCGAAGGAGAATTGGTTTTGATGCTGAATGATCGAACGGTACCCTCCTTGAAGGTATCGCGCGCTTATTCTGAGCTGCTTAAAAAAGGCAGCCGGGCAAGCAACGATGAAAAAAAGTATGTACGGGAGAAATTGAATTCCGCTACCTGGCTTATTCGAGCGATCGAGCAACGCAAGTCCACCATGTTAAAAGTAATGCAGGCTATAATCGAGAGTCAACCGGACTTTTTTAAGATTGGGCCAACCCATTTGAGACCACTGATTCTTCAAGACGTTGCTGACAAAATCGGTATGCACATTTCCACTGTAAGTCGCGTAACCAACGGAAAATACGTTCAAACTAGCCACGGAATTTTTGAGCTCAAATATTTTTTCACCGCCGGAGTCACCCAAAGCGATGGCCGCGAGGTTTCTTCCGTAACCACCAAAGATGAGATAAAAAAGTTAATCGAATCCGAGGAACCCAAATCCCCCCTTAGCGACCAAAAAATCGTCGAAATCCTAAAAGAAAAGGGGTTGGATGTTGCCCGGAGAACGGTGGCAAAATATCGGGACCAATTGGAAATTCTACCCGCACGACTGCGAAAGCAATACTAATTCGAAAATGTTGTAAAGAACGCCTTGACAAGGCTTTAGGATCGCGGGTAAGATAAAGGTCATGCGGCTTTGGTTTCGGTTCGGGTTGGTTAATTTTTGCGCCGAGGCCTCTGCGAGTCGCATCAGGGATAGGTCCGACCCACTTCTGCAAAAGCGGCACAAGATGTGCGCAACCCTCATCGGTCCGATTATGTACTTTAATCACATGGGCAGCTTCGACTGTTTGTCGAGTAGGCTGTTCAATCTTAAAGGAGATCAATCATGAAGATTCAAATCACGGCCCGTCACTTTCATGCCTCCCCCCAGCTTCATTCCAGCCTAAAGGAAAGCCTTACTCAAATTGAAAAGTTCAATGATTCAATCACCAGTGCACATGTTATATTGGATGCAGAGAAAAGTGGAGTTCGTCGAGCGGAAATTGTCGTCAAAATTCTAGATAAAACCGTTTGCGCCCATGCTGAAGAAGACAATATGTACAAGGCCATTGAGGCCATGCTTGAAAAGGTTGAAAGACAACTGAAAAAGCAGAACGAAAAATTGAAGGATCACAAGTCCATCCCCATTTCGGAGCTTGTGGCCAAAGAGGAGTAAATCCAAATTTGTCAGATAGCATTGAATTCAATCGACTTGAAATAAACCGAAAACGATCCCTCCCAGTGAGGGATTTCTACTACCAGTTCAAAGACGAGTTGTCGTTGAACTTGAAGACTCCGGAAACCTCTCTAGCTACAGAAATTATTGAAGCCAACCTCCATCGACCAGGGTTAGCCTTAGCCGGATTTACCGGGGTGTATTCCTACCATCGCATTCAAATTATCGGGACCACCGAATGGTCCTATTTAGAATCGGTCGATGCGGAAAAGCGCAAAGAAATATTTGCGCGATTGCAGGCCTTTCGCTCTCCACTTTGGGTTCTAACCCATAATGCAGGGCTACATGAAGAGTTATTACAAATGTGCCTGTCGCAAAATGTTCCCATCATAACCACATCGAGGGAAACCTTGGACTTTTGCACCGAGGTTCAGGATATCCTGGAGGATTGGTTTGCGCCTTATTGCTCCGTACATGCCTCGCTGGTTGATGTGTACGGTGTGGGTATGTTGTATATCGGTGAAAGTGGAGTGGGTAAAAGTGAATGCGTATTGGATTTAGTGGAGCGCGGGCATCGGCTGGTGGCGGATGACATCGTTCATTTGATCCGAAAGGGACATTCCATTATTGGAAAAGGAAATAAAATTCTCGGGCATCATATGGAAATCCGCGGAATTGGGATTGTGGATGTGGGAAAGTTGTTTGGGATTCGCGCGATCCGGAATACAAAAAAGGTCGAGGTGGTAGTCGAACTCCAAAAGTGGAGAGAAGGTGAAAATTATGAACGCACCGGATTGGATCCACTGAATACGGATGTCATTGGCATTCCCGTTTCCAAAGTGATCATCCCCATTTCCCCCGGAAAGAACATTACTGTGATTTCCGAAGTTATTGCCATGAACATGCTGTTGAAAATGAACGGAATAGACGCGGCCAAGCTCTTCAATGAGAAGCTGATTGAAACCATGAAGAATAAGAGCAGGTTAAATTCTTTGACTCGTTTATCGACCGAGGTTTATGAGTGAAGGGGCCGGGGAGGTAGCCTCTAACCTCTACCTTGTTGCCAATTTATCTTCCTAAGTTCCCGTCTCTCCAAAACTAAATGTTTGTCGAAAGAATCTATATTTGCGATAATATCGGAATGTGGAATTTCCAAAGACGCAGCGACTCCTCATCGGCAATAGGTCATGACTAACCGCAAAAACAATATAGTAGTAGGCCTATTCGTAGTCTTGTCTCTTGTGATCTTACTTTTTGGGGTTTATTTCTTGAAGGAAACAACTCCAGGAAAAAAATCCGATTCCTATCATGTCATGTTTGACCAAGTCTCCACGCTCCAAGATGGCGATCCTGTCAAGGTCAATGGCGTTAAAATGGGGAAGGTGGATGGGATCGAACTCAAAGGAAATCGCGTTCGAGTAGCTTTGAAACTGGACAAAGGCCTTAAGCTTCCCAAGGATTCTGAAGTGCGAATCCAGAATATTGGATTGATGGGAGAACGCCAAGTCGGAATTTTAATGGGACGCTCCCCAGAAAATTTTCCAGCCGGTTCCGATATGGAAGGAACTTTGGATGCGGGTATTGCCGAAGCGATGGGTGTGGCTGGAGAGGTTTTCGTGGAGTCGGAAACCATGGTTCGTTCGCTTCGGGCGGTCATGGACAGTACGATCAGTAAACCAGAATTTGTCTCATCCTTCAACAATGTGGTAAGGCAAACGGAAGATTTAAGTCAACAGCTCGGTATTTTTCTCAAGGATATTGATCCGAAGGTTAAGCACAGTCTCTCAAACCTGGAAGACGCAAGTTCCCGCGTGCATATTCTGCTTCGCGATCAAGAAATCCCCGTTAAAAACATCATCCAAAATGTTCAAGAGGTTTCCTCCAAATTGCGGGATGTGGTCGAGAAGGCCGATCATGTAGCCGACGAGATGAGTCGACTTCTTGTTAAAGTGAATTCTGATAAAAGTACCCTGGGCGCGATGCTCAACGACTCCATTTTCTATGTCGAGCTCCGGGCCACCTTAAAAAGTGCGGATTCTCTCTTCCGCCACATTGAGAAAAAGGGCTTGGACGTCAACGTGAATCTCTTCTGAAAGTTTTCCCATGATTCATCTTCATTGGGCCATCCATAACCACCAACCGGTTGGCAATTTCGATTTCATCTTTGAACGGGCTTATCAACAGGCCTACAGGCCGTTCTTAGAAGTGCTGGAGGGTCATCCACGCATCCGCATGAGCATGCATTTTTCTGGGATCCTTCTCGATTGGTTAGAAGCGCATCGTTCAGAATATTTGAAAACCCTGCGCACCTTGGTTGAAAAAGGACAGTTGGAAATTTTAGGTGGTGGGTTCTATGAACCTATTTTGCCTGTGATTTCCGATGCCGATAAAATCGGACAGTTGCGTAAACTTCAGGAGACCGTGCGTCGACTTTTTGGAACTACTCCCAAAGGAATTTGGTTGGCGGAGAGGGTTTGGGAACCGACCTTGGTCAAGCCTATCTCTGAAGCTGGCCTCGAGTTTGTGATTCTGGATGGTAGCCATTTTAAAATGGTGGGTAAAACCGATAAGGATATGGACGGCTATTTTCTGTCTGAAGACCAGGGCCATACGATCAAACTGTTTCCCATCCACGATGTCATCCGGGACTTTATTCCTTTCCGATCAGTCGATGAGGTCATTGGCAGTCTTTTGGCTTTGGACAAGCCCGGTAACGTGCAAATTGTGTTCGGGGATGA
>JAYVCH010000219.1:0-13068 GCA_043750055.1 Fibrobacteria bacterium
GCGAACTAAATGTACATCTTGAAGTCCAAGGAATCTATTTGTCGTGAGAATTCCTCTTTTACTTTTGCATTGTTGGGGTCCAGAAAGTCCATACGAGTATTCCACGCAAACTTTACCCGGCGTTTTAAAAGGGAACTCATGAGAATTCCTAAAAACAAAGGAGGCAGCCAAACAAAACGGTCCAATCCCGATGAGCAAAAATAAATGACCGCTCCGCACAAAAGCACCACGAGGATATAATGAAAAGTTCCAGAGCGAATAAGTCGGATATCCTGAATGGCCTTGCGTGTCCAACATCGTCCTTTGGCTAGATTAATCTGCGAAACCGTTGGGGCTTGATAGTCGGGGTCGGGCGGAAGAATAGCCACCATTGCTTTAATGGAGTTTGCCAACTTTTGATGCGTTCCGCTCAAAGCTTGAGAAAAAATACCCATGACGAAACTGGGACTGGACCAATAGTTCAAAACGGCACTTTCCCAGTTGAACAATAATTTCTGGTCACGATAAACGAAGGTGTAGCCTAATGCAAGAAAAAGAGGGAGTGCTCCAATCAGCCACCAAGAAGGAGAGACAAGTAACATTAAGACGAGAAGGGCACTGAGACCAAGGCATGCGAATGCGCCAATTCGATAATTACGAACTCGTGCGGCCAGAGTCTTCCAGGTCAGGGCTAGAGCTTCTTGCATAGAGCTATTCTGAAAACCGTCGTTGGAGACCTAATAACCTTTGATAGGAGGCCGTGGCGATATCCACTGCTGTATCAATTTCTTCTCGAGTGGTATTTTTGCCAAGACTGAATCGAACCGAGGAAAATGCTTCTTCATCGGTGAGCCCCATCGCCACGAGCACATGACTGGGTTTTGAGGAGGAACTGCTGCATGCTGATCGAGTGGAAACGGCAACGTCATTCATATCACGAATGAATGCTCTGGCATCCATATGCGGGAATTGGAGATTAGCAGTATTTGGCAAGCGACTCTCTGTATTCCCATTTATTTTGACTCCGGGTATTCGAGTGCGAAGCGAGGCTTCTAAATGATCTCGTAGCAGGCAAACACGATTTGCAATCTCTTGCATTTCCAAAGCGGCCAAACGACACGCTTCCCCGAAACCTACGATTCCCGCAACATTTAAAGTCCCGGGTCTGACTCCTGACTCTTGCGATCCCTCAGACTCAAAGGATTGAAAGGCCGGGTCTGAAGCTCCCCCTCTCATATACAAGGCTCCCACACCCTTAGGGCCATATATTTTGTGAGCCGAAAAAGCAGCGATATCGAAGGAATCCAATTCCGCATCCAAAGAAATTTTTCCTACGGCCTGGGTGGCATCCATTAAAAATAAGGCCCCATGCCTGTGTGCTAATTCTGCGCATTCTCGAATCGGAAAAAGCACGCCAGTTTCATTATTGGCTGCCAACGCGCAAAAAACCTCAACCCTGCCGGATGCAAGCAGCGATTGGAGCATTTGAAAATTAAGGTTCCCCTTGTCGTCAACCGAAACCGTCTCAAAAGGGTGGCCTTCCTTTTTTAAAATTCGTGAAGGACCTAAAACACTTTCATGTTCCACCGACGTTGTGACCAGAAAACGACCATCCGAGTGAGTACTTTTGAAAAGTCCGTGTAAAGCAAGATGGATGCTTTCCGTTGCGCCACTGGTAAAGAAAATTTCGTTATGCTTGCAATGGATCAAGGCTGCGACATTAAAACGAGCTTGCTCCACCGCGTCTTGAGCATCCCATCCATAACGATGATCTCGACTTGAAGCATTGCCCCAATTTTCACGAAGGAATGGGAGCATAACCTCAAGCACTCTGGGGTCAAGAGGAGTGGTGGCATTGTAATCCAGGTAAATCAATTTATTTCCTCACCATATTTTTCCATGACGGATTTTTTGAAAATTTCAATGGCATTTTCATGATTTTTTAAGAACCATTTTATATGGTTTTCTAAATATTCTTTCCTTAGTTTTGCACAGCTTAAATCATTGGGCAAGCGCTCCATGCGCGAATCAAGACTATCAAAGCCAATAAAGGGTTCGGATAACCTTTGTTTTGTCATTTCAACATATTCTGGATTTAACTCAAAACCAATCCCTTTTCTTTTCAGTTGCTGGCATACTCTAAGCGTGGTTCCACTTCCACAAAAAGGGTCTAGTATCACATCGCCAGGATTAGTGGAGGCCAAAATAATTCTCTCGATTATTCCTTCAGGTTTCTGAGTGGGGTGAGCTTGTCGGCTGGGGTTGGAATAGTGTACATGGGAAAACTGCCATACATCGCCCGGATTGGCACCCCGCATATTATTTCTGTCGCGATAAAATTTTTGTGGAACACGAACATCATCCAAATTAAAAACAAAATTTTCGCTTTTGTTGAACATCAAAATGTCGTCATGCCTGGGAGAAAAACCTCGGGTCTTTCCCATTCCTTGTGTATAGTGCCACACTATCCAGCTATTAAATAAAAAATGAAGTTCTCGATCCAAAATGCCATAGAGATACGATATGAAACGGACCCCCATGAATACATAAATACTTCCAGTTGGCTTCAAGATTCTTTTGGCCTCGGATAACCAATTTTTCGTGAAAAGAATGTATTCCTCAAATCCTTTTAGGTCATGGTTATTGCCATAATCTTTGCCGAGGTTATAGGGCGGGTCGGTTATAATCAGGTCAATGGATTCGGCCTTTATGGTCTTCAATAAATCAATTGCATCACCGCAGCGTAGATCCATTTTTTTCATTCGTAAATCCATTGGCTTTGGTTGGAATTCATAAACTTATGCATTCAGAGTGGGAAAAGGAATGGCCCACCAATGTAATCTGGGGGATAGATAGAGTTACAAAGATTTATTATAAAATGTTTCTTCTGGAAGCTCTCCATTCTTTAAATCCGGACGACGCTTCTCTCGCAGCGATTTATACGGACAAATTTCATATGGCATGTCCGAATCGTATGACTTCTCCGGAACTACGAAAGAGGGTAGTAGCACACATTATTTCGTTCAACAAAGAGGTTGCTCGACGGTTCGACTTTTCAGTAAACAGCGCATTCACCGAGCAGTCTTTTGTCGAAAGTCCTATCTGTCCTTCCATTTCTGAGAGTCCGCCCCCAGAGTCACCTGGGTCAATACCCGCGAGAGCCCCAAGCAAAGGGAATTAAAGGACGAACATATCCAATATGGTAACGGTTCCCAACCGAACTGTGGTCATAAAGTCCCTGTTTTTCCGTCCAGTAAAGTGTCTATGCACCACTTGACGATTTCCGGCTTGGTGGTGCTAATCCCGATTTCGTCGGCCTCGCTGAACACAGTAATTTTCTTTTTGGCGTTCTCAGCCTGCATTTCAAGCCAATGGCGAAGGTCATGATTGTTTCCACCAATAGGAGATTTACCGCTGAAATTGCCCCAAACCTCATAAGTGATTTTTTTGCCTTTCGTCACCTTCATCACAGCCACATCCCGGTGGATTTCCGCAACGGCAGCATAAGGGTGATTGGCTGTGGGCTGGGGGGGCCCTTGGAATTCAATCTTCACACCAGGATGTACTATGCGCCAAGCCTTCCAAGCGGCCAAGGTTTCTGGATAGGTCGGTATCTTGAGCAAGGTCAGTTTGGGAAGATCGGGTAGTTCTTGAGGACCAAAGGGCTTTTCGTTTTCGAGCCAAAGCTCCCACAGGGTGTTCTTCCATCCCGAAAGTACGCTCAGGAACTCCGAATCCAATTCCACGTTGGTTATGTGTAGGCGCTCTATGCCACAGCTTGCGACGTGACGGAAGCCGGTAGCCAAACCGCAGTACAGGAACAAGTGTCTAAGCCCGCGATGGTGACGCAGTAGAACTAGGTCCAGGGTAGGTGTTTCCCAGTGCTGGATCGTCACAATTTCGGACATAGTGAGAGTGAGGACAGTCTTTAGGCAGGAAAGGGAATTTTCAAGCAGAGACAATTCCGTTACAGGAATCACATCCCGCTTAGGTTCCGGTTCTGCAGAGCCGCATTCGATTAATCTGATCCGATCCAGCTTCTCCAATTCGGAAAGCCTTGACCATCCCTTGACATTCTGGATCCGGTCCAAGGTTAGCCTGTTCAATTCGGGGTTCGGAGTGACCGTATTTAAATCCAGTTCCGTCATCCGGCGAAAAATTCCCCGTTGGGCTTCTGCTTCCTTCATGCTGGTCATCCGCCGCATCCCTCGTCAGCGACTTCCTTGGCTTTTTTCTTGGCCTCGATTCCTTCGTCTATGAGATCCCCTGTGGTCTTTCCCTGGTCGCTAAGGAACTTTTCGGCTTCGGCTTTGCGGCTTGCGGCATTGTCTGCATCTGGGCTAACTGGATTCTGTAAATTGCCCCGCGCGCTTTCTTGTTCGCCAGGGATCTGTCGGCCTTTTACGCTTCCAATATCCTCTGCCACTTTTTGCTCCAGTCCCCTGGCCGTTTCATGGTTATCCTTGGTTTTGTCGATAGGAGTAATGGGAACAAGGATATCCCCGTTATCCGGGTTGAATCGGGGCTGATCGTCTAGACCAGTGGTCTTGGAATGTCGGGATTCCACGTCTTTGGGATCCTGGGTGCTGACGCCTGAATAGTAGGGCGTATAGGTTTCGCCCCCATCCTTCGTTTCCGCTAGAACGTAATTCCAGTCCAGGCCCATAGGATCGATCCAGTTGATAGGGTTAGGACAATATCGATAGGTGTTGAGACCCCCGCGAATGCCAATGGGGTCAGAAGTAATGAAGCGCCCCATCATCGGATCGTAATAACGCCAGCGGTTGTAATGCAGCCCGGATTCTTCGTCGAACCATTGCCCTTGGAACCGGATGGGGCATTTGAACTCCCCGCCTGTTTCACTTTCCAAGTTTCCCCAAGGCCCGTAGGAGGCCGACCAGGCTACCTTTCCTTCCGAGTCAAGCATTTCCCGGGGGGTGCCCAGATGATCTGTCACTATGGGATAAGGTTTTCCTTCATGAATTGCTCCCAGCGGCTTGAAGGTGTGTAAATCGAAAATCCACGAGTCCACGGGTTTAGCCTTGCGCTCTTCATGGATTATCGTATTCTGGTCCCAACGGAAAAGGGTTTCTCCATCCCTCCCCAGCTTGGAAATGCGGCGGCCAAGGGCGTCATATCCGTACTTCCATTTCGACCCATCCGGCGCAGTTACGGAACGCAATTGGTCCAGGGGATCCCAGGCAAACTCCCAGGCGGAGGAAGTCTCCCCTGGGAAACTTGGCGGGAGGATTTTCCTGATGAGCCGACCACGGAGATCGTATTCGAAGCGCAAGTCGCCTTTGCGGAGCAACACGTTTCCTGGCCCGTACTCGGTATCCTCCGTGATACCCCCCATTTGCGTCTCGGTTAAATTGCCACTCGAGTCGTAGCGGAAATCGCCGGTTAGGGTGCCAGTGCGAACAGCCTGGATCAATTGCTCTGCGGCGTCATACACGAACGTCGAAGTCCCCCAGGCTTTGTCCCGAATGCCTGTGATCACTAGACCCTTCCAGGCATATTCACGAAGGATGATTGGATCGGTCCCGTTTAGATTGGACATTCCGGGCTCACCGGCCAGAACTTCCTGGCGGAACAAACGTCCTGAGGTGTCCACGGTTTGTTCCTGCCGCACGGATCCCGGTAGGGTACGCAGCACTTCTACGCCCATAGCATTGCGATTAATCGAGAGGAACGGGATTCCACCCACGTTCACCTCTTTGAGCATGTCGCATGCGTCCATCGCGTAGTCGATTTCCAGGTCACGGTTGGTGACGGTCCGGATCAGTCTGCCGTCAGCGTTGAATTTGCGCTCTATCTGGAAGTCACCGCACTCTTCCATAAGCGGACGGCCAAGCTTGTCGCGGGTATAGGCGATCTTGGCATCAGGACTTTCGGATTCGATCAAATAGTCGGAATCATCATAAAGAAAACTAACCTTGGTTTTGTCGGAAAGTTCGATCCCGACCAGTTTCGCGACCGCGTCCCTATGGTATAAAAGGGTGTCCCCGTTCGCATAAGTGCAGGAAACCGCGTTTCCCGCGGCGTTAAACTTGATTAACTCCTCAATTCCTGCGAAGTCCCGGGTCAGAGTTCGGTTTCCGTCCGCATCATAACCAAAGTGGTATTCTTCGCCTTTGGGATTCTTTATCCCTAACAGCATCGCCGGTTCCGTCCCCCAGGTGAGGCGTGTGACTGAGCCTAAAGCATCCGTGACTGACAAAAGGCGTCCGCAAAACCCGTAAGTGTTCCGTACCTGAGAGCCGTTAACATCCTGCAAGGCGATGACGTTGCCTTTGGAATCGTGACGGTTTAGGATGCGTGTGCCATCTGCACGGATTTCCTCGACTTTGCGGCCCATCAGGTCGTAGGCAAACCTGTGCACATCGCCCATGGGACCGATTGCTTCTTCCACCCTCCCGAAAAAGTCCATCTTGATCTGGGTGCGATGACCTTCTGGATCCTGGGTCATCTGCAAGTTACCATTGGGCGCGTAAAACCAATGCACCTCTCGCGTACCCAGCTGGACCTTGATGGTATTGCCATCCTGATCGTAGTGGAAAAGCCACGGTGTGTCCAGGGAATTGGTTGCCGATGCCATGCGACCTTGCTCGTCATACGTTCTCAAGAATTCGTTTCCGGCAGGTGTCACCTGCTTGATTGCCTGGTGATTCAGGTTGTAAAAGTTTAGGGTTTCCCTTCCCAGGGCGTCGGTGATTTTGTTCCTGTTTCCCATTTCATCGAACGCGAATTTCGTTTCCGCGCCCAAGGGATTGATACTCGTGAGAATTCGTCCGTGATCGTCAAATTCGGTTTTGCTCTGGCCCCCCAGCGGCTTCACCTCCAACACCACCTGTCCGGTTGCCAGCCAATTGTAGCGGGTAACATGCCCGTAACTGTTGACCACCTCGGTCCAATGGGAGGAATCTAGGTAGCGCAGAATTTTGAGATCGTACTTGTCCAGGCCACTGGTGCGGATGCAGCGCCCCTTGTCGTCGTATTTAAAACTGAAGACGCCGCCATCCTTCACGATTTCTCGGACGATCCTCCCGTCCCTATCGTATTCATACCTGTCTGCGTTCCCCAACGCGTCGAACGCTCCCGCTAAACGTCCTTTGGAATCGTATTCGTAGCGGGCTAGAACTTGCTGTCGTTGATCTGGATATTGGAAGGAAACGGTGGAGATTGTCCCAGCCCCTGTATACGCGAACATCAGCATGCGCTTTTCGAGCTTCTGCCTCACGGCCTTGAGCAAACCGCGCTCGTCCCACGCCAAGTCGATGCCTTGCCCATTGGGATATTCCATGCTGAGGAGCGGCCAGCGTTGCCCATTGCGCCCAGACTTGAAAAGGAAACGGACATTTTCGCCCGTTTCCACGTTCCAACGGGTGACGCGCAGATAGAATCCCTGTTTGGATAGCTCCGAAAAGGTCCCAAGGTTTCGGATCACGGAACCCCGTTCCACAGTATCCTCAGGATCCTTGAAATTATCTTGCCCGCCGTCGGGTGAACCGAAGATATAGTTTGTGCCTACGCGAGTCAGGTGGGTGAAATAAGGGCTGGTCCAACCGGGACCCAGGAATGAGGGGGTCTGCAGTAGGGTGGTGCTGTAATGCCGCTTCCATTTGAGAGGGAACTTGCCTGGGATGAAGATATCTGTGTAGTTGGCGAACATCTCACCCGTAGCCACGTTAACGGGATGGCCCGCCGTCTTACCTCCCTGACTCATGAATGCCCACCCCGTGTCATTTGCATCCGCATCCTTTTCCACCCTGGGTCAGTTTCTCAACACCCTTACTCAACCCCACCTGAACCCCAGCCTGAGCGGCATTGACCGCCAACCCTCTCACAATCGCCCCAATACTCACGCCCACCATCACATTAGAAAACCCCAAGGTCACGGCATTGGGCACAACCGGAATATCGCTACAAGAAGTCGCCGCAAGGGGACAAACAAAAGCCATTGCCCCACCATTCACCGTAACATTGGGGCTACCCAGGGCAGCGGACCCATTCGCGCCGGGAAAGGGCATCGGTGGAAGTAATAACTTGGTCCAGGTCTGCCATTGCGTAAAAGTCCCAAACGCAGCCATAGTGGTATTACAAAATGTCATCGAGTCTGTTGTATCAATACCTGTGACATCCTTAACAAAATCTTCCGCCGCTTTCGGCATGGGAATCAGCGAAGCGAGAGCCGCAATCGCCATATTGGCGAATATCGTCAATCCCGCCAGAGTAAGTCCCATTGCCACGTGAGTTAAATACCGTGCTGCATACGATGGGTTCGTCGGCATCACGGGAACGCCAAGTGGAATATGCGCGGAATATCCCATCGCGCCCACAGCGCAAGCAGGTTTTGAATTAACGAAAACATTAGCCATTGGAAACTTGGGCGACATCCATAAAAAAATAGCGCCAGCATAGGGACCAGGAGTCGGAATCGGCGCAGGCGCAGGAGGAATGACCTGGGCATGGATGTCCAGTCCTACAATGGAATCGCCCATAGTCACAGCGGGAAATAAAGGCATACTAGCCCTCCGCTCGGCCAAGCACTTGCGTTACTTGCCAAGTTCCGGAGATGCGGAATTTTTTGTAGCGGATATTCATTTTAGTCCCCGTCAACGTTGCGTCGAAAACGTCGTGGGACACTTGCGCTTGACTTTGCTTTCCATCTACGTCAAAGGTGAGAAGCCAAGTTTCCGGGACTGCAATTTTCACAGTTTGATTTCGACCCCCGATATTTTGCGTTTGATATTTTTCGGAAAATGGCACGAATTCCTTTCCGACCACGGTTGCGATGGTTGACATTTCCGACAAGAAATATCGATCGGACAACACATAGGCATAATAAAGGGCCACGGCCAAAAGGATCAGTCCGCTGAAAATGAAAATAAATTTGTTGTTTCCAGTACTGTAGGTTGTCACATTGTCCTCATTCCAGGGTCAAGTCCAGTTTTGTCATTTCCGGCAGCCAATCCGGTCCAGGATAGGGGACACAAGCCCGCCACACCAAATCAACCTGTTTGGTTTCACCATGGATTTGCACAGTGTGTAAAAAACATTCGGGCTCCTGGGCTCCAAGACCCATGTCCACATGCACTTTGGGGCGCTCCTGCAATCCTGGCAATTGAAACTCAAGAGTTCCTTCGGCGGTCAGATTTTCAAGGCGGATGGATTCGTTCCCGGCTAAATAGGGGAAGGACAGCCCGGGTGCGGCGCCGTTAAAAAATCGAAAGTCCATTTTGGGCAGGGGATTTGAAAGGTACAGGTCACGGTTTTTTTTATCCAGTAGCGCGGCGTTGGCGGCGCGTAGTTCCTGTTCCAATTTTTCATCTGCCGGCATCACACCCAACAATTTATTCCTGGGGTCGCTGAATTTACTGGTCCAACCGAACCCAACGGGCATGGGTTGCTTTTCCCAATTTTTGAATTCCATCAGACAAAGCCGTTCGGCCGTGATCCGGTTTTTGGGGTCTTCAAGATTGGGCAACATCAAATTGAAAAGCGTCTTGGGCGTCGGTTTAACCACAAACCCTTTTCCGAGATTGTTACGAGGATAAGCATAAGGCAGCTTGGGATCGGTGTACACGTCCACGCCGCCATACGCATTTTCGCCTCGTAATTCCATGGTCGCGAACGCTGTAGGCGCGGTTGCGGCAATTCGTCCGCCATCTACATAGCGGCAAAGCCGATCGCCTACGACCAACACTTCTTTTCGGCGATTCTGCACGGTGATGGCGGTCAACAATGAGTTTACCGGAATCCCACCCATTGAATAAGCCTTGCCGTCAAAGGCCACGTCCGTTTGCAGTTTATAAGGGATATAATCCGTTTCGAAACGAACGGAAGAATTTAAAGGGTCACCGAAATGAACATCGGATCCATTTAATTTTCGGTCCTCTTCGGCGCGAACACAAGGTTTGCCCTCGACAATGTTATAAGTTCGTTTGGTGAGTAGGCTATAGATATGCTGGCCTTCGGGACTTTGACCGGGTAAAAATATTTTTTGGATTTTCCGCATTAGGTCAGTCCACTTCCACCACGAGCGTGGTCATTTCTGGAAGCCAATCAAGCCCAGGATAGGGTTGCGATCCTCTCCAAACTAGATCCACTTGGCGTTCTTCCGATCGAATCATCACCGTATGTAACATCGGAACCATTTCCTTGGCCCCGAATCCGATATCCATACTCATGTTCGGAGTTTCGTTTGGCAGCGAGAATTGCAAAAGACCTTCGGATGTAAGACCCCGTAACCGCAACGTTTCGCTCCCCTTCATGGCCGGAAAAGTCAAGCCTGGGGAGGCCCCCTGTTGAAAACGGGTGTGGAAAGCCGGTAATTTGAAGCGACGGGATTGGGCGATATGATCCTTTTGCACAAAACCCAAAAATTCTTCCTTCGTCACCGTACCCGAATCGATATAAGCCGGACAAGACCCAGTGAAGAAGCTGCGGGGGTACCAGGTTTTATGGTACCATCCAAAGCCCTGGGGCATGGGTTGTCTGGGCCACATTTCTTGTGTGTCCAAAATGGTTTTTTCCGGTGTCAATAGATCCTTTGGATCTTCCAAATTGGGAAGCTCCATCCCATCCACTAATTCTTTTTTGTTTTTGAGAACCATCCCTTTTCCCATGTCATTGCTGGGAAAATGAAAGGGATTGTCTGGAAAACTTTTCTTATCCTTGCCGCCATAGGCATTCTCATATCGGATTTCCATTTCCGTAAAGGGTTCCGGGGATGTGAAAAGGGGTGGACGACCCGCTTGGTAAATACAACGACGGTTGCCAATGACGCGAATGATTTTCGCCCCCAAGCCTTCCACTTGAATGCCCACGTCCATCATCGTTACCGGTTTGCTTCCAGGAACAATGGCTTTACCGATGAAAACCACGTCGGTATGGGATTTAAAAGGAACCAAATCGCTTTCGTATTTTACCGTAGCCGTTTGGGGATCGCCCATGTCGTAGTATTCATCAATAGGGCGAAGGGGTTCATCTTTTTCCGCTCGAACTAATGGGACCTCGGCATTGATGTCATAAGTCCTTTTGACCAAAACCGAAAAAATCGGATTTCCAGCTTCGTCCTGTCCTGGTAGGACCGCATATCCGACTTTTGGTTTTTTGGTTTCCGTTGCCATGACCGAGTTTTCCAGGATCAGGGATTGAGCATCACGGCTGCGCCGCCTTTGACCGTGTTGACGGCGGAAGCATCAGACATGATGGCGGCACCTTTGATTGTATTCACGGTCTTGGCTTCGGAAGTGACCGTACCCCCTGCAATGTTGACGGAACCGGTTCCGCTTATAGAAACGTCGGCTGCTTTTAAGGTTGCTTTGGCGGTTCCATCGACCATGACACTGGCCGTGCCTTTGATGGTGACGTCCTTGCCGCTCAGAGTGATAGTACCGTCTTTAGCCATGGTGAGGCTGCTTGAGCCAACCACGAGTTTTATTTCATTGGATGCATTGATGGTGACATTGCCTCCACCACCGTCCATGGTAACCGAGCAGTCACCGGCTCCCGTTTTTATGGTGACCAGATTCCCTGGTGCCTTCATCGTAACGGTATTGCCGTGGTTGTCTAAGGTCGCAGTTTTACTGTCGTCATTAAGGTCGAGCAGGATAGTGCCGGTGGTGTTAAGGTTGATTTTTTTTCCCTTATCATCAGCGACCATGGAGTGTCCACCGGAGGTTTTAACCGAATATCCCTTCGTGTCGGCGCTGTCGTCCATCCCCACGGCATGACCGCCCGAGGTGACGATATGGATTCCCGTCTTCCCCTCTTTATCGTCCAGGGTGACCTTATGTCCCGAATGGGACTTGATCATGTTTTCTGATTTATTGGTGGCCTTAACCGGTGAGCCTTTACCGGGATTGGGCACAGCGCCAAGGCCAATCGGCCGGTCTAAATCTCCATCAATAAAACCAATGGCAATTTCCGTGTCGGTATGCAAGGGGAAATGCATTCCATATCCGGGTCCGGCATAGGGTTGGGCTAGTCTTATGGCCTTGCTCGCTTTTCCTTCCTTGTCTTCGGAGCGATCGAAGAACAATTTCATTCGATAGCGACCTTCTTCATCGAGATAGGCGTAAGCTCCTTTTTGTCCATCAACCTTGGCCGTCAAAATTCCCGGTGCCTTGGGTTTAGGCGTCACTAACTGCGGACGATAGGGAATACCTGCTTTGACCGCTTCAAAGTTATTGGTATAACGTGGATGAGGTCGGCCGACTTGATCAACGGTTCCATCGTCCTTGGATTGGACTAGGTCTCCATTATGGGTGAGACTCGTAATCAAGTATTCGCCGTTGAAACCCTCGGCTCCGGCATTCTCCATTTTAAAGCGGTAGCCCGGCCTTATAGAACGAGACACACTCGAACCCTTAAACGTTTCCCTTTGACTAGCGAACATTTCCGTCCGTATTTGCGCCATGCGTTTGGCTTCATCGGTGGTTTTGACATGATCCCCGAAGTGATAGTATTCCCCGGGTCCTTCCATCTCATAAGATCCAATGACATTGACTTCCGGAGTGCGATAGTTATAGTCCTTCATCGTAGCCCGTCCCGTGACAAAGCGCACACTGCGACACATGGAATCGACGTATTCTTCCGCCTCACGATGCATTCCAATCTCTTCCCTCAAAGGCAGGGTGGGGGTGTTGAGGAGGGGTTTAATGGATTCAGGCTTATTCGCCATGATTAACACTTCTCTATCAGTATCATGCCTAAAGAAATAAAAGACGCCTTCTTCTTCTAATAAGCGCTGCACAAACTCCAAATCTGTCTCATTATATTGAACAGTAAATTCTCGTTTTGAAAAGGTATCCTTGGCTTCGAATTTGAAATCAGTATCCTTGGTGTAGTATTCCGCCAAAATGGACTCCACAATTTCTTGGGCGGTTACATTTTGAAAAATCCGACTTTGGGTGAGGTAAGCGAGATATCGGATTCTTGGCTCCATTGTGAACTCATAAGTGGAGTTCAACAAAACGGTACCGTCACTGTCTGGAATCTGATTGAAATGGGTAATCATTCCAAAGTGAGTGGTTTCATAATCCACTCCCCGAACAAACAAACAAGCCGCCGCGCCAATTCCAT
>JAYVCH010000220.1:0-10447 GCA_043750055.1 Fibrobacteria bacterium
TGACGGCCTTCGGCAAAATCGACAACCCTAAGGGGCTGGCTCCTAAAATCCATCCCCTTCCCGGCAAGCCCGCTTGGCTCAAAGCAAAAATTCCCGGTGGCATAGGGTATTCAAAAGTGAAGTCCATCGTGGACGAACATGAATTAAATACCGTTTGCCAAAGCGCCAGTTGTCCGAATCTAGGAGAGTGTTGGGCCAAGGGCACCGCCACCTTTATGATCCTCGGAAATATCTGTACCCGTGGCTGCCGGTTCTGCGACGTTCCAAAAGGCAAGCCCGGAATATATGACCGGGATGAACCAGATCGTATCGCCCGTTCGGTAAAGCTCATGAATTTAAAATATGCAGTCATTACCTCGGTCACTCGTGATGATTTGCCTGACCAAGGATCGGAAGTTTGGGCCGAAACCATTAGAGCCGTGCGCGCGGCAGCACCCGATTGCAAAATTGAAGTCTTGATCCCGGATATGCAGGGAAAATTGGATGGCTTGAATCGAATTCTTTCTGCGATGCCGGACATTCTCAATCACAACTTTGAAACCGTGCCAAGGTTACAGCGATCGGTTCGTGGCCGAGGGAACATTGCTGACAGTTCGGCGGTTCTTGTTCATGCCAAGAGCTTGGGATTTTTAACTAAGACAAGCCTGATGCTGGGCCTAGGCGAAAGCGCCGGTGAAATACAAGAGATGATTCAATATATCGCCTCCCTTAAAATCGATATCTTAACCATGGGTCAATACTTGCAGCCAACGCGCGATCATCTGCCTGTGGATCGTTATTTCAGACCCGATGAATTCGAACAATTCAGGGTTTTTGCCATGCACAATGGTATCCGTGTCTGCGTATCTGCTCCCATGGTTCGTTCTTCTTTCAATGCCGACCAACAATCCGCGCCCCTATTCAAAAATTCTGCTCGCTAGTACCGAACACTTCTATCTTTGATTTCAGCCAAAAAGCCCATGTTTGGGAGGTTTGGGTTGTGTAAAAACGGGGGGGCCGTTATATTGAAATTGAGCCCGTTCTAGTTAAACGGTCAAAAGCAAACCGCCATGAATGCCATAGACAAGACCGCAAGGTCAGAATTGTTACAGCCTGGTCAATCCTTTGGCAAGTTCTATTTGGTACAGGCTATTGGTGAAGGCGGAACCTCACGAATTTATAAAGCCTTACAACAACCGATTAATCGTCTAGTGGCTCTGAAAATTCCATCCTTCAGTGGACCTGATAATATTCTCACACCCGATGAGTTCTTGTCTGAAGCCACCCTAATGGCTAGGCTCGAACATCCTAATGTGATCCATATTTATGATTTCGGAGTATCAGAGGAACGCGCCTTTATCTGCATGGAATATGTGGATGGGAGCAATTTACAAGAGCGGGTGGAATCCCACGGGCCACTTTCACTCAGTGCGACATTGGCTCTTGGCCTTCAGACTCTGGAGGGATTGATTCATTCCCATTCCAAAGGTGTACTACACCTCGACTTGTCTCCTGCAAATCTGTTGATTTCAAAAACGGGATCTGTAAAGCTTTCAGATTTTGGGATGGCGGGAAAAAAGCCAACCTCAGGACCCAGTCTCGTGGTTGGAACACCTGCATTTCTTTCTCCTGAACATGTTAATGGAAACACGGCAACGACCCAATCGGACCTATTCAGTTTCGGTTCTTTACTTTTTTTTGCGGCAACGGGAAAATCTCTGTTTGAACCCGACCATGGACCGGATGGGATGTCGGGAATGCTTAGAACCATTGCCACTGCCCGAGAAAATCCACCTTTGGAAAAGCTTCGATCCTTGCCTCAGCTTTTATCTCAAATAATCCTTTCCGCATTAACAGATGAAGACGAAAAAAAGGCCATCCAACTTATTAGAGAAGGATATGCAAAACTCGAAGGTAGTAAGCAGGCAGCGATGGTATTAAGCAGGGAAATGGATTTTGAGGGCTTGGGATCTGCCTTGGAAAAAGACGATCTACCCAAGGGTGAAGATCTCCGCGTTCGATATTTTGAGCTTCGTGAAAGCGGATATCACCGAGAGGCCGTGGCCATGCTTGAAAGGGCGATTCGGCGGCAACCAAATAACCCTATCCTAGCGGAATTACTCGCGGCGCCTCCAGCTAAGGCCAAATCTTCGGCAGTAACGGTGGCGGTGGGAGAAATTTCCAAGTTTGATGTCCACCTGAGGGGGAAGTCGATTTCCAGGCGTAGTCGAACGGTGCTGATGGCTATGGTAGGTATCGTTGCCGTTACCTTAGGAATTTGGAAATGGGGTCGCTCCCAAATTCTTTCCAAGCCAAAAAAGGAAATTTCCAGTACCGTCAGTTCCCATTCAGAACCATCGCTTCCCGTCCCTGTCACTGTCGCTGTCCCCGAACCCATTCCCTCTCCCACTCCCATTCCCTCTCCCACTTCCGTTTCCAGTCTCGCTCCGAGAAACTCCAAAATGAATTCGGTCCCCGAAAAAGGGGCGCGGGTTAAACCAGTAAAGTTGGTCTTATCCAAACCTCCCGCATTATTCATTGATGGGCCTGCCGGGACCCATGTATTTCTGAATGATTCGGTGGAATGGGTGTCACCGAGTCCAAAAGGAGGTTGGATTTTACATCCGGGATTGGTAAACCTCACGATAGCACTTCCTGGAAGCTCCAGACCTATCACCAGTAGCCTCTTCCTCTCCTCCGACTCTCTTTACCGGTTGCGGTTGGAAACCGATGGGGGATTTTCGGTCACTCACGAGCCGCGTTGATGCATTTATTTCGCTATTCCCTGACTCTTTTCATCGCCTTCGCAAGTGGGCTTAGTGCTAGTGCTTCCAATTTAAAAATGGATCTCAACCAAGCTATTTTGCTATACCATCGAACCGAATATGATTCTGCTGCCATCCACTTAATGGCTTTAAAATCCTTAGGACCGTGGAAACAAAGAGATTCGCTCACTCTGTTTCAGTATTTAGGGATGGCATCGTCAAAGCTTGGAAAAGATGCTGAGGCCTTAGAGGCTTTCGCAAAGGTTTTAGAAATAGACTCGCTTTTCCAGTTTCCTAAAAACGAAGACACCGACATTCTCCACAATTTTGAATTGGCCAACCACAAAAGAGTGAACCCGACAATTAAATCCGTCGTGGTCCTCGATAAATCTTCGAACGTTCTGGAAAATTTTCCTGTATCACCACGAATGGCCTTGGCCCCCGGCCTTTCGAACACAGGGGGAAAAATTGGGTTTTCCTATGGCGCTATTCCCTTGGGAACGGGTTGGATGATCAAAAATCAAATCAAATCCGGAGTAGCACTTGGGTTTCTGCAGGCCGGAGGAGTTTTACTCGCCATCTACGCCTCAAATGTGGAAAGTAAAATGAAGGATGATTCATTCGGAATTTTGGACCGGCAGGAACTGGCGACAGTGAATCGATGGCAATGGATTCAACGGATCTCCCTCTCCACGGCTTTAGGTGCCTATCTTTTCTCACTTATTGCCTCGGTGGGAGAATAGTCATGTCCAATTTTGGATTCGGCGCACATTTGGTTTGGGAGTCGGGCGAACGAAATCCCTTTCCCTTAAGCAAGATCATTACCACCTTGGGCCGAAATGAGGCGAATGATATTTTGCTCGACGATCTGAAAGTCTCTTCCTTCCACGCCAACATTTTAAATCGGGAAGATGGATATCATCTCCTTGATTTAAAAAGTCGAAATGGAATTCAAGTCAACGGCAAAGTGATCACGACTTGTGCGCTCAAAGAGGGTGACCGAATTGATTTCGGGGATATCGTTCTTCGATTCCACTCGCAAACTCCCTTTCCCAAAGCTCCGATTCCGCTGACTCGCCTCAACCAAAAAATCCACACCATGGCTATTCAAATGCCTGAGTTGCGCAAAGAAGCGGAAGAGATTTTCAAAGAGGTGGAGCGTCATCAGAATTTTTTGAAAGCCCTTGTTGAGACCACCACCAGCTTGGCGGAATCTCGCACTCTCTCTCAGTTCGCTGATAAGCTTGCAGAAATCCTTACACGTAAATTAGAATGTCGCTCCGTCTCCATTTCGGCTGAACGAGAAGAGGCATTGCCCAAAAGCTTGTCGTTGAACATGACGCCTTGGAATTCAGGATTGGCTATCGAAGCCCGCGAAAATACGGCGGGAATTGGGCGATTTCTAAAAATTGCATTTGGAGATTCTAGTTGGCGAATACAGTTGGTCTTTGAAACTAATAAAGAAAAAGGTTGGATAGCTTTTATTGCCGATGGGGTGGCGGCTGAACCCCAAGATGACATTCGTGATTTGCTGGATATGATTTTGCTCTTCGCATCCGTACTCTGGCGTAACCTTCAAGATATCGAAGATCTGCATCGTAAGGAAACGGGCGAACTTTTACAAGAGAAGGACAGGGAAAGTCGCGGTCTAATTGAAGGCCTGGAGAAAAAAAACCGGGAGCTGGATGATTTCCTGAGGCAAATGCGAAACAACCTCATCTACGCCGAGGGTGGACCGATGGAAAAGGTGCAGACGCTAGCGCGAAAGCTGGCGACGGTCGATTTACCTGTACTTATCACCGGCGAAACTGGAACCGGCAAAACCTATATCGCCAAACTCATCCACCATTTCAGCTCTAGATCTGCCAAGGCATTTATTGTCGTCGATTGTTCCACCTTGCCTGCCAATCTGATTGAGAGTGAATTGTTCGGCCATGAAAAGGGTGCCTTTACCGGTGCCATGGCACGGAAAGCTGGAAAAGTCGAAGGCTGCGCGGGAGGAACCTTGTTCCTGGATGAGATCGGAGATTTACCCCTAGAGCTACAGGGAAAATTGCTGCGTTTTGTACAAGAGGGAAAATTCGAAAGGGTAGGCGGCAACGAAACCATTCACGTCGATGCTCGGATTGTGGCAGCAACGCATTATGACTTAGAAGAGCGAGTAAAAAGTGGAAAATTTCGCCAAGACCTTTTTTATCGTCTCCATGTTCTTCCCCTGTTGATGCCGCCGCTTCGAGATCGATCCGAGGATGTTCAAGTCCTGGCGCGTCACTTTATCCAAAAGCATTTTGGCCAAACACATTGGTCCTTTTCACCCGATGCCCACGAAGCCATTCGAGTGCATACTTGGCCAGGAAATGTTCGGGAATTAGAAAACAAATTGCAAAGAGCCTGGCTATTCCATACGGGAAACGTGGTCACGGCCTCAGACCTTGGCTTGGAAACCAAGGGCTTCGAAACCGGAGGTCTGGAGGCTGCAGGTCTGGAGACGCGAGGTGTGCAAAATAATTCCAGTGAATCCAAAAATAGGTTGGGATCAAGTTCATCCCTGTTAAAAACTGATTCGGCACAGGAATCGTTTGAAAACAAAACACTGGAGCAATTTCGCGAAGAGTATGAATCGACCTTGCTTCGGAATTGTTTAAAACATTTCAAGGGTAATATTACCAAGTGCGCGGAGCATTTGCAGATCTCCAGAAACACATGCAAAAGCATGTTGAGGAAATACAAACTCGTCCAAGACGACGAGGATGAGGGATGAATTTTCACCGATTCCGCGTAGCTGTATCCGCTGTCGCCATACTTTTTGCGGGATGCGATTTTTACCGAAACTTAGTGGATGACCATACCGTGACTCAATCTACGCTTTCGCTTAAAGTGTTGGATGGGTGGACCCATGAGCCCGTTCCATTTGCGGTGTGTATGGATGTGAATCGAAATGTGACCTTGAATGCCGACGAATTCGGAAATGCAATGCTCAAAAAAGTCGGTACAGGCAATTATGATTTCACTTGCTCATCACCGGATTATTATGAAGTCGAAACTCAGTTTGGCCTCGGAAAGGAGTCGGCGTCCATCACCGTTTCCCTGGCGCGGTTAGGCGGGCCAAATTGGTATCCTGGCCGTCCAGAACTCCAAGTCTCGGTCCTCAAAATAGCAGGGATTTTTGATCGTAAAAACAGCACGCTCCGCGTTCCAGGACAATTGCTTTTACAGGCCGGCCTCCACGATAGCTCCGGGGCTTTTCATTATGTTTGGAAATCATCCCGCTTTCCCGCAATACTCAATCGAGAGAGTACGCATCCATTTGCCAAACTTCCTTACTATTGGGCCAGTCTGAATAGCCTCCCAACCGATTCCGTACAAGACACCATTACGCTAATCGTCATGGCCCATCCTGGTTTTAAGGGCGAATTTGGAAATGAATATGTCGTCGACTCCATTTCGCTTCCAATTCTTTGGGTTCGAAACACGCCGCCAAAATTTAACAGGGTGTCTGGGAATGGCAACGTTAAAATTGGTTGCCCGGATCGTGACGAGAAATTCCAGGTCAAAGTTTCCGCTATCGACCTGGATGGTCATTGCGATTCCATTGTTGTTTCCAGTTCTGATCCCACCTCTATTTTCGGCAACCATAAAATTCGCGAAGCTTGTTATGAAAATTCATTGGGCTATATCAACTTTCCAGTTTCCGAATCTTTCCTGTATGACAAATCGCAAGCGTTGAATTTGCTTTCCAATGATACTGCATTCATAAAAGTAACGGCTTGGGATGATAACAAACAGAGCAGGGATACGATTTTAAAATCCGTTCCCATTTACCAGGGCCTCCCTGTCGACAGTTTACAAATCACCGATAACAAATTGGTTCATTTCGTAAACGAACCCATCGAATTTCGGTTTTGGGCGGAGGTGAATGCGAATGGATTGAAAAATTTAAAAGTAAACTGGGGCGATGGCACAAATCCATCCGTTTACAACCTGGATCTAGATGCAGAACTTTTGAACAAGAAGGAATTCTTGTCGAGCCATCAGTTTCTGAAACCCGGAGATTTCAAAATATCTTCTGTAGTCACAGATTTTTGTGGGGATTCCGCTTCGGCATCACTTTCCTCCCCTATCCATATCAGGCTGGATTCCAAACCAGTATTGACAGTTATACCGCCCTCTATTTTAACTGCCGCGGCCGCCCAAAATATCAATCTTCGCATTTCCGTCTCTGATCCCGACCTCGCCGACCATCAAGACAAACTTCTCTTAAGGATTTTTTGGGGCGATTCCACCAGCACCCTAGATTCCACCACAAATCCTGGTGGATTCAGTAAAAATTTCCCCCATAGCTTTTTCTTCCCAAATCCAAATTCCACTTTTCAAATAGTCGTACAGCTCGAAGATGCCCATTTCGAAATATCGGATACAACCTTTGTTGTTAGCCGCCCAAAGTAGCACTCGCCTCCGCCCTTAACCTATTCACCCAATCGGTTTCCAAGACCCGAACCTTTCCAAGTTGCAAATCCCCCAACTCAAAACTGCCAATCCTCACTCGAATTAACCTTTTCACTTTATAACCCAGGGCGTGAAACATTTTTCGAATCTGACGATTTCTTCCCTCCGTGATCACGACTCGATGCCAACCCCCATTTTCAGCCATGACTTTGGCAGGCAAGGTCAGGCGGCCTTCTAACGGCATTCCATTTCGAAACGATTCCAGTTGATGGGGTAAAGGATTGCCATCCAATTTGACTCGGTATTCTTTCTCCAAATGAAACGCAGGATCCG
Source organism: Fibrobacteria bacterium (assembly GCA_043750055.1). GTDB lineage: Bacteria > Fibrobacterota > Fibrobacteria > UBA11236 > UBA11236 > Chersky-265. The sequence continues at coordinate 7,524 of JAYVCH010000220.1, forward strand.
TCAAAAGATTTGCCCATTCTCCATCATCGGTCAAAAATAACAGTCCCTCGGATTCTTTATCCAAGCGCCCAACAGGAAAAATCCAGGCCGTTTCTTTGGGAAAAAGATCATAGACCGTTTTCCGTCCAAGCTCATCGCTTCGAGTTGTTACATATCCAGGCGGTTTATGAAGAAGGAAATAAACGTGGTTGCGCGGGGCCTCTATACCTGTAACTTCAATGTTATCCGTTCCGAGCTCTACCCATTGTTCGGGGTCGGTGGCTTTATTGCCATTGACCCGGACTCGACCCAAGGCAATCCATTGATCTCCAACCGTTCTAGAACAGTAACCCAATTTGGAGAGGGCTCGATTTAAGTGAGTACGCTTGGATTCTGCCAGCACTTTTCGAGGTACTCCTTAATTTTTATATACGACCCTTTTCCACCCCCGAGATCACGCGTATCTAGAGTTGGGAAAAAACGCAGTGAGGCCGGAATGAGGGCTTTACTCACTTCCACTCGGCTCTCCCCTGCATTGCGTGTTCCTTGGATAAGCACGGGAAGAATTATGGCATCGGCGAGAATAGCTAAGCGGCATCCTCCCTGTTTAATGGGTAAAAATCCGCCGTCTTTACTTCGCGTCCCCTCGGGAAAAATAGTCAAGGGATCGGTTCCCATTTCTTTGGCGGTTTTTTCCAACACTTGACTTGCCCCTCGTCCATCCGATCGATCGATAAAGATACACCCAATCTTTATCATGAAATATCCAAGAACAGGTATTCGTTGCAATTCTTGCTTCGCCACAAAACCAATCCTACGATTCATCGTTGAAACCAGAGATGGAATATCCAATTGACTTTGATGATTGGCCATAATTATCAGGCGTCTCTCTCCCGAAACCGGAATGAATTCTTGCCCAGAAATAGACAGGTTCACTTGAAAGGTTTTGAGTACGTAGCGCGACCACTCCAAGTAATCACGCTCCAAAAGAGCATCTTGATTGGAGGTCTTCATGATACGACGCCAGAAGAACGCCAACAGACAAGCGAACATAAACCAGGAAACCTTCACCAATCTCAAAAACACGTCTTCACCCTCTTTCTACTTATTCGAAAAAGCATGGAAATAAATCGGCTAAGCAAAAATTCGCTTTTCTTAGCCATAACGGTTTTTCCACGTAGGATGCGCTTGCGAGTGTAACAAAGGTAAAGAAAACGTTTCGCGCGGGTAACTCCAACGTAAAAAATGCGTCGCTCTTCCGCGAGTCGTTCAGAAGAAAGCTTTTCGTCACCTCTATGGTAGGGCAAAATTCCATCTTCAAGTCCTACAAAAAAAACCGCCAGATATTCTAGACCCTTAGAGCCATGGACGGTATTCAAAACGACCTCGTGAGCAGCCTCAGTACCGATCCTTTTTTCAAGCATTGACCGATAATAGGAATGCAAAACATTAAGACGAAAGAGAATGGCAATATCACAATATGCTATTCCCTCTTGTTCATGAAGCCGAACAATTTCGGAGGCCAACCAAACCACTTGATCTCCTCCTTGGTCATGCCCAATTTTACATACCGGAGCAAAGCGCTTCCCTGGCATCGCTTGAACTCCTGATACCAGGCGCTTGCGTAAGGCGCGAGGCTTGCCATGAATCACGGAATTTGCGAATCTGACGATTTCTGGAGTAGACCGATAATTGGTTTCCAACTTTAAGATATGCAACCCCGGAAAAGACTCGATGGCTTTGTGGATATTGCCTGGGTTCGCGCCTCGAAAACCATAGATGGATTGATCATCATCACCGACCAAGAATAAGGTTCGCCTGTCCCCCATCACCAATTTAATTAGGTCGAGTTGCTCTCTTGAAGTGTCTTGAAATTCATCGACTAAAATATATTCCGTACGCGTCTGCAGGTCGGCCAGCACATCCGGAAAGTTTGTCAGAAGTTGAACAGCTAATGGAACCATATTGTCAAAAGTGATGCGCTCTTTAGCCTCACTGTTTTCAAGGATCGGGGCTTTCGAAAAGCCTAACCTTTTCCAGTTGGGAATTCCGTTAAACCAACCCCTGATTAGACCGTAACTGAATGCATGGAAAGTGCCAAAGCGTAAGGAAGACTGCCAGTTTGCGTTTACACCCAACAAGGTCTGAACCCGTAATTCCATTTCCAAAGCGGCATCTTTGGTAAAGGTTAAAGCCAGGATGCCAGCCGATTTTTCATTGGGGCGATGGTCTTCGATACTTTTAGCGAAAACCCTGGCAATTCGCCTGGCTAAAACTGTCGTTTTTCCAGATCCCGCTCCTGCCAAAACCAAAACCGATCCCGTCTCGTGATCAAATTCAACCGCCGCAATCTGTTGCGGGTTCAAACCCTGTGAGAAACCTTCCCACTCTTTATCCGTCGGCTTGCATTCAACTATTTGAAGGTGTATGCTTGGTTTGGTTTCTATCCTCTGCACGATGTGAAATCTAGTCAAAAGCTGGGGTGCATGTTCAAAATCCTCGTGGTTGATGATGAAGCTCCCATTCGTGATATGCTTTCTGACGCGCTCCGGATTTTTGGATATGATGTCGATACTGCGCCGGATGGCCCCACGGCTCTGCAACGATTAAAGGACCACCCCTATCATATGGTCTTGTCCGATATCAACATGCCTTATATGACCGGCTTTGAACTTTTAAAAGTGATAGCGAACACGTATCCTCAAGTCAAACGTGTTTTGATGACAGGCTACAATCTGGATGAGTATATGCGGATGGTGCGGGATCACAATGTTGGAAACGTCATCGCTAAATCCGTGCCCTTGAACTTCAAAGAAATCAAAGAGATTCTGAACTCCCTTTTAAACAACTCGATATTTGGGTTGGAACCCTACATGCTTGCGCCGCATTCCGTTCAATCGTTCAGGCTAATGGAACCCTCCCAAATCGATGACATTTCCGAATCG
>JAYVCH010000221.1:0-11682 GCA_043750055.1 Fibrobacteria bacterium
TATTCCGCCTTCTTCATACCCGCAATAAATCCATCAACTCTTCTCTCGTGAACAACTGCACCCCACCTTCCCCGTCATCGGGAAGCAAGGTATCCATCCATGCCGCCTTCTTGCGTATGATGGCGTCGATACGCTCCTCAATGGTCCCACGCGTAACCAACTTGAAAACTTGCACATTCTTTGGCTGGCCAATCCGATGGACGCGATCGGTTGCTTGATTCTCGCGCGCCGCGTTCCACCAGCGATCATAATGAATCACCGTGGACGCCGCCGTTAGGTCAATCCCCACGCCCCCCGCCTTAAGGCTGCAACAAAAGACGCGGCAGTCCGCAGCTTCCCGAAACCGTTTCAGCACACCCTCTCTATCACGAGTCGAACCCGTCAGGGACGCGAAGCCAATACCCTCCAATTTTAAGTGTGCTTCAATCCATGCTAACATCGATAGGTACTGACTGAAAACGACGACTTTGTTTCCAGCATCCAAAGCCTGTTCCAAAAGTTCCGTGAACAAATCCCATTTTCCGCTCCCAACGGAGTCCACATTTAGATCGGATACTGTCATAGGATGATTGCAAATCTGTTTGAGACGGGTTAGCAATTGGAAAATATGCATCAGGTTTGTGGGGCCAGAACCACGTAGGGATTGTAGGAGTGCGCCGCCACGGTTGACGATACAGTCTCTATACAGCTCTGCCTGTTCTGGAGTCATATCGCAGTGGTAAGTCTCTTCTACTTTTTCCGGCAGGTCTTGCAACACATCGGCCTTGTTGCGTCGAAGTAGAAAGGGTCGACACAAAGCGAGGAAACGTTCGCGCGCTTCCGCTTCCCCTTGACGATTTATCAGGGGATCTAAAATTTCTCGGCGGAATTGGCTTTCACCGGGGAAATAATCCGGGAGCAAAAGGTCGAACAGGTTTTTGACTTCTAGGGGCGAGTTTTCAAGTGGCGTACCGGAGAGACCAATTATAGTGGTTGCGGGAAATTCTTGAAAGCTACGGTGCGTTTCCGAATCCCGATTTTTTGCGTTTTGAATTTCATCCAAGACGAGCAAGTCGAACTCAAAGCCGCGTAAAATGGCGATATCCCTGCGTGCGACTCCATAGCTTGTAATACAGACCTTGGCATCCAAGGTTTCCAATTTGCGATCGACACCATAATAAAGGGCCGCGCCCAAGTCCGGATGAAAGACGTCAAGCTTTTCTTTCCAATGGTACAGAACCGAGGTGGGACATACGACCAGGATTTTGACGGATCCTCGCGACCGCTTATGGAGCCAGGCCGCCAAGGCCATCACTTGATGGGTTTTACCCAAACCCATATCATCGGCAAGAATGCCCGAGACACCGCAAGAAACCAGATGGGCGAGCCATCGCACACCTTCCACCTGATAAGGTCGCAAGCCATTCACCGGGAGTGGTTCTTCATATTCTTTTTTTATCTCGGAGCCGTGAACCAGAGTAGGCAAGGCTTGCAGTTCGGGGAAACGCTCGCCTGAAACTTCGATTTGCTTGGCCGAAGCCTGGACGCAAAGGCGCATGAGCAGAGGCATAGAAATCCATATTGACCATGATTTTTGGTTCTCGACCCAGGCATCGGGTTTGATTCGACCAAGCCATGTCCATTCCGGCGCGGAAAAATCTACGAAGCCACCGGCAGTAATAACGCCATTTTGGCCCGCATCCAATATGGATTTAAGTAAGGTCAGATCGATGGTAGCAGCCCCTAAGCGGAATTCCAAGCAAAGTCGAAAGCGCCGTCCAACTCGCTCCAAGGCTGTGATTCCAATGCCCTGGACGCTGGCCGAACGTGATCCTTCTCGCAACAAAGGATCGACATCATATTGCAAACTGGAGGCCAATTCTGACCCATACAATTTCAAGAAATCCATCACGGACGTGGCCGTTAAGCTATAGATTTTCCATCCGGTATATTTTTTGAATAGCGCTCCCGTTGGAACTATCAAGGCACGAAAGCCAATGCCTGGGAGCATCGGCTTATCCCCAAAGCGGAAATCGACATTGCCCGGTTGCGGAAAAATCTTTTCGCCCAAGGGACCCGTGGCGAAGGATCGAATCCGAACGCCTCCCGTTGGCTCCACACGTAGTTCCAAACCCTTGAGCCAAGCTTCTGAATTTTCTGCAAAACCCCCTTCCAAAGTTATTTCCGGAAACTTTTTAGATAGAGAGAAAGCCTGATCGCACTGCAGGAATGCATGAACGGTCAAGTGTGCCGCCGCGTCTTTGAGAGTCACACGAAACAATTCCCGCGTCATATCCCAATCCAATCGACCCTCTACCATAGAGGCGCGCTTGTCCGCTCTAACCCAAAGAAAAATTTGTCGACAGAGTTCACCTACGGGACTGAATTCGGCGCGAAGTGAGGGCGTATGCCCCATGAGTTTTAGGGATTGAGTTTCCACCGGGAGGATTGCTTCTCGACATAGTTCCAAATATCTCCCACCGGTTTCCGAAGATTCCCAGCCATTGTGGAACAGGCTTGTACGTGTCCAGGAACAAGGACTGTCTGAATCAATATCGATGGATAGGACGGTTTTGTTCTTTCCATCTTTTAGTATGGAGCCCTGTGGATAGTGTTGGGTCGAAGGGTTACTTGGCGAGAGCGACATAGCATGGGTGCGGCATAATCCCAATGCCAGTTGCGCCCAAAGTCCGCCGGGATAGGCTTGACCGCAAGGCTTCTCAGAGTTGTCTGCATACACTTGAAAGAGAAGGGCGGCGAGATGAGCGCAAGCATCGGAAGTCGATCCGGGCGCAGAATGACAATCGCATAACAGGCGGGCACGTGATGCTTTTAATACCGAGGATTCGTCATGGCTGTAAAGGCAGTGAAAGTCGGATCCATCTTTGATGCTGGCACGGTAGGCATTGCGGAAAAAACCGAGAAGTGAAACTCGTCCTTGAATATACAGCACATAGCCTTGCCGCAAAGTTTTGCGTTCAAAATATTCTTTGAAACCGGCGGGAACGCCATTCCACCAACCCTTGGGAAGTTGCTTCGAAGTATTGTCGGGAGGGAAAGTATTTGCGGGCATTTAGTTTGGATGGAGGTTGTGAATGGCCGAACACTTTCGAATTTAATCATCAAGGAAGAGTTTAACAAGATTGGTGGGGTACAGGAACCAATTCTCAATGCCTGCCATGCTTGCTTAAAATGAATTGATCTAAATTTTGAACTTGGTTTTAATAATCCAAAGTCAGAGAAAGCGCGCCGAAGAACCCGTTTTCAAAAATGGGATAATTTGAAACACGATCAAGACCACCCGGCCCTTTTCCTGACCCAAGACCTGACCCATTGCCCGCCGCACTGCTTGAAGTTCCAGGCTTATCGACGATCTCACTCCAAAGGAAAAGAACTTGAGCCACCTTGCCTTCCAGTTTTATTTTGCGTTCTCCCCAGATGGCCAAATCCCATTCTCCAGTAAGCCTTGGAGTAACTGACAAGATACTGCCCGTTTTTCCAAATTGATACGTCCTGTCAATTTGAGTCGAGAAGGGGCCTTCCGTGTGTGTTTCCCCTATGAAATTAAAATCGATAAAGGATAATACTACGGGAACGGCAAGTTCAAAACGAAGACACGAAATCCTGTGAATATGTTTTGGCATCAACTCCAATTGACGCAGTGACCCATCCATGCGGATCAATTCACCGCTTCGGGAAAATCCTCCATAGACATCGGCAATAAAAGAGAGACCTAGCCGATTATAACTTAACGTTTCCTTATGATTGCTAAAGGCTTGAGGAGAAGGTGTGGAATGCAGCGTGTATTCGCTTGCTGCAAGCTCCATTGAACTGGCAGAATGAGGTAGCAGGGAATACGGAGTACTTTCCGCCCGTAATTCCTGGAAGCTGGTCTGGATAAGGGCATAATGAAAGCGTTTGCTTCCCTCCGACCCCGGTGGAATACGTAAGCCAGAGGTGCGGATTTGTCCTTCCCCATAGGTATAACCCAGGTAACCCAGATGGGACCCCCCTCGAAAGGAAGCTCCCAAAATTAAAGACTGGGAAGAGTCGGTAAAGCTGTATTCAGTTTGAGGCCGATTGGGGCTGCTCCAGGCATAAATCGCTCGGCCGGCCCAAATTCCCGGGCCTAGGCGACTTTCCGTTTGGAGGGAAGAACTTTGATAGCTTGCATTATAAGTCCCTTTCACATGTTCACCTGAACCCTCGGCCCTTAGGTCTTCAAACTGAAATTCATCGCGCGCATCTCGAAAAGTTTGCAAAAATTCAAACCGAGTCGCTCCTGCCTTTTCCAAATTTCCGAAACGACTCCAGCAAAATCCGAGGGTATAGTCCAACATTGTCACCGCACGAAAATCCAAAAGTAAGTCCAATTTGGATCCCGGCTCATTCGAATTGAGGACATGATATAATGTACCGAAGGGAATGCTGTGTTGTTGAGTTTTTAAATTCGCGGAATAATTTTTTGGATCTCGATAGTAATAAATATCCTCCTTATGATATCGCCCTAGCTTTAAATCCGCTTGCGACCCGACTGATAAGTATAGTGTTTGGATTTCTTGTACTTGGCGAACCGTTGCGGTGTCTAATCCATTTTTTTGTAAACTCGGGGTTCGACTGTACTCAGTCGTCAGGCGAAATCGACCTAGATTTTCCCATTCCAAAAAAGGGGATGTGAAAGTCTGCGAGTCTTGACGATGCAAAAGGATGGCATCCAAATCCAATCCCGCGGCATCAAGAGCTGGAAGTGTTTGGGAAAAAATCGCTCCGCAATCGAGAGCGAGGGTAAAACACAAAACCCCCAGGATTCTGAAAGCCAAGCCCCATTGGGCTTGGCCTTTAGTCAAAGAGGGTTCAGAATTAGAGGAGTCCATCCATCCAATTTGTCGAGGAAATCAACAAGTCAAGGTCGGAAGGATCCGTCACTTTTACATTGTGACATTCGTATCCGTGATTTCCATTTGGTGCAACCGTATCCTTACATTCCCTTTTCGAACGAGATTGAACCGTTTGCAGAGATTTGATTACCCCCCAGATCTTGGCTTGGGTCATTTCAGGAAATATGCCTCCGAACGTGGGGTCCTGGAAAACGATTTTGGTTTCTAATGTGGGAAGGTCATCGGAATATTTATCCATTTCCGCAAACTCCAGGGTTTTTTCTCCGGCCGGACTGGTGAAGTAAAAAGGACCCCGGGTTTTCACATTGATATATTCCGCATACTGCGTTGTACCCATAGACTCTCGACAGGAAGAAAGGGTGATGGTCCCTTCTGAAACTGCCGGAACGGAGTGGAATGGGGATGAGTAGGAAGGATAAAATGGGTTTGTGGATGTCGTCGAGCCAGTATTAAGAACTCGGTTGAATTTTTTCTGGTAGGTGAAGGTACAAGGGCTCCCAGATTTGGGGGTAAGGATTGCAAGCTGGGTATCTGGGAGCGGCACGCTAATAGGAAATCCATCCGGTAGGGTATCGATACGAGTGCTCGAATTTTGAACGACTACTTCGTAAGACTTTTCGTCAAGCCCATTGCTAATCAGTCTGAACCAAGCGCTATAGTCGTTATTTGGATCAAATCCTATTTTAGTCATCAATTCGTCCTGACCGTCAAAACTTAAATACGAACTCCAAAGGGTATCCGCACTCAACGTATCATTCCATTGTGCATAGGGATAGAATTTAAAGTACGGAAGCATTCCCTGCAGTCCATCTATTTGAAATAGTTTGGCAAAGTTGACCTTCAAATTGTGACTACCTTGGTTATAAGTGATATTCACTTCTCCTGTCAGATATTTTTTGGACCGCTCCAGTAAATCAATCGCATTTTGTAAATCGGCTGGATCCACATCCGCTTCCGGACCTACGCCCACCACATATAAATCATGGATTTGACTCGCGGGTTTTTCAGCCATGGCATAGCGAAGTCCCTTTTGGGCGTCATTCACGGCCGATAAAAGTAGCGTGGGAATTGCTTGTACTTGTGCCTTCCATTCCGCCTTCACATGAGAAAAGGGACTGGTGGTTTTAAACAAACCAGTCAACTGATCCAAGGCCGCGGTTTGTCCCGGTCGGAGATGATCGTAATCAGAACTTTGGAAGTGCTGGAGAGAATCAAACCACGCATACTTCCCGTCGATGGCCAGCTCCCACTGATATCCAACGGCTACCGTCATCCAAGCTTTGACGACTTTCAGGCCCGCCAAAATGGGACCAATTTCTCCATGGTCCAATTGATAAGTGCGGCCCTCCTTATTGGTAAATTCAAAAGCGAAGTTTTCAAACTTGAGAGCCTCTTCGAGTGCGGCTATGGTCGAATCAAGCTTTGGCATCAAAACGCTTTCCGCTACAGCCTGAAAATCAGTTACAGTAGGGTAATCCACATATTTTAATTCTGCAGAAAGTTTAAGGAGAACAGGTGCGGCTTTATCTGGGGATAGCTTAAACAGGGCTCCCGCCGAACTTACTTTGTGGATCACATCCGTGGATTTATCTGCAGACTCCGCTTTTTTCACGAAGGCGTCGAGTTTGGGATCCTGAGTAATCATCATGGATGAGGCAACGGCCCGTCCAAAAGTCGCACCGCAATGACCGGGTGCAACCGTTAAAGCTTGATCGAAAAGCTTTAAAGCAGCTTGAGGATTTCGTGTTTTGACCTGGTCCCAATTATTTGTGGAATCACCGAAAAGGTATTCCATGTCGGCGGTCATTTTTGCCGTGCCTGCTGCCACAAGGGAATCGGCAATTTTTTTAGGGCCAGGCGCCAAATCTTGACAAGCCTGTACTTGAACTGGCGTGACTGGATTTTGAATCCCCTTTTCGTCGCCACCAAAGATGCAACCGGAAAGAATCGCTGCTCCAATGGCTAAAATACCGAGTGGATAGAGTTGGGTTTTTGTGAAATGCATTAATAATCCTTTTATGGCTTTTGGGCTGTTTGGACATAAGACGTATGAGCGCGCCGAATAAGATATACATTTTTAATATTTTCAGTAATAAATTGTTTTTTCACGGAATTATAAATGATTTATGACATTCAAGACTCAAAAAAATTTCCTATCGGTGTTTTCATTCGACCTACACAGTACAATGGCGACGCTGTGGCCAAAGCTATTGAGCTTCTTGAAGTGTTACCCCAAAAATTATTACGGCTGGTTTCAGGTATCTCTGAAGTGGAGTGGGAAAAAACCTACCGGCCGGGAAGTTGGACTTTGCGTCAAGTCCTCAATCATCTCACCGATGCCAACGTGAATAATTACACCCGGTTCAAATTTGCCCTCACGGAAGACAATCCCACCATCAAACCCTATTTGGAATCCTTGTGGTCGGCGCTACCCGATGCCTCTGCAGGGCCTGTCAATCCAACCTTGGAACTGCTTGTGGCCATCCATGCAAAGTGGGGACAATCTTTGAGAACGATGGGAGAAGGGGAATTTCGTCGGACTTTTTTTCATCCGACCACTCAACGAATTGTGCCCTTATTTGAGGCGGTGGCAATGTATGCCTGGCATAGCGAACATCATCTGGCCCACATTCGCTTGGGCTTGGAGTCTTAAACAAGGTCGTCTTGGCGATGTTCAAACTCCGCTATGTTCGTCTTCGGGTTCGGGTTCTGATTTGGCACTTCGAATCCCTTTGAATATCAAACGGGCGACAACAATCATTAAGCCGATTACGGCTAGAATGCCAATCAACTTTATAATTTTGGAGCCTTTATTGGCGGCTAGACTATTCATGGAAACACCCCTGGTTTCACCGCTCCGGCTTTGTGAAGTCAAGGCGGCCGATTTTGAGCCGCTAATATACCAAAAGTTGATATTCTCCCCGGCTAGGAGGAAGCTGTTTTACCGCGTACCCGGATAAAGGCGGATTGAAGGTCCTGGGGACTAGCCCTTGCGGGCCCAGCGTGTATCTAGGGAAGTGGCTGGCGCACCTGGCCTCGAGGGAACAGCGGCGTCTGGCGAGGTTTCAGTTTTAATCGGGGACATTTCCTGTTCCTCCGCCTCCATCATGGCATCGAGGATTTGTGCCTGGCTTCGAAGTAACCCACGAAACCTTGCGAAGAACTGCATTTTCTGGTTTTCGAGAATATGGATGTCACTTCGCAATGTGGCAACATGCACACGCGAGTCTTGCAATTCCATATTGGCCTTTTGCCTGGCATCGGTTATAATGGCCTCCGCCTCTTGTTGAGCAACCTTGCGCTTTTCTTCCAGAGTACTTTGAATGGTAATAACCGCGTCCTGCAAGGTCTTTTCAATCAGGCGATAATGGTTGAGTCGTTCTTCGGCAATTTTGATGCGCTCGGAAAGCTGGACATTCTGGCGGGTCAGTTCCTCGAAATCCTTGGCTATGGTTTCAAGCAATGCCTGAACCTCGTCTTGGTCAAAACCTTTGAACCGAGTTGAGAATTCGTGCTTTTTGATGTCCAGAGGTGTAATCATGGGAACTCCCGATTTCCAGTAAGTATTTCCTAAAAATAGTCACTTCGGCAACCGCGCCCCAAAAAGTCCGGTGCCAATTCGGATAAAATGCGCGCCCTCTTCAATGGCGACTTCAAAATCACCTGTCATTCCCATGGACAGCCAAGCCAAGTCCTTGAGCGGACCCGAAGGTTTTCGATGCACTTTAAGCAACTGGTTCAATTCTCGAAAGCATTGCCGGGCCTCGTCCAGACTGGGTTCAAGGTCTTGCATCGGCTCCATGGGCCCCATGGTCATTAACCCTACGATTCTGAGGTTTGGTACCGGTGGAAGGCTCTCGAAGACCGAAGCCAAATTGTCGGGTTCAAATCCACCCTTGGCCGGCTCGCGCGAAGTATTGACTTGCAAGAAGACCTCCCGTTTGACTCCCAAATCCCCAGCAATGCGATCCACCGTTTCCAATAATTCAAGAGAGTCGATGGAATGAAAAGCCGAAGCCAAGGGCAAAACCTTCCGCACCTTATTTTTCTGTAATCGCCCGATAAAATGGAGTTCGTACGCTTCCGTCGATACCATAACTGACGAGTTACCTGGGGGCAAGCCCGATCCAGGCAGGGGAAATTTTTCCAACACTTCTTGCACGCGATTTTCGCCGAAGAAATGGGCCCCCAAACGCAGTGCTTCCAAGATGCTTTCTTGAGGATTATTCTTACTGACCCACACCAGACGAATCTCGCGAGGGTCACGGCCCGATCTTTCGCATGCCGCCCGAATGCGTGTTTCCACAAAATGGAGGTTCTTGCTTAATGTGGTCGCGGTAGTCACGGTTTGAGTCCTGTCCTACTTGGTTTTGGCAGCGGCCGAAGGCTTCGTGGGCTGAAACAGAAGAGTCAAAACCTGATCGATATGATCGACGGTTTTGATTTTCAATCCCTTTTTCGCTTCGGGGGGTAACTCGCGTATTTCGGGGTTATTTTCTTCCGGAACCATGATGCGCGTGACGCCAGCTTGCAATGCGGCCAAGGCCTTTTCAGGAAGTCCACCAATCGCATGGATTTTTCCCACCAAGGATACTTCCCCCGTAAAGGCGATTTTAGGATCCACCTTCTGGCGCGTCATCGCAGAAATCAAAGCCAAGGTCATAGCGACCCCGGCGGACGGGCCATCTTTTGGAATCGATCCTTCAGGCACATGCAAATGAATATCGGTTTTATGGAATATGGCCGGATCCACGCCATAGCGCATGGCCCGTTCGCGAACCAGGGTCAATGCAATTTGCGCGGACTCTTTCATGACATCACCCAAATGGCCGGTTAGGGTAAGGCGACCTTTGCCGGAAAGCAGAGTGCATTCTACGCGCAGAATTTCGCCGCCCACGGGAGTCCAAGCTAAACCTGTGACCACGCCCGGTCCACAGGAATCGGGAACCATGCGCTCTTGACGAATCGGCACGCCGAGATACTCTATAAGCGAGTCTTTCCCAATCGATGCAATCACCGTGGCCTTTCGCTTGGGCAAAGGCTTCCCTTTTCCGACGGGCTTACTCTTGTCCGTGGATTTAATCTCTGGGGAATTTTTCGTTTCCAAATCCACCACCTGACGCGCGCGCTTGCGCGCTATCTTGGAAATTTGCCGCGAAAGTTGGCGCACGCCCGCTTCGCGCGTATACCTTCGAATCAAGGTGGATAAAACCGAGTCTTCGAAGTTGAATTGGCCTTCGGTTAATCCGGAAGTTTCTTTAATCTTGGGTACCAAATAACCCCTGGCGATTTCCAATTTTTCTGAATCGAAATAACCCGATAGCCGAATCACTTCCAGGCGATCATGTAAGGGCGCGGGAATATTTTCTTCCACATTCGCCGTGGTCACAAAAAATACCTTGGACAAATCAATGCCCACTTCCATAAAGTGATCGATAAATTCATGATTCTGTTCCGGGTCAAGTACTTCAAGTAATGCTGAAGCCGGATCACCGCGAAAATCGCTGCCCATCTTGTCTATTTCATCGAGCAGAATAACCGGATTCATACTCTGAGACTTTTTCAAGGCATGAACAATGCGGCCGGGCATCGAACCTATGTAAGTTCGACGATGACCGCGGATCTCAGCCTCATCGCGCACGCCGCCCAACGAGATACGCACGAACTCACGATCCAACGCAGTGGCGATAGATTTTCCGAGAGAGGTTTTTCCCACACCCGGTGGGCCTACCAAACAAAGAATCGGAGTCGAATGATGCTTGGACAATTTATACACTGCCACATGTTCAAGGATGCGTTCCTTAATGGGCTTAAGTCCATAATGATCCTTATCGAGCTGGCGTTTCACTTTTTGAAGATTAAGATCTTCAGTCGCGTATTGATTCCAGGGCAAACTCAGGAACCAATCCACATAGGTGCGCACAACGGAGTATTCCGGTGAGGAAGGATTTAAATATTCCAGACGCTTCAGCTCAGCGGACACCCGGGCCATCACTTTTTCCGGCATGCCCTTGGCCTTTATCGACTCATCCAGCAATTTGAGTTCTTGATTGAGTGGGGTCGAAAAAGAACCCAGTTCAATTTGGATTTTTCGCAGTTGTTCGGTGAGGAAGTATTCGCGCTGGCTCTGGGCGATACCGGCGCGAACCTCATGCTCAAGTCTTCGACCCAACATGGTCGTGTCCACTTCATTGCGCAAGAACTCCTGAATCATATTCATCTTGGTTTCGAGAGTCGGTTCCTCGATGAGTTTTTGCTTCAACTCAACAGCGATTTTTAGATGAGTGGCCATGCCATAAATTTTTTCTTCCGGCCCTGATAAGCCGTCGATTAAGTCGACAATGCCTCGCGGCATTTCTGGATTTTGAGAAATGTATTCTGCGAACATGACTCGTAATTGTTCCAGTCGCCGTTTGACCATATCGGCCTCAAGCGGAGTGGCTTTCATAGGCTCCATGGTCGCTAGGATCAAATTAGGTGTCGATTGCCATTGACTCACTTTCGCCAAGCCCAAAGACTCGACGAGAATTTTGGACAAGTTATTGGGAAGCGAAAGAGAATTAGCGATGCGTCCCACCACGCCAATGGAATGCAAGGTGTCAGGGATGACATCGTCTTCGGAAGCGGTGCGCTGTAGGCAAAAGAAAGCGAGTTGCGATGGGCTTTCCAAAGCACGCATCATAGCGGCCAGAGATTGGGGACGACCCAGTAATATGGGTGTTACGGTACCGGGAAACAAAATGATGTCCCGAAGGGGCACGACAGGCAAGCCTTTGGCCAAGGTTTCGGCGTATTCTTTACTCGC
>JAYVCH010000222.1:0-6324 GCA_043750055.1 Fibrobacteria bacterium
GAGAGGATGACCGCTCCTCCTTGGTTTCAAATAAACAGGATGTCAGCAGCACCAAAAAGGCAACGGACATTCGATTCCATTTTCGCATCAAATCCAAAAAATCCTTCCGAAGGGACAAAGATTACCCTTTTACTTATTGTACGTTAAAAGAGCCTTTGGCTTCCTCTTATTTTGCGCATGGGCGAAGCTGCGGTAGGCAAATTAGTTCCCCAAAAGAGTCAGGCAAGCGTCAAGAATTTTAGAATTTTGATGAATTAAAATAGGAGCAGGCCTCTCCGGGGCCTGCGTTATTTCGAAATCATTTTTGAAGAATTTCAAAATCAGTTTTGAAGAAGATGGTTTTTATTAGAAGACAACGCCGGTCAATGAACCATTCACGATAACCTTACCGACCTTGCCAATCACCACGGTCAACTTGCCAGTTCCAGTGGTCGGCCCAACCCAGTTCAATGTCACGGCCTTGGTATCGTCAATTCCGGCAGCAACTGTGAAGTTCGAAGACCCACTGTATAAAATTCCAGAGTAGGTGTGAAGCACGCCAAAGGCTTCTAATGTTACGGTATGGGTTCCAGGAGTGATGTAGTCAAAGTAGACGCTGACGTTTTGACCGCCATTGTAGAAACCGGAGGCAAGGGCAGAGTCACTAACGATTACCCCATCAACTTTAAGCACCACTCGGTTCAAATTCAATTTGTCCTTACCGGTTCCCGATAACGTTGAGCTGATGCTGTCAGGAAGGGTGTTAAAGTTAGCTTGATACATCGAAAACTTGGACGTAAGGTTCAGGCTTACCGCGGTGGTATCGGAGGGCTTCACAAAAAAAGAAGAGGTGGATCCAGAATGGATAACGGAGTCTTTTGCATCTAAGGTCCTGGCATTGATGATCCAGTTGCGCAAAGGCTTTAGGGTCAAGGTACGCAACACAGTAACGGCGTCGTTACCGTTGACGGTGGTGGTATCACGAACCGTATCTGCAGGCGAAGCGCTCGAAACGGCCGTTACGATTAATTTTTGCAAATTGATGGTGGAACTTTTGGTCAAAGCTCCAACCTTTCCCAATAAGATCGAGGACTTGACCAACCCATCTCCTTTTTTCAAGGCGCCAGGGTCAGACACCGCAACGGGACTTTGTCCACAATTCGCGAAGAAAGCAGGTGCCAAAAGGGCGAGAAGAGTTTTGACTGATTTTTGTTTGATGCTGTTCATTTGTGGCTCCTTGCTACCCTTCCATTATCGTCCATGGAAGGGGGAACTTAACGTCAAAGTTGAAGTTATTCTTTAAGTTGTGATAACGCTCACGCTGCTATGGAAGCTTCAGAAATTTGTCGCGTCTTTAGGAGTTGAGGAGGCTAAAGAGTCTTTTGATGCTAACTTTAGGCAGTCAATAGGCTCAAAATTCCAAGCAAAGGAATATGCACCCAATCCGGTCTATTATTGAGTTCATAGTTCAATTCATAAGCGGCCTTTTCCATTAAAAAAGCCTTTAGTAAAATAGATTGTTCCGATGGAGTTGGCACGAAAGCAGCGGCCCAGGATGTTTTGAGGTAGGTCTCAAGAAACGCTGCCTTCATGGCCATGAACCAATTCTCAGCCCAAGGTTCCAACGTTTTTCTGACTTCGCTACCGGCTTGAATTGATTCAGGCCAAGCGGAATGGATCGCATAGTGAAACGATCGAATCATCCCCGCCACATCGCGCCATGGCGATTGTTTGACTTTTCTTTCGGCCAGAGTCCGTGCGGGCTCGCCCTCAAAATCCAAAATCACAATATCCTGACCGGTGTCCAATACTTGACCCAAATGATAATCGCCATGCACTCGGATTTTCACAGTTGAAATTAAAGATTCCTTAAGACCAATAAAAGCATCCATCAGTTTTTGCCGTGAAGCCAAAACCTGCTCCGCTACTCCCCTTCGATTTTCCGCCATAGTCGGGAGGTTCTTACGCAAATTGTCCAAGGCCAGTCCCGTTTGGATTTGCATCCTCTCTGCCAAATCCTTCTGATAGTCCAGCGTAAAAGCCTCGGGTTCGAAGGCGGCCATCTCGCTATTGGAAGCCAGGGCTAAATGCATTTCAGCGGTTCGCATGCCTAATAATTGGGCAAACTCCAAAGTAGGGTCAGCAACCTGGATGTTACGTGGATTTTCCGAGAGCCGATTCAGGTAACCTTGAGCCAGTTGCAGTGTTTTTTCCCATGCATTTCGTTCAGCAGGCACCAAACCTTCGGCAATGGCGAGCGAATAATTTGTACCTGACTCACCTTGATATTTCACCGATCCTACAAACTTGGGAACTCCCCGAAAGGCAGTCTTTTCATTCAAAAATCGAAGCGTCTCTAACTCTAGATTTTCTCCATCTTCCAATCGACGCAACAGTTTCAAGAAAATGCGCCCGGGGTAAATGAGCGAAGTATTACTTTGCTCCGCCTTCAAAACATGCGAACCCGCAAACGAGTCGGTTTTAGTTTGAAACAACGAGTTTATTCCAGCGTCTTCCTTTCCAACATCGCCAATCATGGCCCCATAACGGCCAAGCCAACGGTCCTTGAAGGCAATCAATTCCAAGAATTTCATTTGGAAATCGGGAGCATAAACAGCCTCGACCAACAAAGTGTCCGCCTCAGAGTCAATCCACTCTGCTAAAACGGCCGCGGGCGCTTCTAATTGGATCGCTTTCGCAAGCGGCCCTATCACTCGTGCAAGAGGTAACAGATAGGTTTCCCCTTCCCCTCCCACGTACTCGACCTTAAACAAGAAAATGGCCCACTCCGACCCATTCGGCGCTTCAATACACTCTATTAAACTGATCGTAGAGATGGATCGACTCTTGCCCCCAAACCACCGACAAAGCTGCAAGTAGCCAGGCAGCAATTCTGTTTCCAGAATTCGAAACCCTTCCTCGCTAACCCAATCGGACCAACTTAAAGTTCGAAACCGCATGTTGGCCCTCTTCCCAGCATCTGCGCCACATCTTCCCCGCATCCGCGCCACGTCTTCACCACCTCTTCACCACGTCTTCACCACCTCTTCACCACAGCTTAGTGAAGTATTGGTCCAATAGTAGCCAATTATTAGCTTTCTAAAAACACGGAGGCTAAGATGGAACCTGAAAATACTCCCGCAGCGGGCGCTTGTGACCATGCCCAACCCGCTGAAGTTGCGATAATGGCCGAGAAATACTTGAAAGCCCTGGGCGTGCCGGAACCGGCTTGGGATGGCTGCCGTTTCGGTTATGGTGGACACGGAGGCTCCGGACCTTTCAAATCAGTGTACACCGAAGTGGAACGGAGAAGCGGTAATTGGGTCGCCGTTAAATTAGACCGGAGCAGGGAAGACCTCGGACCAGCAAGAAATGGATTCAAGGTGGTGCAACTTTCCGAAGCTGCTTCCAAATTTGGGCCGACTGTTTAGACGGGGTTACCATTCAGACGAAGCTCCTTCGGTTTCATTCACTCTTTGTAAACTCCCTTTAATTTATTCCAATCTACAGGAGACCGTAACGTCCACTTTTCCTGAGTAGAAGTATGTCCACCCGGTAAGACGCATTGCTCCGGCCCCATATGCTCCATTTCCACCATAAAATTTTTCTTCCCGGAAAAATATGCAATATTGCAATTCCAAGGATATTGGACACTTTCGATATATGGGGAGTGTTTAAGGAATGAAATTTTTTCCGTGGGGTCGGTCATGCCAATAAGACCTTGCGGAGCCTGAACCATGCGCTTACTGACTTTTCCTTTGGGACGCAAGATGAGACAGTCTTCGGTAAACCGCAGGGCTTTATCATTGACCTTGCTGAAATTCCCACCCGCCCAACGTTTTGGAATGACGAGAGAAAAAATATCCCATGCGCCTTCGCGACCTAGAGGGATACCATAAGAAGTGGTCGCTTTCGGCAAAGTGCAGGTTAAACTCCACACACCTCCGGACCAAACCAATTCCGATTCATTATTGATCCGGTTTTCAATTTGCAACGTGTCATCAGCCATGACCTTGATACCAATTGATTTACTGATGCGGAATACAGGATGGACCGAGCCCAGAACGTCCACTCCGCGCATTGAGATTTTGACCGTACAAGGGCCATTGTCATCGGCATAGGCCTCCACGGTCTCATCTCCCATGGGCCTAGTCGACCAGATACGATGACCTCCCATCAAACGCCACTGGTCACGCCCATATTTATTGACATGATCCCAAAACAAAAGGTTTCGCCCGTTTCTCGTTCCGAAGTGGGCGATTCTAGGTCCCATGGATGTTACGATCACGGCTCTGAGTTTGGAGGTGACAATTTCCACCGCTTCCAAACCGCTAAAATCTGTTTTCTTGATTGTCATTGACACGAAACCATCCCTCTGATTTAAATTCCTTGAAATGAGCTGAGTGCGGCATTACCCGGCTTTTTTACCAATGAACCAAAACACTCCAGCAATGAATAGCACAACTCCAAACATGACTGCACTATTGGTAAATCCAGTCGCCGTCGCTCCAGTCAACGCATATAAAAAAGCCTCCGGCACTGAACCGGCAAAAGCGGCCATCAGCATCTTTCCCCATCCCATCGGTGATGCTCCAGCAAGGATAGACATTGTCTCGGCCATCAAAGGAATAGGCCGAGTAATGAGGATGGCCAAAGCCCCCCATTTTTTTAACATCATATCCGCTCGACCCTTTTCTTTTTCCGTCACCATTTTGGCTAACAAGGGTCCGCCACGACGCCCCACTCCAAAGCCCAAAATAACCGCGCCCATACTGCCCAACAGAGACAAAGCCGTTCCTATCGGAATTCCGAAGAGGGCTCCATGCGCTATCATCACCAAGCTTGAAGGCACGGGAAGAAATACATCAGCCATGAGTAACCCTACTCCTGCTGCAGCAGCCATCCATCCACCTCGGTTGTTCATCCAGGCCGTAGGATCTTGCATGAAATCGATATGCAAATATTCCATCAAGGCGAATGTGGCTAAAAAAAAGGCCATCATCAGGCCTGTAAAAATCCAATAGCGTTTCAAGAATGGTTTTCTATCGTGAAGGACGATTGTCCCGACGATAATCCTCTTCCAACACTTCTTCAGGAAATTCAGCCTCTATTGCAACCAACTCGGCTTGAAGTTTTTGAATTCGATTTTCCGAAAGTTGAAGTTGGCGCTCATAAGTCATCGTTAACTGCCGGATCGTATCCTTGCCTTCAATCCATTCAACCAAGTTTTTTACAAAACTGAAAACTGGGCGATCCAGACGACGGCAATGATTCACCCAATCATATTCGACATTGATGCGAATCCAAATAGTCCAAAGCAAGACCGGAAAACCCGCAAAAACCAGCGAAGAATAATTCCACAGGCTGGCCCGCAATGAACTCTGTCCGAACCAGTGACCCAAGCCAAAAGCCTTAATCCGATCGACATGTTGAAATATCACTGTATCGAATTTTTCAGAAAGAAGTTGTCCAATCACCAACATGGTAAACAGAGGAAGTAGAAAATCATACAGGAAAAAATGTTTCTTGCTCATCAAAACCTCCCTTGGGGCTGGCTAAGAGAGAAATTTCTACGGGTGTTGGCAAGCGATGTCGCCGCGGACGCTAACGCGGAAAAGGCAAAAAAGTGCCGACAAATATCACTTCGCGCTCCAATGTAGTGCCAGTGTGTTCACGAACTTTGTGAATCACGTCCTCCGTAAGGTCAAATATGTCTTGGGCCGTCGCCCCACCTGCATTTACTGTGAAATTCGCGTGTTTTTCGGAAATCATCGCCCCACCCACCTTATGCCCTTTCAGTCCAGCCTCCTCAATCAGAACTCCGGCAAATTGACCCGGTGGTCTTTTAAACATGCTCCCCGCATTCGGAAGCTGTAAAGGTTGTTTTTCCTTCCGTTTTAGAAGTGTCTCCCGCATTTCAGTTTGAAGCGACTCGATCGCGCCTACCTCAAGTTCCATTTCCGTTTCCAGGATAATTTCGCCTAGTGTGAAAAATTGGGAATGACGATAGGCAAAATTACATTCACTATTTGACCGTACCTTCAATGTTCCATCCATTGTCGTTGATGTAACAGAAACGATGACCTCCTTCAATTCCTGTCCAAATGCTCCGGCATTGATGAACGTTCCTCCACCCATTGTCCCTGGTATTCCGGCTAAATGCTGAATACCCGATAATCCCCGTCCGACGGATTGGGACACAACCGAATGCAATAAGGCCCCGGCTTGAACCTTTACGCGATTTCCAATCCACTCGATTTGCGTAAAAGCTTTCCCTGTGTAGATAATCAGCCCAGGAAATCCCAGATCTGAAAAGACTAAATTGGACCCTTTACCGAGGATAAA
>JAYVCH010000223.1:0-5588 GCA_043750055.1 Fibrobacteria bacterium
ATTTTTCGAAGTTGCTTTTTCTGTCAAAGGTAACCCAGCTGTTCCCGCTTTAACTCTCCCCGAGAAAGAAGATAAAGATAAGTGTACATGGTTTCAGGCAATACTTGCATTGTCTTTTCGGTTGGAAACTGATTCAGCAACATTTTTAAAATTTGATCTGGAGACCATCGCAGTTTCAATTTTGCCTGAATGAATGGCCACAGCCTCGGATCCTTGTCTATTTTTCTTCGGGAAGTACGTGAACGCGCCCGAGCCACTGATTCGGTCTGAGCTATGATAAATGAAAAAGAGGGGATAGAAAATCTTGCCTCCTGTGAAGGGTCGGAGAGGGCGCCGAGATTGGCCGCTTAAAAAGCGGACGTATCCGAAGCGGGACCGTCTTCATAATGCCTTTTACGCGAAGGCAAGGAAGCCGCCGAACCCCGATCCAGGATAGACCTGGATTTAGCGGGGTTTGCAGAAAAGGCCTTAGGTAAAAGCCGTCAAGTGGACTTCGCAGATATTGACTACCGGGAATTGTTTCCGGTAGTTATACTATTCAAAAGACATTCTCCAAAGGAGGATCCTATGAATTCCAGAATTTCAATCAACCCAAATATCTGCCACGGAAAACCAGTCATCTCCGGTACCCGTGTACTGGTGAGTAACATTCTCGCTTCGTTGGCGGCCGGTGAATCGGTAGCGGAAATTCTGATAAACTATCCCAGTATCGCGGAAAAAGACATTCAGGCCGCTTTGGAATTCGGCAGCGAGCTAGCCCAGTTCGAAAGCCTGCCTTACGAAAAAGCGTCTTGATGCTTTTTTTCCAGAGCCGTTTTCCTGACTACCGATCGTGACTTCTTTCACACTGTGCCATTCCTGTACAAGGAACATTACGGTATTATTGTCATAGCGTTGAGACAACCCAATACCAAAGCCATTTTAGAGAAACTATCAGTAGCGCTTTTCAAGATCGCGAACTTGGATATCTGCTCCCATTGCCTTTTGTTGACCGATAACCGAATCACATTCGGTCCCCGCCACAAATCCTAATTGGCGAAATCATCAGTATGAAAATAATGTCTTGTGTGTTGTCCGGGAGAGCTTAGCCATAAAAAGAAGCAGGGTAACACGGGTGTTATCAGGCCCGGTGATTTGCAGAAGATGACGGCCAGAGCCGGAAGCTCGCACAGTGAGTTTAATGCGAATGAGAAAGAGGCTGTGCCCGATTGTATCGAATGATGAGGAGGAGGAGGGGTCTCAGTCGATTAAATAGGATATGGGGGTGTTTACCACGGTGCTAGAGGCGAGTGTGGCAACCCCTCACCCTGCCCCCCCTTCCAAAGGGAAGGCTAGTGAATAGCCTTGTTCTATTCCCGAAAAAACGTCGTTTTTCCACCTTTTTCACTTCATTTTACAATAATTAAACCCCTTCTCATCGCCACGCGGCCTAGCAACCAGCCCCATAAAGAATTTTTTCTGCCTGTTGCTTTACGCCTTGATGAAACGCATATTTAGCTTATCTGGAAATCTCCGGACTATGTCATACCAAATCAAATCTATTTGGAGAACTCAAATGCTAAACAAGAAAATTTTCGCTTTGGTCATCGCTCAAACTTTCCTTGTCAGTTCCCTTTGGGCCGCTGCTGATAAAGCTTGCTTAAAGACTGCCAAAGAAGCCAACAAAACTGAAATGGCAACCTGCAAGGACATGAAAGGCGCAGATAAGAAAGCCTGCTTAAAGACGGCCAAAGAGAATTATAAAACTGCCAAAGCTGCTTGCTCCGCCCCTGCAGCTCCTGCTGCTGAACCTGCTCCCGCTCCTGCTCCTGCTAACTAATTTGAATTTCTTCTGGATAACAGAAGGGATTGAAAGGTGCTTTAAAAAATCCAAGGATTCGTCCTTGGATTTTTTCATTTTGAAGCAAAATTATTTTCTCTAGGAGTGGATGTCACACTTGGTTATTTTCTTCTCACTTTCCCTTGAAAAGGATTAACCATGCCCGATCTTTTACTCGCTTCCACCAAAAGACAAATCGATCATCCTGTTGAGCCCATTTTTCCGAATCGATGGTCGCCGCGTGCTATGAATGGAGCGCATATCACACAAGAAACGTTGAACTCACTTTTTGAAGCTGCTCGTTGGGCCCCGTCTTCGTCCAACAACCAGCCATGGCGTTTCATCTATGCGCTGCGGTCCTCGGATGCTTGGCCGGCATTTATCGAGCTGCTCTTCCCCAATAATCAAACTTGGTGCAAGCAGGCCGCGGCGCTGATACTCATGGTTTCAAAACAGACTTTTGAAAATGGAAAACCGAGCCTCACACATAGCTTCGACTGCGGTGCCGCATGGATGAGCCTTGCCTTGCAAGGAAGTTTGCTTGGCCTGGTCATGCATGGCATGCAAGGCTTTGATTATGGAAAAGCTATCGAGGTTGTGGGGTTACCTGACGGTTACTCCGTTGAAGCCATTTGCGCGGTGGGGTATCCAGGATCAGCGGAGGATCTTCCCGAAGCACTTCGGGTACGAGAGCTACCCAGCGCTCGAAAAAGTGTCGGGGAGTTTGCCTTCGAGGGGAAATTTCCAGCTTAATTCCAAAACTTCTCAAAATTCCCTGGTTTGCTTATAATTGAGTGTCAACAGACACATGTTGAAATTATTTGGCTATTGCTTCAAATTTAGTGGGCTTTACTCCCATTTATCCACAGTTGAAAGGTGCTTTTCAACACCCTGTTGATACGAATCCCTCCAATTTCTCCCGAATGTAGCGTAATTAATCCTGGAAACCACCCATACTGTAAATGGTAAGATGGCTGAAGGTAAACAATATGGAAGACGTCATCAAAAGCCATCTGAAATCAAAACCCAATGGAAATTCTGGGTCAAGCTTTGGCCCTGCCAAATCACAAAAAGAACCCATTTCTTGGACCCACCAAAAATCAGGTTCGGATTCGGAAATTCTGCCGAGACCATCGCTTCCTTATCCCTTATCCGGACTTTTTGCTTTAGTGGATTCTCACAAGGATTATCCAGAAAGTTGTCGGTTACTGGCCGAGTTCTTGAAATCAGAATGCGGCGAACATTCATTGGAAGAGATGATTTTACAAGTGATTCAGGCGCGCTTTCCGCGCGTATGGATGGAACGCTTCCTGTTTATCCTTCTTGAAGTTCAATCTTCCGATTGGCAAACTGCTACCTATGTATTGCAATTTCGTCACCTCAAACGTTTACTGCTGAGAGTAGAACGCCACAAGCCCCTGAACCAAACCGAAAATACACTTGCCCGAGACATCATCCATACCTTGGCGCTTTCGCGCTTTACGGATCTGGAGCCATTCTGCTGCCAGGCCTCGGATATTTTCAAACTCATGCAGTCAGGTCGGATTCCGGTCTCGGGAGATTTAGGGCTGTTAATTTATTTGATTCGTTGCGAAGCCATTTCGATGGGCGAACGCAAGAATTGGCTCGAGGGAGATTTGGGTGCAGGCGATCCCGAATCGGTTGCTCGCCTCACTCCGCATTTAAAAATTTTGGAAGAACGCATGGAAAAAGCCCAGGAGATGGCGACTCGCCTGGGAAGTTATGGTCCTATTTTGGATGCTCCCATGGCATTCGAAGAAGCCATGGGCCCGTATTTCTTCGCTCACTTCACAGACTGCCTATTGAAATTACCGGACCTGGCACAATTTCGGAACATCATTGAATTGCAGCGGTCCAAACGAGTTCCCACCCGTGACCTCATTGCCTTGACGACACTTTGTCGTTGGCTCACAGAAGCACGTGGCTTATCCGTTGGGCCTTTGGAATGGGTTCGCATGGCCTTGGAGGCTTATGATCGTGGTCACTTTCGTCTGGATGTCAATGGGGGGCTACCCGCGGTGGAAATCCTTCTGACTGAAGCTCGGGTCGAACGTGAAGGCACTGTGATTCTTGGTAACTTCGGTGAAAATCCTTATTCCTCTTGGATTGCTCGCGATGGGTTAAGTCGCCCCTTTCGAACTTCCAATCCTGATCGAATCTCACCTGATCTGCGCAGCATTTTATTGGCCAATATCCACAGAGACAATATTATTTTAAAGCTTCTCGATCATCCTCGTGTGCATTTATGTCCCGGTTTGATCGAAGCCGTTGTCGAAAAGTCCCTCTCGATTCGCGTGCATTCCAAAATCGCGAGCCAAAGGGAATTGCATACCGGATTCGTAAATGGGCGAGTGCCCATCGCTTTATTACGGAGTATGGCCGAGACGCCCGTTGCTCTTTTGCGTAACCTAATCGACCCCCGTTTCGTGACCTTTACGGATATTAAAGCCTTGTATCGATCTCGCGCTTACCTGCGTCCTCTAGTTGCCGATGAATTACACACCTTTCTTAAATTGGCCTACGCTATTTAATCCCCCTGCTATTCGGGATTAAAAACCTGGAAGGCGAACGAACATTCCCATGGAGAGGATCATGAAAATGCTGAGGAGTAAAACGAAAATATAATTCCAACGAAGTTCACCCGGTTCGCGTTCTGAACTAAGTGCAGCACTGCCGGGAATAGCTCCTTCACCCCGTTTTTGAATCCAGATGGCCCTGATAATTTGAAAATAGAAGTAAAACGAAACCAATCCGAAAACCACCGATAGGATAATCACAGCGAGAGTGTGTGCGGGCAAATCGGCGTCAGGGCGCATTGCTTCCAGAAGCACTCCAAATTTTGCGGCGAAACCGGCTGTCATGGGTATGCCTGCATAGCTGAGTAGAATGACGGTCATGGCCAAAGCCAGCCAACGATTCCGGCGACCTAAACCGTGCAGGTCAGCGAGGCTATCGGCATCGGCTTTGGGAGTACCCATCGCCATCAGTGCTGCCCAAGAACCCAGAGTCATTACCCCATATGAACCCAAATAGAAAATGACGATCGGGGCTGAAGACACGAGGATCCCCAACAGAATAAAACCACCATTCACAACTGCCGAATAGGCGATGAGCCTTTTCACATTTGTTTGCACAATGGCCTGCAAGTTACCCATGATCGCTGAGATAGCCGCGCCCATCAGTAAAATCGGTTTCCAAACCGGTGCAAGCGGTTCAAATGCGCCCCAAAGGAGCATGGCGAGCATGCCGAAAACGGCAACTTTTACAGGAGAGGAAATAATAGAGAGGGAGGCGAGATTGGTTCCTTGATACACATCTGGAAGCCAGCTATGTAATGGCGCGATGGCTACTTTGAAAAAAACCGAGCCCATCAAAAAGCCTAAACCGACCTTCGCTAAGGTTAAATCAGCCATGGCTCCGGCATCAACGGCGCGGGCCAATTTGTCATGGATGGCGAGGAGGTGAATTTCTCCCGTTGCGCCATAAATAAAGGACAGGCCCAACAAAAACAACACGCTAGCGAAAACGCCCAGCAGCAAGTATTTCATTCCGGCTTCATTGGACCGAGGATCGCGATGGCTGAAGCCTGCTAAAACATAGGAGGGAATGGAAACAAGTTCATAGGCAATAAACAAGGTCGCTAAGTCGCCGGCAAAACAGAGGTTGACCATGCCTAAGCCCAAAGCCAGCACGACCATTCTCCAATCGACGCCGGACACCCGGATTTTTTTCAAATATTCTTCCGATA
>JAYVCH010000224.1:0-10371 GCA_043750055.1 Fibrobacteria bacterium
CCTAAACCAATAGTAGTCAAGCCATTAGCCGTATCGCTCTCTTCCTTAGAAAAGGATCCACTCGATCTTGCTGGAGGAAATTCCACCGGTGGATTTACCCAATTTGGATTCAAAGGCGCTGATCAAAATCGAACTGGGATTTTCACTCCCGAACAAAAAACCGCAAATGCCAAAAGAAAGTTGATGATCATTTTTGCTGCGATGGGAGGCTTGATCGTTCTGATTGGATTGGGGGGACTGTTCCTCTACTTAAGAGGCTCGGCCACCTCCAAGGTCGCGGAAGCGTCCGCAAAAGCTGCCGTTATTGAAAACGAGCCTCCAAAAAATATTCCAACATCCACCCGTGAAGAGCCAAAGTCATCGGAATTAACCAACCCGGAACCTCCGACGCAAGCACCCATCGTTTCACAAAAAACACCGGAAGTGGAAACTCATGTAGAACCAACTGTCGCAAAGACACCAAAGCCGGTTTCAAATCCGATAAGAAATGGTAAAGTCAGTCCAGAAAGGGAAGCGGCGCTCATGGCCATGGTTCAAACCCGGACTTGGCCCGCTTCTGCATCGGAGCGCCTCAATGCTGCCAATGAGTTTAACGATATGGGAAAGACCGCTGAAGCAAATGTCGCGTACGGCAAAGCCTTGATTGCAAGCGATGTGAGTGAAAAGCAAAAGATTCTTGCTTTAGGAGGCTTGGCCGTTACCTTTAAATCAATGGGGATGGTGGATCAAGCGCGCGAATCAGTACAACGAATTCTAGCCATCAATCCTAAAAATGGATTCGCCTTAAAATTGCAGGCCGAGTTTAAATAAAAATTTTGGGCCGCTCGTCCGGCATCCATGAGATTCCCTCGGAACCGGAAACCATTTCATCGGCCTTAATAGTCACTGAAATCCGAGCAAAAGAACGAAGCATCCCAGTCTCTGTTCCAAAGCGACCTAGGGCTTCGATGCCCACTCGCAGGTTGGGATCAATACCTCCCGAAAAAAAAACATTAGGAAAACCCAACCAGCAAGCCAATACATTATCGCCGTCACTTCGCCACTCATAACTCCATCGTTCCCCTTTGAAGGGTCTAGGAAGCCCCGAAGCCCCTAATTCAATATACGTCTGCAGACAATGGCCGGAGTATTTTGCTTGGGACACAATAATACCAGCGAGAATGGGAAGTTTGGAGGGCGTCTCATAGCGTGTCCTCAAAGGTAAAATGACTCGTGTGCTATTGGCGACCACCACAAAACTCATTTGCGACCGACTATTCTTGGATGCCTAAGTCTAAAGAGGCTTGTCTTTCATTTCCTGTTTCGGAGAGAAAGCTGATTAGAGTATCACGCAAGGGATTACCAATAGTATCCCAAGCGGAGTAGCCAAACGTTTCATCAAATAAAGATTCGAGTGCGCGTAAGGACTCGCCGAAAGATTGATAGAGCAAACGAATATCACAATCTAATCCAGCTCTTGGCGTCATTCGCCTTTCAACGATTCGTCCGGATGAGTTTTCTACAAATGCGTCCACGGGGGAAAGATTGGTATTTGTCAACTCGGACCAAATGGCATGGGTTGGTTCTGAACGCGCGAGGTAAAGCGTATTTCGGTGGAGGGAAAGTATTTTCGCAACATGGGCTAGGGCTGAAACCGCTTCTTGAGCAGACAATCCGCCCAAGTGGGACGGAGCCACGTGAACGGAAGCCAAGAGTCCACCATAGCTGAGTAGCCTATGCATCATCGGATGCCGAATGGAAACCTTGATCTTTTCCGTATCTGGAAATGCGGCCACCAAGGATTCGGGTTCAAATTCGCCCATCCCTTGGGGATCGAGCCAAAAAATCCAAGCTCCCTTTCCACTACCCTTCATTGCACGAATTTTTTCTGTAGTGGATTGCCGAAACCACTTGGCCTCCAATCCGATAGTCCCTCCAAACCAATGGGACACTTTGCGGTTACGTGAAAAAAAGCAGCCGCCGCGAATGGTGAAGTAACCACTCGAGCCAAGGTTTTCCACAACCGCTTCAATCCAACTTTTGGGTTCCCAATGTTTTTCCAAACTAATGGGAAGCCGGTCCGAAGAGTCCATTTGTGGAGCGACCTTCAATACAAGTTGGCGCTTACCTTCAAATTCAAACACGTCCAGTGACGCACTTTCGATAAAGTTTTGGGGCAATAGGGTTGGGAAGAATCGTTCGCTCAAATTAAGGAATCCGGGAATGAGCGGC
Organism: Fibrobacteria bacterium; assembly: GCA_043750055.1. GTDB lineage: Bacteria > Fibrobacterota > Fibrobacteria > UBA11236 > UBA11236 > Chersky-265. The sequence goes on from JAYVCH010000224.1 coordinate 2,212, forward strand.
GGCTTAACCTGTGCTTGGAGGGAAATATCCACCCCACCAGAAAAATCTTCGCGACCAGTTAGGGGGGATGTGCCCACTACCTGAACGGATAAGGAGCTCGCCGATTCTCCTGAAGATTCCACGGCAAAGAAGGCATCGGGAATTCCTAAATAGTAGGCATAAAACCCAACACCAGTTTTTTGAACCCACAGTTCCCAGTTTTTTCCCGCAAACGGATCATTGGATTCTTGACGAATGATTAATGGGAAGAACTCTTGTTGAAAGCCCCCTTCCGCAGAAACCTGAATCATCATCGCGGTTGCGGTTTCCATTTTGGCTAATGGCCCATTCATTCTCTCCCCATCGGCATTTTCCAACGAAATTGGAACGAGAACGTTTCGGGAATTTAGGGTAACTTGATAGGACATAAATCCTTCCCCTGGATATGTCACAATTTAGCTAATTGAGAACTGAAATCGAACGTTAAGATCAATGAATTGGGCTACTGTTACGATTAAAACAAAAATATCACAAACTTAAAGTGCCCTTTTTAAAGCATCTGAAAGCCTGGTTGAATTTACCGTAAAAGAGTCTGTTACGCTAAAACTGCTTCAACCGAGATCAGCGTACCCTCAACAGGACTCCCCTTTTCACCGTTTGGAATCATACTCCCCGTCACAGCCTCACCCGATTCAACCGATCCGGCGCCATCAAAATCTTCAGGAAGAACCATGGGTGTGAGCTTTACAGGCGGTCGGCCTGCGGATGTCAAAACGTCGCGGACTTGGGTGTGAAATTGCTCCGAGGTGATTTTTCCGAAGTTGGTCAAAGCATGGATGACTCCATTAGGGCGCGTTAATTTGGCGCATTTTTCCAAGAGTCGGAAATAGTCCTCTTCAAAAGAATAGTTTCCCGTTTTAGAACGGGAAAAACTGGGTGGATCCAAAATGATCACGTCAAAGGTCAAGTCCTTCTTTGTCGCCCAGTCTAAATATTTTTCGGAATCCATGCGTAAAAATTTGGTGGCCTCGGGATCAAGTCCGTTAGCAATGGTATTTTCGCGGCCCCACCCTAGATAGCGGGCGGAGATATCGACATTGATGACCGAACCCTGATTCCGGAGAGAACTGGCAATGCCCAATGAACAGGAATAGCTGAATAAGTTTAGGACATCATGACGACGGCAATGGGTCACCAAAGTTTCGCGCAGGGGACGCGTATCTAAAAATAGGCCCACATTTCGAGGATGTTGAAGATGAGCCATAAATTTAAAAGGCCCTTCACGAACTTCCACAAGTTCTGGGACATCGCCTATTAAAGCTCTGCCGCCATCTCGTCCTTCATCTGATTTTGAGCTACGATCTTTTAAGGCAATTCCCCGGGCGCCACAAACGGCAGTTAAATCGCTAGGAAAATCACCATAGTGTTCTCGTAAATCTTTTTCATAGGCATAGACAACCAGGTACTCACCAAATTTGTCCACGATTAAACCTGGAGTACCGGAGGCCGCGCCGTTTAAAACTCGAAAGGCCGAGGTTTTTTCCCTCAAGTTGGCTCGTTTGGCCCATGCCGCCTCTAAGGCTGTCCTAAATGTCGTTTTTTTCATGTAGTCGAGAACCTTTCTCAAAATTTATAAATTTTTGGCTCACTAACCCGGGGTTCTCGGATGTCAATGACCGTAGATGATAAGAGCCGAAGCAGTTCCAACTTCTTTAATACTAAGGGAAGAGCCCATGACGATTGCCTGATTATCATTTTCGGGGGCTCCGGGGACCTGGCGAAACGAAAACTATTCCCAGCACTTGGGAATTTAATGTTTAAAAAATTATTACCTGCCAAATTTAAAATCGTTGCCGTAGGGCGAAAACCGATGGAAGTCAAACAACTTTTATCGATGGGAAGCTACCCCTCTGAGTTTACCGAACGTTTCATATACCTGCAAACGGACTATAGTCCAGAGGGGATAGAGAAGCTCAAGCAAAGCTGCGCTCAAATTTGCAAAGAGTTGGATATTCCACCCAATTATCTTTACTATTTGGCCATCCCACCCAATGGGTATGCCGAAGTTGCTGCGGCCCTTAAAAAAGGCGGCATGGTTCATGGCCCTTCTACGAAACATTGGAGCCGGCTGGTTGTCGAGAAGCCTTATGGTCACGATATCGAAAGCGCCACCGAATTGAACGAAAACCTGCTTTCCTGTTTTCGGGAAAAGCAAATTTATCGCATCGATCATTACCTTGGAAAAGAAGCGGTTCAAAATATTTTGGTATTCCGTTTCGCCAATTCTGTGTTTGAACCCATGTGGAATCACCACTATATCGAACATGTTCAAATTAGTTCCTCTGAAATCCTCGGCGCCGAAGACCGTGCTGAATATTATGATAAAAGTGGCTTATTGCGAGACATGATCCAAAATCACCTGATGCAGATTTTTTGTTTGGTGACCATGGAGCCCCCGGTGAGTCTATCGGCCGATGCCATTCGAGATGAAAAAGTGAAAGTGCTCCGCAGCCTTAAACCTCTGAATTTAAATGAGATACCCCCGGCGGCAATTCGTGGCCAATATGGCGAAGGACTCATCAATGGTGCACCTGTAAATAGTTATCGACAGGAGAACGGCGTCGCCGCCGATACCAGCACCGAAACCTTTGTGGCGTTGCGGATGAATATTGATAATTACCGTTGGGCGGGGGTTCCATTCTACTTAAGGTCGGGAAAACGCTTAGGCCGAAAAGGAATCGAAGTCGTCATCACCTTTAAAAAGATGCCGAAGATTCTGTTCAACACTAAGGCCGTGCCGGTAAATAACAATCGCATTGTCTTCAAAATCCAACCACAGGAAGCTATCCTACTGGAACTGACCAGCAAAAATCCTGGGCAGAGTTTTGAGCTGACCGATACCTCCATGAATTTTTGCTACAGCGACCATTTCGATACTAGTGCCGATGCCTATGAACGATTACTGTTGGATGCCGTATTGGGTGACCCCACCCTGTTTGTGCGTTCAGACGAAACCGAACTCTCGTGGAAATATCTGGACCCGCTTCTCAAGAACTGGCCTTTAACTCCTATGGGTGCGAGCTTTCCGAATTACGTAGCTGGATCAGAAGGGCCCGCGGTAGCCAATGACATTTTGATTCAAGGTGAAGAAAAGGTGGAGTGGTTGGACTTTTCCAAATATGATAATGTCTGTCCTCCACCGGATAAAATCTGATTTCCTATTGATTTAAATTAGACTGCGCATCTTCCAAATGAGAGAAGGTGAGCTCCAAAGTGTGGAAATAAAAATCCGCTTCATAGTCATTTTTTCGGTGGGAATGCGAGCCAAACTTTTCGCTGCTTTATCAAAGGTTTCATCTTTGATTTCTGAAAAAGATCTTTTCGCCATATGAATTCGCCGATTGGCATTGCCATAGGCGATATCCCATTTGTTTTTGTAGGCTTGGTAATGCCCCAATTTTTCGGATTCAGAGTTTAACTCAATAATGGCCAGGGCCGCTTCCGCCGCCAGTTTTCCGCCCTTCATCGCCTCCAGAATTCCTGCCCGACTGATGGGATTGACCATATTGGCCGCGTCTCCGACCTTGAACAAATTTTCGACAGCTAAAGGATCGTGAGTGTAACCACAAGGAATCACTCCTCCGGTCACCGTTTCCACCGTAGCCCCGGGGTAAACCTTGGCAAGGAAATCCGTCATCGCTTTCCGAGCAGGAGCTTCTTTCGCGAATTTTTTACCAATGACTAGGCCAACATTCGCGACATCCTTGTCTCGGGGGAAAAGCCAGGCATAGCCTCCGGGGGCGTAGCATTTCCCAAAAAACATTTGGATATAATTGGTGGGATAGGTCAAGCCTCGGACTAAAGCAAATAAGGCCGGCTCCACGTCAAAATTACCCTGGGTGATTTTCTCACCTTGACCAAATCCCACTCCCGGTCCACTGGCATCGATGACTACTCGCGCTTTTATTTCGCCCCTCACCTCGCCGTCGTATTTGACTGTGCGGTGTCCATTCTTGTACCGAGACAAGGTCACGGCACGGGCGCGAAAGTTACAATGAACACCAAGCCTTTGACATTCTTCCGCTAAATTTTTGTGCATCAGCGCCCGGTCAATTAACAACCCACTTCCCGGTTGCCTAAAAGTCACTTGGGTTCCATTTGGGGAAATAAACACAACGCCGTCAACGGGTTCGCGTATCCAGGCAGGTTCTACTTTGGGCACCAGGGCGCGTAGGCCCGATGCCGAGACCGCTTCAGCACAAGAAACCGGTTCGCGCCAAGGATCGCGCTTATCCAATAAAGCGATCGAATATTTTTTATGTGTTGAACCACCGGAATTTGCCAGGGCGAGACTCAAGGACGCCAAAAGGCCTGCGGGCCCAGCGCCAATGACGACAAAATCATATTCGGTAGCTAACGAATCCTTCATAGAAGAATAAATGTAGTATCTCACTTTCTCAAATTTGCCAGTCAATTGCGTTCAGTCCGGATTTAATCAGATAGGCATTGGTTTTGGAAAAATGTCGGCATCCGAAAAATCCCCTCGCCGCGGAAAACGGAGAAGGATGTGGGGAGATCAAGACATGATGGCGTTTGGTATCTATCATGGCGCCTTTTTCCTGGGCAGATTTTCCCCACAATAGAAAAACCAACCCTTTCCTATCGTCATTCAATTTTTTGATCACCGCATTTGTAAAAATTTCCCAGCCCTTGCCTTGATGCGAAGCCGGCTGACCCATTCGAACCGTTAGACTTGAATTGAGAAGCAGCACACCTTGTGATGCCCATTTTTCCAGATTTCCATGGGAAGGGATTTGAAAGTTGACATCTGTTTTTAGCTCTTTAAAAATATTGGCCAGACTCGGAGGGAGCTTTACTCCAGGTTGCACCGAAAAGCTGAGCCCATGCGCTTGGCCAGGCCCATGATAGGGATCTTGTCCCAAGATCACAACCCTCACCGATTCAAAGGGAACTTGATTAAAGGCATTATAAATAAAAGGCTCCGGAGGATAGACCACTTCCCCATTTTGCGATTCATCGAACAGGAATTTTTTAAGTTCCGCAAAATAAGGTTGGCGGAATTGGTCCTCTAATTTTGCCTTCCATGATGCTTCCATCGAATCAGTAAAGCCCATGAAGGGCCTGGCCAGGTGCTGCCATCGCATCGACCCTGCGATTCACATTGGCGTCCGTTTCCAGGGGAGGGGCATGATGGGGTTTGATTCTCGCATCAATAATTAAAGGACCCCGGCAGCCCCAATGTTTGTCCTCATTGAAGGCCCAAACGCCGTGAATGTCCTGCGCCGGATCGGAACGAGTAAAAACCACCCAAAGAAAATTATCAAGATTTTTTGCCGTAAAGTTAGCGTCATCGACCAATACCAGGAGCGGGGTTTCGTTTAAAAAACTAGCCTCAGTCGCATCAGGCCCATGTCCCAGGCCTTCCAAAAGCTGCGTAAGACTAAGCCTGTCCTTGCGTCCTTTTTGAACATTCTGGAATTGGGGGGCCTCGATTGCGAGAACACCCGGTAAAATCCATTTCGCCATTTTGAATCCAGAGGGAAGACTTTGCGCAAATTTGGATGAAACTTCGAGAGCCAAATTTCTTCGCTTCGCACCGGCAGCGGCAATAATGACTTTGGAACCAGCATTGAATCCCGAACCGCTATAATCAAGAGTATCCATAGTGGTATGAGTTTGAAAGTGCAAATCGTCACGCCAGTCCACTCGTTCCAATATATGCCTGAGAAAATCAGGGACGGAGCGGATATCCAAATTTGGCTGGTCTTCTTTAGCGGCGATGAAAAGATATTTTGCCAAGGACAATTGACCGAATCCCAAAATGGCATTTGCCAAGGTCAGCAACTCTTGAGGCTTGCGGTTGCCGTAGGGCACATACCGTTCACTACCTAAGGCCAATAATAAAGGGTGAACTCCCGAGGCCTCCACGGCATGCACTGCGTGTAACCCAGGAATTTCAACTGGCAAAATGGGTCCAGCCAATTCATGAATCAATTCGGAAAGGTGGGAATCTTCCTGCGGAGGCCGTCCTACAACGGTAAAAGGCCATATCGCTACACGACGGTGATACACCTTTTCCACTTGCATCACAGGGAATGGATGGGTGAGGCTGTAATATCCAAGATGATCTCCAAAGGGTCCCTCGGGTAAAGTCCTACCGGGATCGAGGGTTCCGGTGATACAAAAATCGGCATCGGAAGAAAGCACATGTCCATTTTCGCGCGAATAGCGAAATCGTCTGCCCGCCATCATTCCCGCAAAATAAGTCTCAGTCATACCTTCGGGCAATGGCATCACCGCCGCTAAGGCATGGGCAGGCGGACCGCCCACGAAAATACTGATCTTCAATTTTTCACCACGACCAATGGCCGCATGATGATGTACTCCAATCCCACGATGGATCTGATAATGCAAACCGATTTCTCGATTGGGTTGAAAGGAGTCGCCCGATAATTGAATTCGGTACATGCCCATGTTGGAGTGAAACATGCCGGGAAAATCAGGATGTTCAGTGTAAGCCTGAGGCAGGGTGATGTACGCGCCCCCATCTTTAGGCCAAGACACAATTTGCGGTAACTTGTCAAGCGTCGTCTCGCATTGCCTCACTGTCGGCGAATTAACCCGCTTGGGTAAAGCATGCAAAGCCGTGAATGGGAGACGCAAATGACGCAAGGGTTGTCGCGTCCAAGCGAAGGGATCTCGCTTTAGATTCAACAAGGTTTTAACCCCATCCAAAGTGTGACGAAATAAAAAATGGGTTCGTTCGGTTGTGCCATATAGATTTGACACACAAGGAAAGGCACACCCTTTGACATTGGTGAACAATAGAGCGGGACCTTGGGCCTGATAGACTCGTCTTTGTATTTCAGCCATTTCCAATTTAGGATCGACGACTATGTTAACCCGCTTTAACTGACCGCGTAGTTCCAGGTCCTTTACGCAATCCATCAGACTCGAATAGGCCATAGTATCCTTTTGAAATTCAGGAAGACGCGGAAAGATACGACTTTAAACCCCAACGCCATAGGACGAGAATTCCCGCCGCAAAAATCACGAGAACACCAGAAAAATGCAAGACAATGAGCCAGCTAAAACCTTCTAAAAATAATCTGGATGGAAAAGAAGCAATCAGGCAAAAAGGCAATACGGTGACCATCACTTTGCGCACCCACCCAGTAAAAATTCTATCGGGTCGTTCACTAATTTTTGCCATTGTGTAAAAAATAGCATGCAAACTAGATCCCGATTGTAGCCAAAAAACAGGCAGGATAATGAGCAGGTGGAGCATGGAATGCAATAAGGAACCTAGTCCTAATAAAATCAAAAACCCTAATAATCCTGAAAAAGAAATAGGGTCCGGTAATTGATGCAGAGCCCAACCCAAAACACCCATCGCAAAAAGCAAATTAAGAAAAGAGTTTGCTGCGAAGTCGCGAAGGGTTAAGAAAAAGAGTGAAGAAACCGGCCGCAATAAATAATAATCCAGATCTCCTCGGTTCACTGCTAGCGGAAACCACCATAGATTATTCGAAAACACCGTCATCGTAATGGCATCGATCACCAGAAAAGCAGCGACAAAAACAAAGATTTGAGTCTGATTCCATCCTCCAAGATTGGGAGTCTGTAAAAAAATAATCTTGTAAAAGGCCAGGTTCACACCATAATACGCCAAATCCATAAACACACGGAAGAAAAAATCCAATCGAAATTCAAAAGTGCGGCCAATTGAGAAGCGCATAAAATGACCGTACAATCGGAGATACCTCAGCATTAAATCCCGACTCCTGAATAAGTACGAAGCCCCTGACGCCATAGCCAACTTGCCGTTAGTGCAAAGATGCCGGCCCAAAGTAAAGTCAATCCCATGCCCTTCAGCCACTCGTTCAAACCTACTTGGCCCAATAAACAATGAATAGGAAAAGCCACCAGTCGCATAAAGGGCAAATATTCCAATATGGCTTGCAATTGATTCGGAAAAAAGGCTAAGGGAACCAAGCCACCGCCCAATAAATTGGTGACCATCCGGTTCATTACCAATATGCTCCAGACATTATCGGCCCAGAAGGCGATCATTTCCAAATTAAGAAACAGGGTGAAATGTAATAGACCCGCAGCAACCATAACGGGTAAGGTTTTAAATATGGAAATGGGCGTCAAGTT
>JAYVCH010000225.1:0-10177 GCA_043750055.1 Fibrobacteria bacterium
TTTTAGAAATAAAATGGGTAATGCCTTCGGTGGAAGCATGTGCGCGATGGGCGCTGCCAAAAGCATCATTAACATAAATGTCAGCAAGGGCTGCTAGACTCTTGGCGAATTCAACTTCGTTTGCTTCCTCTTCGGCATGAAAGCGAAGGTTTTCTAAAAGGAGAACATCTCCCTCTTTCATGGCAGCCACTGCAGCGATAACTTCCGGGCCGACACAATCTGATACCGTCTGAACAGTTTTGTCGAGCAATAAGGACAGTGCTTTGGCGACAGGAGCCATACGAAGCGATTCGGTAACCCCTTTGGGACGACCAAGGTGAGACATCAAAATGGTTTTAGCCCCTGACTTTATCAAAAATCGGATGGTGGGCAGTGATTCTCGCAAGCGTTTATCGCTTTCCACTTTTCCATCTTTGAGCGGGACGTTAAAATCAACTCGAGTAATAACTCGTTTGCCTTTGACACCGAGACCATTTTGTCCCGCGAGATCCTCTATGAAAAGTTTCGCCATTTTAGTTTCCGTGGTTAAGAGTCAGGGGTCTATTGGAGCACTGCAATATTTGCAGCTCCAGTTGGAGCTCAAGCAGCAAGCAAATCGAAATGAAGTGACTGAGTGAAGGAAGGCGGGAACTGGAATTCCCGCCTTCAATTTTTTTAAAGCCCGACTTTAGCCATATGAAGAATGAGGTCGATGAGCTTGTTTGAATAGCCCCATTCATTGTCATACCAAGCTACGAGCTTGACGAAGTTATCGTTCAAGGCAATTCCGGCATCGGCGTCGAAAATGCAAGTTCGGGGATCGCCGAGGAAGTCGGTGGAAACAACTTGTTCATCGGTATAACCCATAACGCCTTTGAGCGTTGTCTCGGAAGCCAGTTTCATCGCTGCCTTGATTTGTTCATACGTTGCAGGCTTGGCCAAGCGGCAAGTTAAGTCAACCACAGAAACATCAGGGGTGGGAACGCGGAATGCCATGCCCGTCAATTTTCCGTTGAGTTCTGGAATAACCTTACCTACCGCTTTGGCTGCACCGGTAGCAGAAGGAATAATGTTTTGGGCTGCTCCACGCCCTCCGCGCCAGTCCTTAGCGGAAGGGCCGTCCACGGTTTTTTGGGTGGCTGTAGTCGCATGAACCGTGGTCATCAACGCTTCCACTATTCCCCAATTGTCATTTACCACTTTGGCCAAGGGCGCCAAGCAGTTAGTCGTGCAGCTTGCATTGGAAACAATGTTTTGCGACGAGTTGTATTTTTCATGATTCACGCCCATGACAAACATGGGAGCATCAGCGGAAGGAGCGGAGATGACCACCTTTTTCGCACCGGCGGTAATATGGCCTTGGGCCTTGTCGAGGACGGTGAATAGGCCAGTGGACTCAATGACGAAATCTGCTCCAATGGCATCCCATTTTAAGTCAGCGGGATTCTTTTCGGCAGTGACGCGAATGGATTTGCCATTCACAATCAATTTGCCATCTTTTGCTTCGGCCGTGCCTTTGAAGCCTCCATGCGTGGAATCATACTTTAGCATGTATGCCATGTAGTCCACATCGATCAAATCGTTGATTCCAACTATCTCGATGTTATCACGCAGAATGGCGGCCCTAAACGCCAAACGTCCAATTCTTCCAAATCCGTTGATTCCAATTTTTACGGCCACCGAAATACCTCCTGTAAAATAAACTTATACGACGGTTATTAAATATACTCGAAGCCACTTCACCCTGCAAGATTGCACAAAAACCCTTGATGAGATTGAGTTTTGTAAAATCCTAACTAGGATAAATGGCTCGAATTCAACGAAAGCGATTTTATTCAGCGAAACCATAACGACTATGGTTTTTATCGATGATCATGGTCGCGATGATTTTCGGAACATACTCGTTGGTTTCATCCGCGAGTATACCCAACCGATAGATATACCAGAAATCGCGATTATTGATAGGATCATCAATACTTCGCAGTGCTTTGCGAATACGCCCTTCACCGGCATTGTACGCCGCCATTGCCAATGCCACATCACCAAATTCAGCGTATAGATTTTTCACATACTTAACCCCGGCCTGGGTGGAGAGTTTTGGATCGGTTCGTTGATCCATTTCAGGAGCAGCCGTTTCCCAGTCTTTGGCGACTTTTAAGCCATAATCTCTCGCCGTTTCTGGCATAAATTGCCAAAGTCCGCGAGCACCGGCCTTGCTAATAATGTTGCTGTCCAAAAGACTTTCATGCATAGATAAGTAGAAGAATGCCATGGGCATTCCTTGGCGGTTCAATTCATTTTCAATAATCTGTTTGTACTTATGACTATTAGCAAAGCTGCGCTCCATAATTGCCCGCGAGGATGTTTTTGTGAAAGAATAAATATGTTTTTCCACCTGATTGATGAAAATATCGGGCACGATATAATCGCGTTTCCCAAAGCCTTCCAATATGGTGTGGATTTCACGACCCAATGGGTTCTTATAGGTATTGATGACATCACTGGTTTTTAAATTGGAACGCACGTTCATCAGCTGTCGCTCAGCGGCGCGTAGTTTTGAAACCAATATTGCTTTTTCCTCTTCACTCTCAGCCGGTCCGGCTTGCTTGGCTTGCGCCAATTCACTTTCCAGATTTCGCGCCGTACTCAACAAATTTTCTTGCTGCTTTACCTTTCCGCGGTAGCCCAAGTTTTGGTACAAAAGTACACTAACGATAATAGCCGCGACGCCGGATACCGACCCCAATATCCACCAAGCCCGTTTCTTCTGAGAGGAAAAATTAGAAGCAGCGGATTGGATCATGAGAGCATCCCGTTTATTAAGGACTCCGCTTTTGGCAATGCGCTCCGCTCGACCTTTATCCTTCATTAAATCTTTTAACTCGTCGTGACCAGCCTCGTCATCCTTTAGGCGTTGGGCTAAACCCATAGTGTAGTTTCCCACATCATCCCCTGCCCCACCTCCACCAAACTCATCGTCGTATCGGATCGGTTGCTTTCCTTTGGGTTTCATGAACCCGGGAGGAGTCACCGATTTTGGAGGTGTCCGATTATTGTCGAACTCGGTGCGAAGCTGTTTGGCTTCCTGAGAAGAAACGGCCGGCGCCAGCCCAATCACAGGCCTCATCATGGTTGAATCAGTGGCACCGGGTACACGTTTCAGCACCCGGATTTTGGGCCCGCTGACACCCAGACTGATGACTTCATCTCCTTCCAACTCATGTTCGCCGATTTGTACACCATTGATGAAGGTCCCATTGGTACTGCCAAGGTCGCGAAGGATCAGAACTTCATCGCACTTTTCAATAATTGCATGCTTACCCGAAACCAAGGTTCCATCTGGTCCAGAAAAACAGATCGAGTTTTCGCCATTTCTGCCGAGGGTAAGGCCGTCTCCGATGCGAATTTTTCGACCGACCTGAACTCCGGAAATAATTTGCAGGAAAACATCGGCCATTTTAAAATCTCCAGAGAGGGCAAAGATTCAATTCTGAATAGGGAATCACGAATCCTTCCAAGCAGTCAATAAGGGGAAGGCGGCAATACTTTGATTTCGGCCGCCGTTCACGCGATTGACATGTCCAGCACTGATTGCAGCGATTTGTGTTTGATCCAAAAGGCGATCGGTAGATCGAGCTTGGCCTTTTTCGGTCACCAAATCCTGATCATCCAAAATCAAGGCACGATGTTCATAATAATCGACAAGCTCACGGGAACCCACAAGACCTTCAAGGAAAGCCAATGCTGCGGGCCTGAATACACAGGCGTCGTCATCCACTCGCGAGGCCACTCCACCTGCGAAGAAATAAGTTTGGTTAGGGCGTAGGATTTCGGCAAGTGCGGTTAGGATTTCTCCCTGCGGTAGGGAATCGCCGGGAACTTGTAACAATACGGGACAGCCAAGCTGCGAAGCTAATTTTCCGATTTGACTTAAGTAAGCGGTGTCCCTTTCCCAAATATCAAGGAGAACCAAAACCCTGGCATGGTCCCCGCCCTCATTAGAATTTTCACCTATTAAAAGCGATTCAGGATCCGCCGTGACTTCAGACCAAAGATGAACCGTTTGACGCTCTCGCCCTTTTGCGAGGCGGGCAAGGCGTTGCAAAGAGGAAATAAAACCAAGGGTTTCGGAAAGGGACGCCTGCCCCAACAAATTTCCCCGTAAAGCCTTTAGCGTCTGAGTCAAATCTTCTAGTAATTGTCGAGCGGCGCCATCACGTAGCTTAAAACCGGTGCTATCTCTTCCAACTTCATCCAGGAAGGCGCCTAAATGTGGGCTAAGCCTTGAACCACCCGTATCCTTTTCATTGAGTAATTCCATGAGCTTATCAATATCTTGAGACAAGCCAGGCACTTTGGACGCAGCTGGAATAACGGGCATGCTGGACTCAGCATGCTCAAAGAGTCCGTTCACAATTTCATTGCGCCAGGATGCGGGAATAGGGATCTGATCCAAATCGTACCGAAATTCCGGAAAGGCTACCTTGCGATCCGCGCAACGTTGTACCAAAGATTTCAAAGTTTCTAGATGGGAAAAGAGCGGTTGCTCTTTCAGTGCCGATTCGACATGAAGAACATGACGGCCTTGAAAATTAATCTCGCCCTCGGCACCGGTGGGAAAGAAGTTGGGCATTTCCGGAAGTGGCACCTTGGCCTTTAATTTGAGGTGGTTGCGAAGATCATCCAGATAGCCATTGTGAAATCGAAGCGGCATAGGTTGCTCCCAGGATTTTTTCATCATAATGATGTAGTGGGAGTTCCCCGAACCCGCTGATTTACTCTGCCCCGAGGCTGAATTGGATCGAGAAGAGGATAAATCCTTGCCTGAAGTCACACTGAAGTCGTCTATTCCACCTGTCATAAAAACAAATATAATTGGTCATAGGAAGTCCGGGCCAGTCGAGGTTTCGTAAATTTACATAGATGCATCCTTTCAGGAATCAAGTCCCTCCTTTTTTAGCTGGATTAGCGATGATTTGGTTAATGGCTTGCGCAGGTTTTCAATGGGATGAAGGACCTAAGGTGGCAATCCATCCCCTTGATTCCACGGTTTTTTCGTCCTCCCTCCCTCGCGGCGCCAAGCCCTCCCCGAGTCAGTACTTTCAAAGTTATCAGAGTAGTATGGGGTGGAATTTGGCGGCAATAAATCCGGTTTGGATTTTAGCTGCAAACGACCGGACTCCCCAAGGTATTCCGGTAAGAACCCTGGTACGCGACCCGGACCGCAAACAACGTATCACTATTTTTGAAACCCGATTTCCCAAAGGATCCATTTCCGATAATCAAGTCAATGCCTCCTTAGCCTACCTATTCAAAGGGGAATCTGATTCCTCAAGCCAGAAAATGGATTTGACGCGACCCAGTACCTTTTTGTTCAAACCACGTCAAGATACCGTTCGACATTGGGGAATGTTGGCTCGGTCCGATACATCTTTGCTTTTCTTGAATTTTGAGTCGAAGGATCCCATTCCTCCTGCCCTAGTCGGATTCTTACCCGATATTCGCTTTGAGTATCGGCCCTCGAATCCAGTCGCAATTTTAGACTCTTGCTTAAAAACCTTTATGGGAGCAATTGAAAATACCTTGGGGTTGAAGGCCATCGAAGATTCGAGCTGGCAAATTGCACTCAAGCATTTCCAAACAGCCTTGGTCTTGGATTCTACGAATGCAGCTTATCTGATTAATTGCTCCGCCATATTTCAAGTTCGTAAAGATAATCTAGGAGGCATTGATTTTTTGTCGAATCATCCGGGTTTATTGGCTAAGTCACCGGAACTCGCCGGTATCATGGGAGCCATGTACGAAGACTTACAACGCTATCAAGAAGCTAAGGCTTGGGCTATCAAAGCCTTGGAATTGGATCCCAATAATACGGAATGGCTTATCAATCTTTCTGACGCGCTTTGGGGTTTAGGTGAAAAAGTGCATTCTAAAAATGTGCTGTTGCGTCGCTACAGTGAGAAGCCCGATTTCCGTATGTCTGTTTATTTGGCCTCCACTCTACTCGGCTTAGAGGAATACCAAAACACCCGCGATGTTTTGGTCAATGCCCACCGCGACACGACCCCCTCGCCCAAATCGACGGAATATTATTTGCGTGCTTTAAATGGGCTGAAAGAATATGAGGCTGCCTTAGATTTTATCCGAGAAATGGGTGATAAATTCCCCCCCACCTCGAATAATTTTTTGTTTAAAGGGATTTGTGAATTCAATTTAAAGTTGTATCGATTATCGGGTGCTTCGGCTAAATTGGCCTTGGATTTGGATCCCACCAATCGAGAAGCGCAGCAACTCTCCACTCAAATCTCGGCGCTAATGGGTTCTCGTAGCAACTTGATATTAAGAACCCCGATTACACCTTTGAAAACAAAGGGCACACTGACAAGTGCGAAACGGATTTTGGCGAGCGGGTCAAACTTAACAATGGCTTCGCAATCTCCTCTGACCCTGATAACGCAAAACATCGTTTTTTCCTGGTCACCGAAATCGAGGTGGAAAAAAACCCGGCATCAGTTTTTTTATATCCATGATGCCAGAAAACTGATCCGCCTATCCGAATTAACCTATGAGATAAATCCTGGGTATTCGCGCTTTTACGTCAATGAATTCAAGCTTTATGACCAAGCCCAAACACTCATGGAAGCAGAAAAAGTGAGCGATTTTTATGTTACAAAAAGCCATAACACAACTTTACATCCGGAAAATCTTCTAGTGCATTTGCCAATCAAGGCTCGACCTGGAGCTAAATACCTCGAAGTGATGAGTACAGAGGAATCCCAACTTCCCATCGCAGAATTCCCCTATTTACGTTACGACAATGCCTTTCCCTTCCCTGTATTGGAATGCACTTACGAGATTTTACATGCACCCAAACGTCTTTTGGTGAGTGTGTTTGGAGAAACTAAAATCGACAGTTTAACGGATCGATTGGTGATTCGAATGGAAGAGCCGGTAGCGGGTTTTGAGAATGATTTTAGGCCCGCCAACGACGAATTTGGAACGGGATTCTCGGCAACACCGTATACTACTTGGAAAGAAGTGGGCCATCATTATCAGAAGATGTTGGTGCAAGCGGGGATTCAGTTTGATTCAGTTCCGGTCAAGGTCAATGAAAGAGCCCAGGAAGTTATAGATCACAATCATGGAATCAGTCCAGTCTTTAGTTTGTTCCGCTATGTACGCGATTCGGTTCGCTACAATAATTTTGAATTTAGTTTACAGGCACTTGTGCCGGAAAAATCCGAAAGCGTTTTGACAAACGGTTACTCGGACTGTAAGGGCCATGCACTCCTGCTTATGCAAATGCTTCGAGCCCGCTCGGTGGAAGCTCATCTTTGTCTTGTAAGCCTTAATCATGCGGGCGATATCGATCAACCCAGCTTACATCAATTCAATCACATGATTGTCCATGTTCCGGCTCAAAAAGGTTGGCCTCAATACTTTTTGGACCCCACGGAAAAGCAATGTGCGTTTCGCCGCTCCCCACTTGCTTTGGAGGGGAAAAATGTGCTCGTGGTGGATGGAGAAAATTCTCGCATGACAACCGTGCCCGAAATTGACAGCGTAGGGGAACATCGCGTACAGGTATTTCATAATCTCAAGGTGGACGCAACGCAAATGGCACAGGGCATTGACAGCCTAGTGCTAACTGGAAAGGTTGCTTCGGAGTTTAGGGCGCATATGCATGCGTGGAATCCTAATACGAAATACGAAAATCTTTTAAGTTGGCTGGCCCAAAGTTATAGCAGTTTTGTGGACGAACGATTTAGGGTCTTAAACGAAGAAGATCCAGATTCACCCCTGATACTTGTGTTTAAATATCGAAGAAAATTTCCTTACTTAACCGCCTTGCAAGAGTTTGAGCATTTCCCAAAACTTGAACTTAGCTTCCTCCGATTTCCCAAAGCGGACTCTCGAAAGGCACCGGTTTATTTCCCTCATGAAATTCAAATCAATTCGCAGTGGATTTACCAAATCCCCAGCGGGTTTGGGTGGAAATCGCTGAATCTCGATCGCGAACTGAGTGAGCATTACCTGCATTGGTTGCTTTCCATCAATCAAGACAACCCTGAAACCATCAGCGTCAAACAAAATTGGAGGATAGACCCCTTCGTGGCAATGCCTGAGGAATACTCCAAAATTCAATCCGAATGGGAGCCTATCTTGATGAGTTCCGGACTCAAGTTGGTGATTTCCAAGCATTGACGTCTTTTACTAAATTCAGGTCTCCCAGTATCCCGAGGCCCTTCATGCAAAAACTCAACAAGTACAGCTCTCGTTTAACCCAAAGCATTTCCCAACCAGGTTCGAAAGCCATGCTGTATGCCATTGGCTTGACTGAAGAAGATATGAAGAAGGCTCAAGTTGGCATTGCCAGCACGGGCTGGGATGGCAATCCGTGTAACATGCACTTAAATGATTTGGCGAAACATATCAAAAAGAGTGTCAACGAAGCGGATTTAGTTGGCCTGATGTTCCATACCATCGGTGTTAGCGATGGGATCTCCATGGGTACTGAAGGCATGAACTATTCTTTGCAATCGCGTGACTTGATAGCCGACTCAATTGAAACGGTCACCTGCGCCCAATGGTACGACGCAAATATTTCTGTAGTGGGTTGTGATAAAAATATGCCGGGTTCGGTAATGGCCATGGCTCGTTTTAATCGACCTAGCATTATGGTTTATGGCGGTACTATTCTACCTGGGTATCATGAAGGCAAACCTCTGAATCTGGTTTCCGCTTTTGAAGCTTATGGTGAATTTGTGGCGGGAAAAATCGACGAAGCCCGCATGAATGAAATTCTCAAGCGAGCCTGTCCTGGTCAAGGCGCATGCGGTGGCATGTATACGGCGAACACGATGGCTTCGGCGATTGAAACCTTGGGGATGTCATTGCCTTACGATTCCTCTGCGCCTGCGGTCAGCGATGAGAAATTTCGAGAATGTTTGAATCTTGGAAAGGCGATTCGCCTGCTGCTTGAAAAGGATATCAAGCCTCGTGATATCATGACTGCAAAGGCTTTTGAAAATGCCATGACTATTGTGATAGCACTTGGAGGGTCGACCAATGCTGTTTTGCATTTGGTAGCTATGGCGAAAGCGGCCGGAGTCAAATTGACCATTGATGATTTCCAGCGTATCAGTGACAAGACGCCCTTCATTGCTGATCTCAAACCGAGTGGAAAATACGTAATGGAAGACCTACATATAGTCGGTGGAGTCCCGGCGGTGCAAAAGTTGCTTCTCAAAGAAGGGTTCTTACATGGGGATTGCATGACGGTTACGGGCAAAACTTTAGCGGAAAACTTATCAGACTTGCCCGGCCTTAAAGAGGGGCAAGATGTAATCTATCCCGTGAAGCAACCCATTAAGGAATCGGGACATCTACGCATCCTTTATGGAAATTTGGCCAAGGACGGTTCGGTGGCGAAAATTACGGGAAAGGAAGGACTTTCCTTTACGGGTCCTGCCAAGGTTTATGAAAGCGAAGAAGAAAGCTTGCAAGCTTTAGAACGCAAGGAAATCTCGGCTGGTGATGTGGTAGTCATTCGCTATGAAGGCCCTCAGGGCGGTCCCGGAATGAGCGAGATGCTCACCGTCACCTCCGCCATTATGGGCGCGGGCTTGGGAAAAAGTGTCGCCTTAATCACCGACGGACGGTTTTCAGGTGGTACGCACGGGTTCGTAGTTGGACATATAACTCCCGAGGCTCAATTAGGTGGTGTGATCGCGATCCTGAAAAATGGAGATGTCATCACCATCGATGCTGTGAAAAATATCATAGAGGTGGATCTGACCGAATATGAAATTCAATCCCGGTTGCATGGGTGGAAAGCGCCTCCCTTTAAGATCACGCAGGGAACACTTTATAAATATATCAAGACAGTTAGTACGGCTAGCGAGGGCTGCGTCACCGACGGTTGAAGCGAATATCCATGAAACCCTTGGCTAGCAGAACTGGTCGAATATCGACGTCGCAAACCGTTGCTATCGATGCCAAATACAAACGCCTTAAAGCGGAAGGCAAGAATGTTCTGAGCTTAGGGGCGGGTGAACCCGATTTAGATACGCCCGATGTCGCCAAAGATGCGGCGATACTTTCGATTCAAAAGGGTTTGACCAAGTACTCCGCCGTAACCGGATTACCGGCTTTAAAAGAGGCTATCCGACAAAAGTTTGCGAATGACAATCACTTG
>JAYVCH010000226.1:0-19688 GCA_043750055.1 Fibrobacteria bacterium
TGAGCGGTATTGGGGTTCAAAGACTTCGCCATCTCTAAAGTGCCCTGTAAGGTTTCCTTGGTATCACCCAAGTTACCTACCATGAAACAGCCATGGATAAGGATTCCGGCTTTGTTGGCGGAGTCCATGAATTTTTCAGGCATGCCCTTGGCAATACCTTTTTTCACGTTCTTGAGAACTTCCATGGAGCTCGATTCGAAACCCACGCAGAGCTCGCGGCAACCGGCCTTTTTCATGACATCCAGGACTTCAAACTTCACGTCCGCGCGCGCATTGGCGGACCAGGTGACTTTGAGGCCGCGTTTGATGACTTCCTGACAGAGTTCGGCGGTGCGGGTAGGATGCGCCGTAAAGGTGTCGTCTTCGAAGAAAATTTCACCGAGATCGGGGAAGCTGGCTTTGATGAACGCCATTTCGTCCACGACATCCTTGATGCCGCGCTTGCGATAGGTACTGCCGGTCATGGTTTGCGGAATCACGCAGTAGGTGCAACGGAAAGGACAGCCGCGTCCAGAGAGAATGACAATGAGGGGGTTGATATTGGCCCCGTAGAAATACCGTTTGTAGCAAGAGAAAAGATGCTTGTGATACACCTTGCTGACCCAGGGAAGGGTGTCCAAGTCTTCAATCTTAGGACGTTCGGGATTTCGAACAGTCTCTTCCCCGTTTCGCCAGGAAATGCCCAAAACCTTTTTTGGATGATCGGGTCCATCTCCACGAAGGTGGCGGACCAATTCGCGAGCAGTATAATCCGCTTCACCGGAAATGACGAAGTCTATGGCGGCCTCGCGTTCCAGAATTTCCAGAGGCTCAGCGGTAGCATGGGTTCCCATCATGGAAATCTGGCAAACATAACCGTCTCTAGCGGCAGCTTCCTTAATTGCCTTGCCGACGCGCATGTCATTGTTGATGGAAGGTGTCGATGTATTCAGAACCGCGCATGCCGGCTTGAAGGTCGCTATTTTTTCCAACGTGCCTTCGAGGTCAAGGTCCATCGCGGGCGAATCGATGACGAGAATTTCATTGGCATCGTCCTCAACACAACCCGCAGCATAGGCCATGAACATTGGCCAGTAAAGAGTGCTGGATTTGGTAACGCAGGGGCTACGAGATTCGCGAGAAAACATTGGGAAATATGGAGGGTTAAGAAATAAGACCTTCATGTATGGAGCCTCCAATTCGCGCTTTATTTGCAAAAATTTAAACAGGGCCCCAATTCCTCAGAATCAAGACCAACGGCCAAAGTACCTAGTTCAATTGACAAAATCAAATATACTGCCCGGCCCATTTTTTAGCGCGACCTAAATCGTTGGATCTCCGGCTTCTCAAAGATTCCTATATCAGTTTGAAACACGAATTTTGCGAATTTTGAACCCGCTTCAAGTCGAATTCGATCCACGCCGGCAATGAGAAGATGAACGCCAGCATAGGCCCCCGAATGGAAATTTCGTTCGAAAATCGCCTGGTGATCCCATAGACTGGCGGACTCCAGCCCTAAAACGCCCTGCAACCCATAATACGCGCTCCATTTCCACAATCGGACCGTGCGTTTTTTGACCCAGTCCATGCGGTTTTCAGCGGTGAAAATGATTTCACTTTTCCCTTTGAAGGCATCATGTCCAAAACCCCTTAAGGTATTAATTCCCCCTACATGGAAAAGGTCGTATTGACCAAAGGTTTGACCTATCTCGCCGGTACGATATTGATATAGACCGGCCAATTGAAGGATGTTTCCATGTATCCAAGACAAATAACAGCGCGAATCGGAAAGCCATTCCGAAAAATCAGTCGGGCCCCCTAACCAGCCCCCGTTTTGAGTCAAGCGTACCTCTTGGAACAGTCCATGTCGGGGGTCATGACGCCTATCTCGACTGTCCCAAACCATTCCTCCTCCCAGTCTTGGAACCCAGTCTCCTTTTGGAGTCAAAAGGACCTGACTTTTTTCTTGTCCATCGGTTTTTAGTTGAAAAATTTCACCCGCGTAGATCATATTGAAATTGTGGCCTAACTGATGGACAAGGTCCAATTTGGTCCGCCATGAATCTTCATGGAAGCCCCCAAAGGTATTGTAGCTGTCCACATGCAGAACAGCGAAATCATATTCCAGGGGAAGGTTCGCGAGTCTCCGAGAACTTAGTGAAGCCTGAAGTTCTGTAGTACCACCGAAACGGGTAATGAATTCGGCGCGAATCCCTTGGCCTAAAAAATTAAGGGAAGCAAGTGCAGGCCCAAGACTTAAACCATCTTGATCCGTTTTCGAAACGGCCACAAAAGGGATATAGGGAGGTAATTCATGAAAGCTGTAGTGGAGAACTACTTGGCTGTCTTTAACGACGGCTTGCAATTCAATATCTGCAAAGATGTCCAAGTCTTGAAGTCGTTCTCGTTCCGCCTCCCACTTTCTACAAGTGAAAGGGTCGCCGATTTTATTTTTCAATTCGCGATTGACAACCGCTTGAGCTGTGGTTTTTAAGCCTTGAAAATCCTGACTGATAACGAGAAGCGAATCGGTGACTGGGCAAAAATCTGGAACCTGTGCATAGGGAAAAAGGGAAGAGAGTCCAAACAAGAGGACAACGAGTTGAAGCCGACGGAAATGGGAATGTGGCCTCTGACTCACGAAAATAAATTCGGAACCCGTTTTTGCAATGAAGCGCAATAAGCGTCCTTAATCTAGGCTTGTAACCATTCTGTATGGAAGACGCCAGGCTTGTCGAGACGCTCATAGGTATGCGCACCGAAATAATCGCGCTGTGCTTGCAACAAGTTTGCTGGAAGGCTTGCGCTGCGGTATTGGTCATAATAGGCCAAGGCGGAACTGAAGGCTGGAATGGCAATTCCATTCTTGCTGGCTTCGGAAACGGCGAGACGCCAATTAGTTTGACTCTTGCGAATCACCTCGGTGAAATAGGGTGCAAGAATCAAGTTCGCCAATTTGGGCTCATTATCATATGCCTTTTTGATTTCATCCAGGAACTGAGCACGGATTATGCAGCCACCCCTCCAGAGCATGGCGATTTCGCCATAGTGCAGATCCCATTTATATTCTGTTGCCGCTGCGCGTAGAATTTGAAAACCTTGTGCATAGGACATTATTTTGGACGCGTACAATGCATCGTGAATCGCGGGAAGAAATTTGGCTTTGTCGAAATTAAAGGTGATTTCGGGTGCGGGAAGTTTGGCTGAAGCTGCAACGCGTTCGCTTTTCATCGCGCTCAAACTACGAGCCACAACCGCTTCCATCATAGTCGGAATGGGAATGCCCAAGTCCATCGCGTTTTGGGAAGTCCATTTTCCCGTGCCTTTTTGCCCAGCTTTATCCAAAATGATATCGACAATGGGTTTGCCGGTTTCGGGATCTTTTTTGCTGAGGATGTCACGAGTGATTTCAATCAGATAAGAATTCAAAGGACCTTTGTACCATTCCGCGAAGACTTCTCCGATTTCGGGTGCGGACATCTTGAGCAGGACCTTCATCATGTAATACGCTTCGCAGATGAGCTGCATGTCACCGTATTCGATACCGTTGTGAATCATTTTGACATAATGCCCGGCACCATCGGAGCCGACCCATTCACAACAGGGAATATCATTGTTAGGGCCGACTTTGGCCGCAATCGATTGAAATATGGGTTTGAGTTCAGGCCATGCAGAAATTGAACCACCTGGCATAATGGACGGGCCTTTCAAGGCGCCTTCTTCCCCACCGGAAACGCCAACACCCAAGAACCGCAAGCCTTTTTCTTCGAGAGCTTTGGTTCTACGAATGGAGTCAGGGAAGTAAGAATTTCCGCCGTCGATAAGAATATCTCCCTTGGAAAGCAGGGGGACTAATTGATTGATCAAGTCATCGACCGCAGTGCCGGCTTTGACCATCATCATGATTTTGCGAGGGGATTTAAGCGAGTTAACTAATTCTTCTAGTGTGTGGGCACCGATGAGCTTTTTACCCTTGCCGCGACCTTGAACCAAGTCATCCACCTTGGCAATCGTGCGGTTGAACACTGCCACGGTGTAACCCCGGCTTTCCATGTTTAAGACTAGGTTTTCGCCCATGACTGCTAGACCAATTAGCCCGATATCCGCTTGCGCCATGATTTTAGATTCTCCTGTATTACAAATGACTCGCCACCGCAACTGCTGCAGGGATAGAAGGTAAAGTTAGATAAGTTGCCGGAGGCTTGGAAGGCGGTTAAATGGGTCTGGAAATAGGCGATTTTGTAATTTTTTGAACACGTGCTTCCGACCTCGAGATTTTGTAATCTAAAAGAAAATATTTGAAAGGGAAAATGATCATGAATGGCTATGGTAAAATGCCGGTTCTTGTCCTCTGCATCTTGGTTGCCGGTGCCGTTCCTGGAGCCGGAATTTATGCCAAGGAAACCACTGGGTCCAAAGAAGAGGCCCGTCCCAAACGCGGCAGTTTAGATCTTGGAAAGGGCAAACCCGCGCCAACCGATCAGGCGAAAATAGACATGCTTAATGGTGTTTTTACCAAGGTTGTCGATGCCGTGTCGCCTTCCGTGGTCAGTGTGAATACCGAAAAAAAATGGTCCGAACGCGACCAACAATCAAACCATCCCTTCTTTGAATTTTTCGGACAACCTCCCCAAGGCGGTGCTCCCGAAGACAATTCACCTAAACGAAATATTCCACTGGGTGGAGGTTCTGGATTCATCGTTTCAAAACTCGGGTATGTATTGACCAATGCCCATGTGGTCGAAGGGGCAGATATCGTTAAAGTAAGCCTCTTCAATAAAAAAACCTACATCGCAAAAGTGGTTGGGGTGGATAAGAAATCGGACGTGGCCGTGCTAAAAATTCCTGCCAAACCCGAGGAATTACCGGTGATTGCCTTTGGCGATTCGAAGAAGATAAGTATAGGTGAATGGGTGCTCGCCATTGGCAACCCCTTTGCCTTACAGAACACCGTCACAACCGGAATTATCTCAGCCAAAGGACGTCGTGACCAAATGCAACAAGGTGACGCGTACCAAGATTTCATTCAAACCGATGCGGCCGTGAACCCGGGAAATTCGGGTGGACCACTCGTCAATTTGAAAGGTGAAGTGGTGGGTATCAATTCCAGCATTTACACTCGCACCGGCGGTTACATGGGTGTGAGTTTTGCTATACCAATTAATATGGTTGTCAAAGTTGCTGAAGATTTGATTTATGAAGGTAAAGTCACCCGGGGTTATCTCGGCATTGGCATTGACAATGTAACCGAGAACCTGGCCGAGGCTTTGGGCCTTGGCAATACCCAGGGTTGTCTCATCCGCGAAATCATCAAGAATGGTCCAGCTTCCAAAGGTGGACTCAAAGAAGGGGATATCATTTTGAAAGTGCAGGGTGTGGGTGTTCAAGATGCTGCTGACCTACGTAACATGGTCGCTGACCTTAAGCCTACCGAAAAATATGACTTCGAAATCTTAAGGGATGGCAAGCGAATCACCCTTGGTATAAAAATAGGTTCGAAGCCGGATGAAAATGCTTCGGCCGGTGACGATGCCATCTCCTCGCCTGACCCAGAGGAAGACGGAAGCAGTTTTTTCTCCAAGAAGTTAGGCATCCATTTCGGAGCCTTGGACAAAGAGGCGCGAGTGAAGTATGGCATTCCCAATGATCAAAATGGCCTAGTCTTAACGGGCATTGCCGACGGATCCAGCGCCGCGGAAAACGGTTTGGTCGAAGGCATGCTACTCTCCTACTACAAGCGTCAAACTGACGATGGCTTCGTGAAGGTCGATGACCCTAAAAAGTTGTTGGGGATTTTAAAATCATTAAAGAGTGGGGAAAAAATCGCATTCAAGGTTTACTTCAAGGGCCGTACCGACTTCATCGCTTTGCAAGCCGACTAGCCTAGGGGGGGGCGGCAAGGTCGCCCCTTTTCTGTTAGAGCAGTAGCTGACCTTGAAATCCAAACATGATGAAAAGACCCATCCCTCGGGTGATGACAGGGACTAGGTCACCGTAGGTATTGGCGCGAGTCCAACCCCTTCGACGGCGATTATCCCCACCCAACCAATTGAATCCCACACTGTTTGCATCAGCAAAAATATTGTCGGCCTCAAAGAAAAATCGCATTCCTTCTAAAGGTCGCCAATGGCTTTTCAAATCCAAATTAATACGCACATCGGTTCTTTGTCTGGATACGGTCGGGGATTCCCGACTCAGCCCGATGGTTCTAGTTTTAGTATCCTCAAATTTATTTCGGAAATAAAGATTCGTGTATTCGTATAGAGGGCTCTCATTGTTGACGCCATAGGTGACGATAAAACTAAGCAAGGAATCTTTACGAGGAACAATTCGCAGATTGGAAACCAAATCCAGGCTTCGATTCGCTTCCCAGGGAAGATACGTATCGTCTTCAAGATGATAATCCCCTTGCACTACTGATCCATTGACATTGATTCCGAAATGATGGCTCGGCAACCACGACGCCGTGACATTACCACCATTCACAAAAGCAAAATCGGAAGAGTGTGTCTCGGCAAAATTCCAAAAAACTTCCGGTGCCGGCAATCGGGGATCCTTATAGAATCGCGTGTAAAGGCTCGTCGTCATTTTGAATTCATCCTTCCAGGCTCCCTCCGCCCCAACCTTCGCTTCAGCACTTGACGTTGTATAGGCTTCCACTTTATTTAAACCTGTGGGTTCCATTGCCGTGTTTTGCCGAACCGCCACTTCACCATAGCCGGTTATTTTTTGGGGAAGGGGTTGGGTCAAACGGAGGGTGAGAACAGGAACTGGGTTTTTCAATTCCGAGGCGCTCCCTTTGAAAACATCTTGATAAACAAGGGCGCCACCTATCGCCGTTTCCAAAGTCCGTTTATTGTCGAGGTCCCATTTGAAACGGAAGAGGCCGGTGGATAAGAAATAATCCATCGGTAAATTGATGTCCCTCAGTCCATTGGAGATATCGCTGAAATGTCTCACCTCATCGAGATATTCCAAGTCGAGACCATAGCTGAAAGTGGCGCCCCATACCTTTTGATTCGGGTTCCATTGGAATGAAGAATTGAACTGAAGATCCTGGGCATCGCCATCGCCGATCTGATTCTCAATGCTAGTTCCTCCGGAGGCATGATACCAGGGATAGGAAATGCTTAGATCAGATGTTGGTGGCAAGGTATCTTTGAAAAGCTCTTGGCGATTACGATTTAAAACGCCAAATGCAAATAACAGGTCTCCGCTTTCATAGGGTGTCATGGATTCATGGGTATACAGCCATCCATCTTGAGTGCCCTTAACTAGGATTTGTGGCTTAGACTCGCCTTTAATTGTTGAGACATCCTGCACCACCTGATACGTGTCATCCAAACCAAAAAAACTGTGTCGTGAATAGGCTCCGGTCGAATCCCGTACGAAGGTCCCGATCAAACCATCCATGGTGGTAAATTTGAAAGGGTCGGAGATTTTTTTACAGGAATCACAGGGCTTGCCCTGATTTTTAAGTCGAGCATCCTGCGTTTCAGTGAAGAACTTTGAGCCAAGGTTGCTCAAAAAAGTAGGTTCAAGATATCGGCCGCTAATCATAAAAGTCCGACCGCCCCAATACCCAGTCATATTCAATTCTCGATTGACTGTTCCAAAGACGACGTCTCCAGTAATGTTGTTGGGGTCGCCATCTTTGAGATCATAAACTAAGGCAGAGGAATTACCCTGGTTAAGTGGACCTTTCGCCAGATTATCGGCCACGGTGATAGTTTTTAGAAGGCGAGGATTGAGTACGCTTTGGTTACCGGGAAACCCGATATCCAAATGACGAAGGCTGGGAATTCGACTTTGACCCAGGTAATGGGTAACGTCATTGGTACGGGAGCCCCAAACCGAAATGTCATTGGTAAATTCATTCATCCCGGAAACGCCGGGCAATTGGCGAAGGTGATCGTTAAGATCGATTCGCATTCCTTGCATCAATTCCAACTCTTCCATGGTTTTCGATGAGGTAAGCTGATGATTGCCTGCACGAGCAGTAGTATCAACATCATGCAATTCAATTACATCGCTTTGCATAGACACTTCAATGTCCACCAGCTCGGGCAAATCGGACATGTCAAGATCCACGGTTTTATAGGTATGCCTTTTGAAAACCAGGATCAAATGCCGATTGTTGACATTGATTTCAAATCGACCATTAGTTTTGGTATAACCTAAAACTTTTCCGTTTTGAAGAGATATTTCAACCTGCCCAATGGGCTCGCCCTTTTCCTCATCCTGTACTAAACCAACGACATCATAGGTTTGGGACAAAGTCGGTCGGGCAAATACCAAAAAGGAAGCCGCCGCCATCCAAAGGACCAAGTTCCGCATCTGCAATGGGTTCAATCGCCCTCCCAGAAAAATTCTTCCAGCATCCCCCAGACTTATAGTCTCGCATAGAGGCAGAAAACGCCTATAAACTACTATACTTGGAGGCCGGGGAATAGGCCGGAATCAGGCTCTTCTTTGGGGGTAAGAGGCTTCCTTTCTAGATTTGGCCAGGGAGGAATTTTTAAATGCTGGATCCGCGTCTTTACCGGGAAGAAATCGACAAAATCCGACTTGGCTTAGAACGGAGAGGTGCCAAAATTGACCTTGATGTGATGGTCAGTATTGATATTGAAAAACGCAAGTTCAACCAACAACTCGATGTACTGAAGGGGGAGCGAAATACCGCCTCAGAGAAAATCGCCCAACTTAAACGCCCTGGTCAAGATAGTGGCGCGGCCGAAGCGGCACGGATTGAAATCGAAAAAACGCGCACTATTGGCGATGAGATCAAAGTGATTCAGGATAAGTTCGATGCGTTAGAAGTTCGATTTCGTGACTTGGCATTGATAGTTCCCAATCTCCCCCATGCCTCCGTACCCGATGGCAAATCTTCGGCAGACAATAAAGTGGTTGGTGAATGGGGCAAAAAATTTTCCGGTCCCAAACCCAAGAACCACCTTGAAGTGGGAAAAGAATTGGGCTTATTCGATTTCGAACGCGGAGCTAAAATCTCAGGCAGTGGCTTCCCCATCTATACCGGTGTGGGTGCTCGACTAGAACGCGCGTTGTTGAACTTTTTCCTCGATACGCATACCCTTCATCATGGGTTCACCGAAATCTCCCCACCAGTGCTGGTCAATCGCGCCGCCATGATCGGAACCGGGCAGTTACCCAAGTTTGAAGAAGACATGTACCATTGTACCGCCGATGACCTCTACCTCGTTCCCACCGCCGAAGTCCCGGTTACGAATATGCATTCCAATGAAATGCTGGATACCGCATCCTTGCCTATCAAATATACGGCCTATACCACTTGCTTCCGCCGAGAGGCAGGATCTTGGGGCAAGGAAACGCGTGGATTCCTACGTCTTCATCAATTCGATAAAGTGGAAATGGTGATGTTCTCCGATCCGACTAAATCTTATGAGGCTCATGAACATATCCGCGCTTGCGCAGAAAAACTTTTGCAGAAATTAGGGCTCCATTATCGTGTACTAGAACTTTGCACCGGCGATTTAGGCTTTGGTGCGGCAAAATGTTATGACCTTGAAGTTTGGGCTCCTTCCGAAGAACGCTGGCTTGAAGTTTCCTCCATTTCCAATTTTGAAGATTTCCAAGCCAGGCGCGCGGGAATTCGCGCCAAGTTTGATGGCAAAGCCACCTTTCTACATACCTTGAATGGTTCGGGGTTGGCCACGCCACGCGTGTTGGTGGCTCTTTTAGAAACATTCCAAACCGCCGACGGTGGCTTTGAAATTCCGGAAGTGCTTCAACCTTATATGGGTGGGATGAAGACAATAACAAAGAAGAAAAAGGGTTAGACCCCAAAAGGGCTTCCATTGACTTCCAATTCAACTTTCGCAACGCGAGCCATTCGCTTACTGAAGCTGCGCAACTTGAAAGGGTGGCTCACGACCCTTTCTCTTGCCAATATTAAATACGTCATGTTTTATAGCGCTTTGGCGCTATTGGCCTGTTTCACCCTTCTCAATCAAATTTTCATCAGTAGCTTGAAAAACCAAGCCTTACAGATCAATGACAAAGAGGCGCGACTCTATGCCGTTGCCATTGCCGAGCAATTGAATCGTGAAGAGATCAACGTGATCTTCAACGAAATTGTAAGGAAATCCGAAGTCCCCATGGTGATCACGGACAATCAAAATATTCCTATCAACTGGAACAATATCAGTTATCGGTTTTGGAGCAAGGGTAAAGGAAAAATCAATCAAGTTCCCTTTTATTATCTCGCAAAACCAGAACAAGAGTTTATGCTCCACTTGGTCAAGGAGATGGATAAGAAAAATCAGCCTCTGGAACTCGAAGCCGAAGGCCACACATTCGGAAACTTACACTATGGTGAATTTGGGCTGGTGCATATTTTAGCCTGGATGCCAATGGCGGAACTGGTGATCCTTTTCTTGTTCTGCTTTATGGGTTATTTCGGCATTACAATTATTCGTTCCAATGAACAAAGTTTATTGTGGGTGGGACTCGCTAAAGAAACCGCTCATCAATTAGGAACTCCGATTTCATCGCTACTGGGTTGGATCGATTTCCTGAAGATGAAGTTGGATGGCACGCCTGATTCCGAAAAAAATCTCCGGTTGCTCGGAGAAATGGAAAGCGATATCGCTCGTCTTAATCGCGTGGCGACCCGTTTTTCACAAATAGGCTCGACGCCGGAACTCAAAAAACAAAACCTCAATGAAATCATCGAGTTCACAACGAACTATTTCCAATCACGACTCCCTCATTTAGGCAAAAAAATTGTAATCGAATTGAGTCTGAACGACCTCCCGGAAATTAGGATCAACCGCGAACTCATGGGATGGGTTATTGAAAACCTAATCCGCAATGCCGTCGATTCCATTGAGGTCGAGGCCGGAGTCATTTCCATTTCATCCCGGTACCTTTCCGAGGAAGAAACGGTCCATATCTCCATTTCCGATAATGGGAAGGGGATCCCCCGAGACCATATCAAACACATCTTTAACCCTGGCTTTACAACTAAAAAACGGGGTTGGGGCCTGGGCCTTTCGTTGGCAAGGCGGATTGTTAATGAATACCATAGCGGAAAAATCTATGTTGAGAAAAGTCAGCGAGATGTGGGAACCCAGTTCGAAGTCGTTTTGCCCTTAGCACCAGAAAAAACTATTAGGAAAAAAACATGACAACTAATGGCAAGCGCCTGCTTTGGGTAGATGACGAGATAGAATTTCTTCGCGCTCATATCATGTTCATGGAAGAGCACGGTTACGAAGTTGAAAAAGCCACCAATGGCGATGATGCCGTGGCCATGGTCAAGAGTAAATCTTATGACTTGGTTCTCCTTGATGAGCAAATGGCAGGCAAGGATGGCCTGAGCACGCTAGAAGAAATCAAGGACTTCGACCCTAATATCCCCGTGGTCATGGTCACCAAGAGCGAAGAAGAGCGACTGATGGAAGCGGCTCTCGGCCGGAATATCAATGGTTACTTGATCAAGCCCGTGAATCCGTCTCAAATCCTTTCGGTCTGTAAAAGCATTCTTCATTCTCGCGCTATCCGTAACAATCATGTTACCTCTGCTTATGTGCGTGAACTTGCCGAAAATAAATCCAATTTGTTAACCAATTTGCAGCCCTCAAAATGGGAAAAAATATATTTCTCCTTGGGAAAGTGGGATAACGATTTGGCCACCCTTTCTGATCCTGCTTTGGAAGAAACCCATCAAGGACAAAAGAAGGCCGTGGCGAAAAAATTCATTTCCTATGTTGAGGAAAATTACGTTTCCTGGCTCGGAAAAAAAGGCGGCAACGCAAATCTTTGCACTCAGGCTTTGAAACGGAAAGTTGTTCCCATTCTCAAGCGCGGCGATAAAGCCTGCTTACTTGTCATGGCAGGTTTTCGGGTGGATCAATGGTTGGCGTTGCAGCCCTTACTCGAAACGTTTTTTAAAATTGAAAATGCCATGTCCTGGTCCTTACTTCCCAGCGAGAAAACCAATTGCCGAGTGGGTTTATTCTCGGGTCAAAGTCCTCGTGAAGTGAGCCTGAAACATCCGCTATTGTGGAAGAAAATACAGGAGGAAGAAAACAAAGTCCCCTTTGAAAAGGAACTTCTCAAGATTAATCTTCGCATTAACGGAATCGACATCGATGATCCCAAGATTCTTCACTTGCGGGAACCCGAAGACAGCCAAAAATTGGCCGTCGAAATTGAAAAGTTTGATCAAGATCAGCTTTTGACATTGGTGGTTGAATTTTTCGACATGTTGAATCAACTTCGCCGTGAAAGCCCGTTAATGAAAGAAATCGTTCCTGATGAACATGGCTTCCGAGAATTGGCAAAGATCTGGTTCAAATCCTCAAAATTGTACGAGATCCTTAAAATGTTTTCCGAACGTGGCCGTCATGTTGTCTTAACCAGCGACCATGGTACGGTTTTAGTCGATTCGCCCGCCGAAGTTTTCTGTCAAGAAGAAAAGACTCCAAACCCCCGTGTCAAAATTGGGCAGAATATTTCTTGCGATGAAAGACATGCGCTTTTTGTCGAAACCCCGGTTCAATATGGATTACCCGGCGAAGTTGGCGAGATTGCTTATGCGATTGCGAAGGATAACTATTACTTCGTTTATCCCAATAAATTTCAATACTTCGTCACCCAATTCAAAGGCCAAATGGTAGGCGGAGGGCTTTCTATCGAAGAACTCCTACTTCCACTTGTAACCTTGTCCCCGAAGCAATAGAGGCTTTTCGCTAGGCCCATGGTCGCCGAAGTTATTTCAAACTCAGAAGCCGAAACCCTGACTTGGGCGAAGGCTTTTTCCAAACAACTGAAGCCCGGTGATATCCTTTCCCTAATCGGGACCTTAGGCACTGGCAAAACTGTTATCTGTCGAGGGTTGGCCCAAGGTTTGGGCTTTCACGGCGACGTTCATTCCCCCACGTATGCCTTGGTACATGAATATCCGGGTACCACGCCCATCTTTCATATGGATCTTTACCGATTGTCGACCAATGCCGACTGGGAGGAAATTGGTTTGGATCATTATTTCCATCAGGGTGGAATTTGCCTGATTGAATGGGCCGAAAGACTTCCTGAATCAATTCGATTCACTTATACCATAAACATCGAAAGAATTAGTGAGGACTCCCGACGCATTCAAGTTTCAACTGTGTATAAGTGAATGGGACCTGACTCGGCAAAAGCAAGGTGCCTGATAAGGCAAACGCGAATCAGGGCTTAGTGGCAGGCGGGATACCGACCATAATCGAATCCCACCAGGGTCGGTCTTCGTCTGATAATAAATCGGGATAGATTATTCCGCTCAACACTTGGCGACTGGCCAAAGTGTCACCGGCCAACCTTTTTGCTTTGGATTGTGTAATTAACAGGCCTTGCTGTTCCCGAATGGATTCGACCGTGTCCATTCGCGCATAGATGGTACTGTCATTATGTGTGGTTAAATATTGAGCTGATTTCAATTCGTCATAAGCTTTACCAGCTTCTTTAAATTTCTTGGCTTTATAAAGCTGATCAGCGGCTTCGAAGCGAGTGAGTGAAGAACGCTTTTGATACTGGTAATAAACAGTGAATCCACCAATGACCAGAACGAGCCCGATTCCGACCACCCAATCCCAAAACGCGGATTGTTTAGGTTCCTCTTTTTCCAAAAAGCTCATGGCTCGTTCCTTTCACGTCCCCACTTCCGGGGACAAAATTTCCGAACGGGCCTTTAAAATAGTAAAAGGAGACGCTGCCATTGGTTTAAGCTTGGATTTCGCCAGCAGAACCAAAACCGGGATAGGAGTTTCAGCCAGGGAAAAGCAAACAAACTGATGCCCAGGAAAATCAAAAGGTTTAGCCCAGAGAAACCCATTCCCAAGCCCATTTTTCCGGAAGCAGGCTTTTGATTGAATTGATATTCAATGGGACAGGCCAGAGAAGGAAACATACCCGTCAGTACAGACCAAAAGGCAGCAAACCGTCCAAGGCTTAAAATCTCTTGCCACCCGAAATGGAGGTGCTCGAACTTGGGATGCAAGAGGCGCAAAACTCGTTTACCAGAGGTCAATAAATAACCCAACAATGCCAACCAAGTCGGAATATCCAGGACGAATCGTATCCAAGCCTGACTAAATTTTATTTTGAGACTTGTAAGTTTAGGGAACTCGAACTCAGGAATCCGGATAAACCCAGACTGCAATGAACCCAAATTTGGGAGAAAGTCCTCTGCCACGTTGCCTGGTTTCTTTTTCTCAGGTCGCGACGATATTTCACGTTTGTACCCTAAAAAATAAACCCCAAATTTGGTCTGTACGTGCGCGGGAGTTTGATATTCTATAGTGAATCGAAATTTTAAAAGATGAGCCAGGATGAGAAAGGACGCGGGAATGAGAAGCGCAAGGTAAACCCAAACCATCCGCTTATTCTCAAGGTTTAGCGGCTGGGATTTTTGCTGGGGCGGGGGCCGGGGCGGGGGCCGCGCTCTTGGTCGCGCTTTTTTTCGCTTCCCCCATGGGTTTACTCGTAGGCTTTGCGTCACCGGTTCCGGTATTTTTTTTATCCAGTTTTGCAATCAGCCCATCCATATTGGATGTTTGCAAAATTTTTCGGAACTGCTCTCCATAATTGCGGGCCGTACTCAAATCGTCGATTACCAAATCCCAAGCTTTCCAGGTAGAGTCATTGGCCTGTAACTTGTACGTTACAATAGACTCCGTGCCCTTGGAAAAGACATGTGTCGTCACGGTCGCTTTATTATCTGTGATTTCTGGTTTTTCGTAAATAGTGGAATCACTTTGATACACTTCCAATTTTTTGACCGAAGCATTTTCAACCATGCCTTTAAAGGCTTTCACGAAGTGTGATTGTTGTTCCGGTTTCATGGATTTCCAGAGATCGGGGCCCAAAGCTCGCTTCCCCAATTCCTCGAAATCAAAAATACCGTTAATCATCACCTTCAGCTTATCCGTCTTTTTTGCAGACTCTTTGTCGCGAAGCATTTTTTGCAATTCGGAATCTTTTTTCTTTAGGGTTGCGACGGGATCACTCGGTATTGCCGAAGCGGAAGCCGCAAAACCAGAAAATACCAGAGCGGTGAATCCTGCCATAACACTAATTTTAGAACCAAACATGAACAGCTCCTTTTACTAATCCGGACGAGTCGGGTTAGTTGCCCTTGGCTTCCAAATTATGAATATAATCGGTGAGAGTCCAGCCTACGGATTTGATGACCTTCGCTACGGCAAGGTTATAATTCAGCACCGATTCGAAGTAGTCCTTTTTAGCGGAAAGAGAGGTTCTGTAAGGTCCAAGTAAGTCCTTGGCCGATCCGGGGTCCAAATCATATTTCATGGCCACGGCTTTTAACCAAGCATCCGCTGCCCTCAGGGATTTTTGACTTTCAACGACATTATTGCGAAGGTTCAGCATTTGGATGTACTCATCCTGTAGTTTCAACAATAAGCCGCGAGCAGCATAGGTTTCGGTTCGTTCCAATTGGGACAACTCAATTCTTTCCCTTCGAACCTTTTCATACCGCTGCCAAAAGTTCAGATTGAGACGCATGCCCAAACCTCCCACGCCGGTGATTTCATTTAAAGGATCTCGTGCGAAAGGATTCGCGCCACCGGATTGACGATCCGTGGACCAAGCCTTGGTGTATTTAAAATTCCCAAACAGGAAAATATCCGGACCCATTTCACCCTTCGCTACCCGCACCAATTCACGGCGCGCGGATAATCCATGGGCTAAACGCTTCAAGTCAGGATGATTCAATAAAGTCAACATTTTCAGGGAGTCTAAAGTGGGTAGCGATTCGCTTCGAACAGCAAGGACCGAATCTTTTAGGGAGAAGTCCGACGAGTCAGGAAGCTGAATCAAAAAGCGTATGCCCAATTCCGCCCTAGCCATTCCTAAACTCGCTTCACCCTTGGCTTTTTCCAGAGTAAAGCGTCCAGCTTTCAACTCCAACAAATCCGTCTGCTTGATGCTTTCATCCCCATCATCCAACATGGTTTGCATTTTTCTCTGAGCTTTATCCAATTCACCTGCCGCTTCTTTGAGATTATTCATCATCATACCCGCATAGATTCTACTGAAATAAAGTTTCTGGGCCTCTTCCGAAACTTCCATTTTTTCTTTTTGAAATTCTGCTTCCGTGACTCTGATTTGAGAAGTAGCCGCCCTATGGCCTGCCTGATAGCGTCCGAGATTCAAGGGTTGCACTGCAGTCACTTCAATACCAAAAAAGGGGCCCCAATCCTTGAAATCATAATCCTTTTGAAACTGTTGAACCGAGCGTTCCTGGCCTCCAGCATCGGTAAAATGCAAGCTGGTGGAATCGACTGTATACCTCAAGCCCGGTGCGGGGCCCATCCCGGTTTCAACCATGAATTTTGGTAGGATTGCTGACATCTCTAATTCGTGAAGCTTCTGTTCGGCTTTATCGATATTGAGTTTTTTTTCACGCAGGGTAGGATTTGTCTCTTCTGCAAGTCGTTCCATCCCAACATAGTCTAGCGACAAAACACTTGCGGAAGTCGAATCGGGAGTTCCGGCAAAAACTGAAGAAGGAAAACAGGTAGAAAACATATTTATCGCCAAGAACATCAATAAAAATGAACGTAGCTTGACCGTACTTTG
The DNA here is from genome assembly GCA_043750055.1 of Fibrobacteria bacterium. Classification (GTDB taxonomy): domain Bacteria; phylum Fibrobacterota; class Fibrobacteria; order UBA11236; family UBA11236; genus Chersky-265. The sequence continues at coordinate 16,606 of JAYVCH010000226.1, forward strand.
AGACTTCAATATCACTTTCTTCCTATTTTCACTTTATTCTTCCAAAAGAAAATTAGAATTTATCCGTAGATACGGAAAATTGGGAGTAAACCGGCAGGCGTTGTGAACTCTAAAGAAATTGTATTACCCGAATTACTGACTCCAGAATGGGTCTCAAAAGAGCATCTCCGCCTCCTGAGCGAGTATCAAGGGAAACAGTTGACTCTGGATTGTGGTCCATTGCGATCTTTAGATTCCCTGTCCATGGCGTGGTTTGTTCGCCTCCAGGTTGCCCTCGAAGCTTCGGGAGGCAAACTGGTTTTGTTAAATATGGCCCAAGAGCTTAAAGAAGCCCTCACCAAAGTCACGGTTCCTTCAGCAACCGACTCCGATACTTCTCCTCATCAAACTCTTTTCGAATGGGCAGGTGAGGCAGGTCATACACTCTTTACCCAAGTGCGCGACACCCTGGTTTTACTATCCGAATCGTTGTACTGGTCCACTCTGGCCGCATTCAAACCCAAGACCCTACTCCGGGCCGATATTATCAATCAAATGGTTCGGCTAGGAAGCTCGGCCCTACCCATCACTCTACTGTTGTCGACACTCATCGGTTTCACTTTGGCATTGCAATCCGGAGTTCAATTGGAAAAATTCGGCGCCACCATTTTTCTTGCAAGCGGAATTGGAATTACCATGGTCACGGAAATTGGACCCGTGATGACGGCCGTGATCATGGCGGGTCGTTCGGGAAGTTCTATTACCGCGGAAATATCCACCATGGTGGTCCAAGAAGAAGTCGGTGCTTTGCATTCCATGGCCATTAATCCTATCCATTTTCTGGTTTTACCTCGCTTTTGGGCCATGAGTTTAGCGATGCCTCTGCTAACCGTCTGTTCCGCCGCCTCCGGGGTTTTTGCCGGATTAATGGTTGGCTTGATGTTTTTCAAATTATCTCCCATTTCCTACCTCACTGAGCTACGAGGAGCCATCACCCTGAACTTCATCGGTCAGGCCTTGATCAAATCCCTCACATTCTCTTGGATAATTACCTTGGTTGCTATCAATAAAGGCTTAAATGTGCGTGGAGGCGCGGATGCTGTAGGAAAGGCAACGACCTCTTGCGTGGTAACTTGCATCTTTGCAATCATTCTAGCCGACGCCGTTTTTTCCTTCCTCTTCTACTACTAAAATGTCGATAAAACCTGAACTTCATTCTGAAAAAGAGGCCCTAATCCCGCCCCCACTCCGAGTCGAAAACTTAAGGGCCGGTTATGGGAGTCGGGTAGTGTTAAATGATGTCAACATGACCGTCAAGGCAGGCGAAATTCGTGTGATACTGGGAACTTCAGGATGTGGAAAGTCCACCTTACTTAAGAATATCATTGGGTTAGAAAAACCAATTTCAGGAACAATTCAGCTATTCGGCGAAAAGGTGGACTGGTTTGATGGAAAATCTCGCCCCACGCTTATGCGTCGTGTGGGAGTGCTGTTCCAGGGAGGAGCCCTTTTATCCTCAATGTCCGTTGGCGAAAATGTTTCCTTGCCCTTACGAATCCATAATCCCAACTTACCCAAAGACGTGGTGGAAGACTTGGTTCGATTGAAACTGGATCAAGTTCGTATGGGCGGTGCGTATCATAAGATGCCTAATGAACTTTCGGGCGGAATGCGAAAACGTGCTGGTTTGGCCCGGGCGATTGTAACCGATCCGGAACTGCTATTTTGCGATGAACCCTCCGCTGGATTGGATCCGGTTACTTCTCGGGAATTGGATGATTTACTTTTGGAATTGAAGGAAACTCTGGGAATTACCATGATCGTCGTCACTCATGAACTCGATTCCATCAAATCCATCAGCGATCAGCTTACCTTTCTTTCTCAGGGTAAAGTTTTGTTCGATGGGACTATTTCGCAAGCCCAGTCAGGCGGCCCACAAGAGGTTTCCGATTTTTTGTTGCGTAAGAGTAGTCTGTCGACGCAAATGAGTTCGACAGTGGGATTCAACTGGGAGAATCGATGAAAATGCTTTTTAAAAATGGGTTGAAAGGAGTTTGGGAATGGATGTAGGCAAGGCAGAAAAAGCCCGACTGGGGGCCTTTCTCATAATTTCCATTGCCATTCTAGCGATAGTGCTTTTCTTTATGGTAGGCAAACAGCTATTTGTGAAAAAGGTTGGCTACATGACCCGATTGGCCGAATCGGTCAGTGGTTTGGATTTAGGCACGCCGGTCAAACAAAATGGGGTTGAAGTAGGAAATATTGTCGCGATCGTAACCGACTCTTCCGATATCACAAAATCTATCGTCCGTTTTGAAGTAGCCAAAGGAACACCAATGAAAACCGATATGGTTGCCTCCATGGGAAGCTATGGAATAACCGGTTTGAAATATATCGAAATCACAGGAGGGAGTTATTCTTCCTCCGATATCCCCCCTGGTGGAGAAGTGAAATCGGAGCTTTCCATGTTAGGTAAAATCACCATGCGCGCCGACTCCATTGCGCTAAAAATCGATCATTTACTTGGCAATATCATCAACATTACCGAAACTCAAAACCGAAGTCAAATTGACCGGTTGATCAAAAGCTCCGCCGACCTTAGTTCCGGACTCGACACACTAACGCAAGATATTGTTCGGGTAAGACCAGGAAAACGAATGGACGGCATTCTCACCCAATTAGAAGCGACCTCCAAGGATATTCGCGCCAAAGTCCATGCTGCCGAAATCGACCAAACGGTCCATGAATATCGAAAAGCTGCCGAAGGCATGACCGGCGTTGCACAAAAACTGGACATCACGGTACTTCGAGTACAGGAAGACTTGACGCAGAGCATGAGTAATCTCAAGGAAACTATGAAGAACATGAATACATTCAGCCGACAGATAAAGGAAAATCCCTCGATTCTGTTACGGGGTGAAAGCAAGCAGGAGCGCGCTAAATGAGAACCAGGGTCGCAGGCTTAGCTATAGCCTTCCTATTTATTACTGGCTGTTATTTTTCAAAGCCGATGGAAACCAAATATTATGTCCTCGACTATATTCCCACTCCCTCCAAGGAAAGGCTTGAAAAAGGAGCGTATTCATATGTCCTGCGAACGCGTG
>JAYVCH010000227.1:0-19885 GCA_043750055.1 Fibrobacteria bacterium
CCGCCAAATAAGCAGCGTTTTCTTCGGCAACTAACAGAGATTTTAAATCCGTGGAATAATCGATTTCAGGAAGCAATTGTAAATGCTTGTGAATTTCTCTTTGTACGCTGTGGGGAACCATTCCAGTCCGCTGATTACTCTCCTCCTGTTTGGTGCGACGTTTATTGGTCTCGTCAATGGCATAACGCATGCTGTCAGTCATTTTGTCGGCATAAAGAATGACGCGCCCATTTAAATTACGAGCTGCGCGTCCAATGGTTTGAATCAGGGAGCGATTGCTTCTGAGGAATCCTTCCTTATCCGCGTCTAGAATAACCACCAAAGAAACCTCGGGAAGATCCAATCCTTCCCGCAATAAATTGATCCCAACTAGAATATCGATAGTCCCTTCTCGCAGTTGTTTGACGATTTCACTTCGCGCCAGGGTATCGGTTTCGGAGTGCATATAACTGACTTTGAGACCCGCATTTTGGAGATAATCGGTCAGGTCCTCGGCGCTTCGCTTGGTAAGCGTTGTGATCAAGGTTCTTTCATTGCGTTTAATGCGAACGGCAATCTCATTGAGAATATCGTCGATTTGGCCCTTGGTTCGACGCACTTCTACTTCCGGATCCAACAACCCTGTGGGACGAATAATTTGTTCAACAACCACGCCTCCGCATTTACGTAGCTCATAATCCGCCGGCGTGGCGGACACAAAAATCGTGGTGGGGATTTTCGCCTCGAATTCATTGAACTTGAGTGGTCGGTTATCCAATGCGCAGGGAAGCCTAAAGCCATAATTGACCAGGTTTTCCTTTCGGGAACGATCTCCGCTGTACATGGCTCCAATTTGAGGAATCGTAACATGGGATTCGTCCAGGATCAGTAAATAATCCTTTCCAAAAAAATCCATCAACGTGGATGGCGGCGTGCCCACAGACCTATTTTCAATGATACGCGAATAATTCTCTACGCCGGGACAATGCCCCACTTCCTTCAACATTTCAATGTCATATAAGGTGCGTTGACTGAGGCGCTGAGCCTCCAAAAGCTTATTCTCCATAGTGAACTTTTTCAGTGTCTCATCTAACTCATGGCGAATGTCTTTAAGAACACGGTCCATTCCCGACTCACTGGTCACGTAGTGGCGTGCGGGATAGATCAACACTTTATCCAACTGCGCTTCCTCTTCCCCTGTGATGAGATTGATCCGTCGGATTTTCTCCAACTCTTCTCCAAAAAATTCGAACCTATAAGCGAAATCGTCGTAGGCCGGATGGACTTCCACCACATCCCCGCGAACGCGGAAGGTTCCGCGTTTAAAATCAATGTCATTGCGACCATAATAGATATCGATCAATTTGCGGAGAAAATCACCCCGCTCAATATTATCGCCGACTTTGATTTCCAACATCATTTTCCGGTATTCTTCCGGAGCACCCAAACCATAAATGCAGGATACCGATGCTACCACAATCACATCTCGTCTAGACATCAGTGAAGCCGTGGCCCGCAATCGAAGTTTGTCGATTTCTTCATTGATGTTGGAGTCTTTTTCGATATAGGTATCAGAGGAGGGGACATAGGCTTCGGGCTGATAGTAGTCATAGTAACTGACAAAATACTCGACCGCATTCTTGGGGAAAAAGGCCTTGAACTCCTGGTATAGTTGCGCGGCGAGGGTTTTATTGTGCGAGATGATTAATGTGGGCTTATCCAATTCTTGAATGACATTGGCCACCGTAAAGGTTTTACCCGAACCAGTAACACCAAGCAAAGTTTGGAATTGTTCACCCTTTTTGATCGCTGAAATCAATTGAGCGATGGCGGCAGGTTGATCGCCGTTGGGAAGGAATGGAGCTTCTAGTTTGAAGGAAGACATGAAGGAAATATAAGAAAGCCAGAAGATCTAATCCGGCGATTAAACAAGCGGTTTTAAGGCAGTTGGATGAGAATTTAGGGCATTTGGGCGAGAAGTCGGGTCGCGTCGAATGCTTCTTTGGATTCGGGATAGATTTTGACCAACTTTTCTGCTGAAGACTTGGCTTTTGGATCGTTTTTCAGCTCACGGTAGGACAAGGTGAGTTTCCAAAGGGCATTGGGAACCGCTGGGCTCAAATCGGTTACTTCTTTGCCTTCCACTTTTTCGGAAGGATCTCCAGTACGCCTTCCGAAAAGGGACACAAATTTTTCAAGGCTTTCCACCGCTTTGCCATAATCTTTAATTTGGATGTAAGACGCTGCAACGCCATGCAAAGCACCGGAAGCCACCAAACTGTGTTTGGTATCGGAAAGGTCCACTAGGCTAAAGACTTTGATAGCTTGGTCATATTTCGCTTTGGAATATAAAATCTGACCCAACATCAAATTGGCTTTATCTTGAACGAGGCGAGAATGGCCCGTTTTGAGGAAGGAATTCAAGAAGGTTTCAGCGGCATCGGTTTTGTCTTCGCTGTAAAGTAGATAGGCTTGTCCGAGGAGCTTATTTTCCTTGGCTTGGGAGGCTAGGCGGTCATTGTTATACCAAACACCTACTGAGACGACAACGGCAATACCCAACAAGAGGTAGGTGGTTTGCTTGCCGAAACGCGGCCAAAATTCAATCATGAACCAATCCACCAGACTGGCATCCGGGACTGGGACTTTTTCGGCGGTTTCTTGCTTAGCTTGCTTAGAAATGTTCATCCCATCCTCTGTCCCTAAAAACGGCCCAGAAAACTAACTAAGACCCACCCTCCAGTCAAGCTAACGGTGGAATCGTATCGCTAGAAAAGGCCTCGATTTCAGGGTGAAGGTCCAACATCAAAGTGGTATAATCGGGAAAACGAGTATTCCCCATCCCAGGAACCGCATGAGACTCGAAAACGAGGCCGAGGACATAAAAAATCAGGACTTACTGGCCCAGGAATTGATCCTTAGTTCGCTTGTTCATGAAGTGACGCGTGTCTTGCATTCCGCAGCGACTTTGGATCAAGCCCTCGATGCTTTTTTACTTGGAATTATGGAAATGACCGGCGCCCAGAACATGGCCCTTTTCGTGTTTCATGAAACCCTGCATGAATTGGTTCCAACCCATTCTTTAGGTCTTTCCCCCGAAGTCTTGGCAAAACTGAATCCTCTACTTGCCAAAGGACCTGCTTTGGAATGCCTCAAATCCCTGAGGCATATGTTGGTAGAAACCAAGCAGAGTGGGGACCCGTTTCAGGTCACGGATTCAAAAAGTTATCTCCTTATGCCCATCTCCGCTCGAATGCCACAAATCGATACCCTTAGCATTTCCAGCTTCCGAGCGGTAGGCATTTTATGGATGGACACTACTCCTCCAGGCCCTGAATTAACCGGCCAAAATATTTCTCATCTTTCCGGTTTGGCCCAACAGGCAGGGTTGATCATGGAAACCTTTCGAGCCCAACGCGAATTGGCGGTGGCAAACCTGGAATTAAAAAACACCAATGGTAAATTGAATGAGGCCTATGCTGCCTTAAGCAAGGCGCAAAAGCATATCGAAGAAGATCTCAATCGAGCACGAATTATTCAAAATAGTTTGCTTCCCTCCACCTTTCCAAATCACCTGATACAACGGATCGCCTCTAAGTACATCCCTGCCGGAATGGTGGGCGGCGATTATTATGACTGTTTCGAAATCGGCCCCAATCATTTGGGCCTTGTCGTTGCTGATGTTTCCGGTCACGGAATTGGTGCGGCTTTGGTCATGTCCATGTTCAAGGTTTTGTTGCGGACCTTTTCGGCCCAAGATTTATCCCCTTGTTCAGTTTTGAATCGAATCAATGCGACTTTTATGGAACAGCAATTGGGATCAGCAAAATTTGTAACGGCATTCTACGCTATTTTTGATAAAAAGGAGCGGAAATTTACCTACTGCAATGCTGGACATGTCGCTCAAATTCTTCGACAAAGCCCGGGTGGAGATCACAAACCGGAAAGCTTAGTAGAAATGGCTTCCAGTGGCCTCGTCTTGGGAATGTTTGCCGATACCTTTCTCAAAGATGCCACGGTGGATATGGCTTCGGAAGTGCGAATCTTTTTATTCACCGACGGCATCACTGAAGCACATGGAACAGCGGGGAAAATGTTTGGCTTGGATCCGCTCATGAATCTGGCCATTTACTCCGGTGCAGACCATCCAGCCGCATTAATTGACTCATTGATGAAGTCCCGATCTGATTTCCTCGGAGGTTCTGAACAGGCCTCAGGAGAATTGGCGGACGACGCCACCCTTGTTATTCTTGACTTGTGAACCAACCTGCCCTCGACCTGATTCTTCCTTTTCCTGAATGGGTCGAGCAAGTGAATGCGGGCTTTACCGCCCGTGTCGGAGGATTGAGCTCGGGTGCCTATTCTCAACTCAATCTCGGTTTCAGATGTGGTGACAATGCGGATATTGTGGAACAGAATTGGGAAGTACTACGATCTCAAACGGGTTTGATCGGCAAGCCGCTAGTGCTTCCAAAAATGGTACACTCTGACCGAATAGTCGATGTGGACAAGTTGACCTCCGGGGACTCGAGAATTGAACCTGATGAGACGGATGCGATTTACAGTCGGAAACCGGATCGGATTTTAGCTGTCACCATGGCCGATTGTTTGACTGCCTTAATTTATGATCCTTACCTTAAAACCATCGCTGCCGTTCATGCAGGTTGGCGGGGTACGCGCTTGGGTATTCTAGGGAAGACCTTAAACCATCTGACAAAACAAGGCTTTATCAATCCGAAAAACACCTGCGTCGCCTTTGGCCCTTGCCTTAGGCCCGATTCCTTAGAGATGGGAGAAGAGGTGGCTGCGCAACTTAATGCTGATTTTATCAACCGTAAAAATGGAAAATGCTATTTCGATATGCCCGCCAGTAATCGTTCCCAAGCTATGGCAGAGGGAATTCTTCCGGAAAATTTACGAGATATGGGTGGATGCACCTTTCAAAACCCAGCGCGTTATTTTTCATACCGAAGAGATGGCAAGGCTTCTGGACGATTGGCAGCATTCATTTCCTTGTTATAAGTCATCCAAGCTGACAAAATATTGCAAAAGCCCCGGCTATTACTTATTCTATTTGACAGTCCATCCAACGGAGGAATTATGAAATCAACTTTTATCAATACCATTGCTCTCACCGCTTCAGCGGTGGTCTATTCACATGCCATTTTTGGCATTGGCGGTCAATGGGCTCCGGCGCCCAGCTTGGAGGTCAAAGCAAGTAAGGCGGAAATTTTCGGGTCTGGTGCTAATGCCCTCTCAATTGATCAAGCCAAGGTTTCAGGCCTACAGGGTGTTGGTGTCAAGCTTTGGGTGGACGTTTTGCCTTTTATTGATATTGAGGGGGGAAGCAATGTTCAATTTGGATATTATGATGTCACCCTTCTCGGCCCATCCGATACCAAGGTACCCCTAAAGTTTGATCTGAAGGTTCCATTTGTTGAAGGCAAACCTGTGTTCGCGCGAATCGTCAATGACCTTACGGTTTTGTACCCTTTCCTTAAATTTCCCCCACTAGTTTCCATCGTTAAATTGTCTGCAGGCGCAGGTATCACCCAGGTCTTGTCCACCTCGGTACTCAATACGGAGTTCTCAAAAAAGGCGATTGCCAAGGCTAATTTGCCATCAACAGCAACTATGGACGAAGTGTCCAAAGCCCTAACCAAGGGGATAATCGACGATGGCCTTTCCAGTGGCATGGGTTTCCATTTAGAAGCCAGCGCCAAGGCGAAAATCCCGGTCATTCCCATCGCCGTCTTCGCCGATGTCAAATACCATTTTCTAAATAGCATGCCCAAGGGCGTGGATGGTTCAAGCATGACATACGAATTAGGTGGTGCGCTGGCCTTCTAAAACCGGGGGAATTTATCGCGTCAATGGGCGGGTTGAGGCATCTCAATCGGTCTTGCCATTAAGACATGGCGTGGCAGAAGATTAGCTTTGCCTTTGTTTCGCAAGTTTTGAATTACCTCGTCCAGCATTTCTTGGGTGCAGAGGTATTTTCCCATCTGTTTCGGTGTTTTACCCCACAAGCTGACTCGCGGTTGCTCATTCCAAATACTTTCCAAAACCCATTCCAACTCGGGAATGGCGATGGTTGCAACGGATAGATCCTGGAGCATGCGAGTAAGCAGACAAGGGCTCATTTCCCATTCATGCAGTAAAGCCGGAAAGGACCAACTTTCTTCCATTTCTTTACCCAGATATTCTTCCCAGCGAACCAAGGCCTGAAGATAGTTTTCGCTTGGTATAGGCATGTCCACACAAAAGTCCATCCAATGGGCATGGGCCCAGATTTTTTTCTCAAGGGTGAAGGACGACAATCCATTTGGACTTAAACGCAAGCAGGTTAGAGCTCGGGAACGCAATTCGTTTCCCGTAAAATAAGTCGGTGCGGTCAACAATACGGCTTCGGCCACGTTGACGTTGATCGAACGCAAAGGCGCGCGGAGGACTTGCATGAAGCAGGAATCCTTCGCTGGTTTTACAGGTGCGATCCACCAGGGTAAATGGTCATTGGGGCTATAAAGCATTTCCTTTCCCGTTCCAAGATCACGCCCGTAAAATCGAATTTTATCCTCGTGCATGCCCATGAATTCGACCAAAGCGGTTTCCGCTTCTCCTAGTCGCAAGGCTAGAACTTCTTCCAACTGAGTTGGGAATTCTGATTCCTTCAAATAAACTTCATAGATACTGCCATCAGCCTGTGGCACTTCCAATAGGTAGTGGGCAATAAAACGGCCAAAGGTTGAGGGAAAATCATTGGCAGGATACGACCAGTGATAACCGCGAGAGTCTAGAGTGCCTAGAAAGGAAGCACGATGTTTTTTTTCTTCAAAACGGTCGGCTTGGGACATAGCGAAGGTGCAAAGTTTTTGCCATTCCAGACCTATTAAATTTGCTTGTTGCGATACTGGGAATTTGTATTTCCGCTTCACGGTGCGTTCCTCTTCCCTGGCCCGATTGTATTGGGGCTTCGGGTCCATCATGAGCGTACAGGGTGGCCAAGCAAAGCGACAAGGAAGATACAACGGGTTAGGCTTAAAGCATCGCCATTTTTTAAAGGAAATTCAGTGGTTTCCTGGAAAAAAAGTCCAAATTGACAATTCAGGGTAAATAGGGCTTGTAATTGATACGCTCGACGCCCAAATCCGTTCCGATCCAAAGCTTTGGCCCTTCTACAGAAAAGGTGAATACTTTGGTTCCTGGAATACCATCTTGGAGGCGAAAATCGGTCCATAGTTTTCGTTTCAAATCATAAACGGTAACGCCGGTATAGAAGCCAACGAAAAGGAGGTCCCCTTCGAACCGAAGCCGCATGGGTTGATCGCGTTCCAACAATACTTTAGGAAGCTGTTTCTTGGCTTTAACCATGATTTTATTTCCACTGATCCAGAACAAAGTTGTGTCATGATAAGCAAGGGAAGGAACCGGAATGGATGTCGCTTCCGGAACATCTTTTCCGCTCACGGCTTTCAAATCTTTCCATCCCGTAGGTTGATGTACAAAAAGCCCCAAGCGAGTAGCAGCCCACAGGTCTTGATCCTTACTCAGAAGTTCATTCACAGCTAGCCCACCTTGGCTCATAGATTCCATGGATTGAAATTCGCCTTGAGGTTCGGTTAAAAAGGCGACACCCTTTTCGGTTGCTGCATATAAACTTCCCAAATGTACGTGTAAGGAATTGACGCGTTCATTGGCGCCACCCAACAAATGGGAGTAAGTGATGAACTGTCCAGATCGAGGATCATGGCGCACTACACCTTTTTCGGTAGCCAGCCAAATATAGTCCCTCCAAGAAACGATATCGTGAATACAGCCATCACCGAATCCCGTTTCCAATTGAGCAGGATAGACCTTCCACCCGTTGAGATCGGACTTGGCAGTCACTAAAGACCCATTGCTGGTTCCAGATGATCCCGACGAAGTTGAAAGGCCAGTACGACAGGACCCGAACCAGACATTTCCGCCTTCATGATAAATCACCTGAGCGCTAGGATCGTCTAATCCAAACCAAAAGGAATTGGCCTGTTTTCTCCGAGCGGAACCGTAAAAGGCGCCGAGGCCATCGGTCATGACCCAGAGATTGTCAAAATCAAAAACCTTGGATTGAACAATCGGAGCCCGACGCATATACTTATCGCGAATGGCATCCCCGAGGAAAAAATTATTTCCATCTAGTGTGAGGCCGTTAATATCCGGGGCTGTACTCGCATCCCCCGCTGCAGCGAATTCTTCGGAGGAGGCATCGCTCAGTCGATGAAAGGCCGTGTTGTATTCCATGACTCTGCCACCTTGAGCCATCAAATAAAATCGAGAACGACTGGCGGAATATCGGATTTGCGAGACGGCCATACCCGGAGCCAGATTATCGACCCAAGCAGAGCGTCGGTAATCATACATCAACACGCCACCTTCGGTAAGAATGAATGCGTTTTTGGAATCTCCGACTATTTGTGTGGGCTTTTTATGGGTGGAAAAGAAAAAAAGATCCTGAGTTTGAATATTGGCGGCCTGACTATGGGCCAACCCCAACCCTACCAAAATGCATGCTGTGCGAATATTCATCGAGTACGCCTTGTAAATCAAAACCGCTGAACTTCTGACCTACAAGATCCATATCCTGATGCAGTTTGGCAAGCTCCTTGGGGTCTTCTACCAACAACAATCGCAGGGCCTGGGCTCGTAAACCGGGCAATTCCAATCCTAATTCAGAATAAATGGCTACCGAACGCATATTGATCTCCAGGGCCTCGTCTTTATACCCGGATGAAAAGAGGCAAAGAGCTCTCTGGTTAAGACATGCCGCCACCTTGGCTAGCCGCCCTTGATCACGATAAACATTCATTGCTTCCATCCAAAGGGTGTCGGCTTTTCCAAACTCTCGACGTGACATCGCAGCCATGGCCTCCAAACCCACGATTCTACCCCGGTCTATCCGGCCTGAATTATTTTTTATAGAGTCGTATTCAGGTCCCCAAATGGAAGGGCTGGTCGATTGAATCCTGAACCGGACATGGTCGAGTCTCATCGCCAATTCCTTGGCCTTGTCTCCTTTGGCCAAGACTAGGGCTGAATCGAGAGACGCGAGTGCTTCGGGAAAATGACGCTGTTGATAGGCTAGTTGTGATCGTTTCCACAGAATTAAGGATCTCAAATTTTTCTCTTTGGTGGTAAGCCCTTCGAGTAGCCGGCCCGCTTCCGCTTCTTCCAACGCTTCCAGTTCTAGGTCCACAAGGTTAAGAGTGGCTTTGACTATCCATTCTTCCTTCCCCTTGAGGATTGCATCTTGCAACGCTTTGGAAAAAAAGAGGCGGGCCAAATCAAATTTGCCTGAATAATAAGCGGACATTCCTCGTTCGGCATATTTCGGTGAATCGTCTGCCATTGTAAATCGAGGTGCGAAGCACAAAGCAAAAATCATGACCCCAATCGATTGAAGCCTTTTCATCTATGGCCCCATCTCATTGAGTAAAACCGGATAATCTCCCTTGGTCATGAATTTGCCACGAATGAACCAAAGCTGAGATACAGCATCCATGAGGTCACCAGCTTGATCCAATTTACCGGCTCCTTGCAACATGATCTGATCCATACGTCGTAAAATGGTTTCGCTTTGATCCGCAAGTACATTGGCATGCATACTCAATTTTTCCACTTGATCGGCAGTACGTACCAATCTTCCCGAGGTGGTGTCGGCTTTAATTAGGAAGCCACCTAAAGTCGTATGAATAGTGTCGGTCAAAGATTGAAAGCGACTTAGCACGTCTCGACCTTGACCCACAGCCATATCCACATGGGTAACACTTGAAAGCAGGCGATCGTAAAGTTCACGAGAACCAAGCATCGCGCCCACCGTGGACCTTGGATCGCTACTCTTACTGACAACCGTGTCAATACTATTAATGAGTTGATCCATTTTTCCCATCAGTTTAGTCAATCCGGTCAATACAGATTCAATGTCACGGGATTCAGAGACGGCAATGGTATCGCCCCCCTCGAGAACCCTACCTCCAGGCCCAGAAGTTTCGATATTCACGACTCGATCCGAGACCAAGTTTTTATCGCGTAAAATTACTGCCGATGATTTATCGGTTATGAAATCCTGATATTTTTTATCGATAATAAAATCAAGGACCACCATCCCCGCAGACTTGGTGGGGTCACGTTGCCCCATGAGATTCAGGGATTGAACTCGACCTATTTTTACACCATTAAACAAAACATCGGCGCCGGGTCTTAAGCCCACTCCATTTTCAAATACACCGCTCAATTTATATTGAAGTTGGAAAACGCCCTTTTGTTCAAACAATACAATGATCAACACCACAAAGGTCACCAAGGCGCTGAAAACGAAGAAACCCGTCAATAGATTACGATGGCGATAAAAGTCCAGTTTCATGCTGGCCCGGCTTCCGTGGTCATATGGGCTTCTTCTTCCAATTGACGAAAGAGAAATTCCACGAAGGAATCTTGACAATTTTTTAGCTGTTCGAAATTCATCGGTTCTAAAAGTTCACCGTCTTTTAACACACCGATCTCACCGCCCAATTCCCGTGCTGCCAAAAGATCATGAGTCACTAAAATCATGGAAACATGATTGATCCGCCGGATATTGGCGATCAACGCCAATAAGACGGAACGACTTATTCTATCAAGTCCTGCCGTGGGCTCATCCATGAGAATCAGTTTTGGGCGCATGATCATGGCTCGAGCCACGGCGGCCCGTTTTAAAATCCCCAGGCTTAGTGAAGCGGGATAATTATGTTGGAACTCTTTGATGAGTAGCATTTCAAGGGCATTGTCGACACGATAGCGAATTTCCTCTTCATCCCCGATATTGTGGTAGATGAGTGGTAAAGCCACGTTTTCGAAAATGGTCTTGTTGGAAAGTAAAGCAGGATTTTGAAAGACAAAACCAACTGTTTTTTTGATTTCGTTGAATTGCCGATCATTGAGCGCGGTAATATCCTTACCCAAAATATGAATCATCCCTGCGTCCGGTTTTTCTAGGCCGATTAAAAGTCGCAAAATGGTGCTTTTTCCCTGACCGGAAAGGCCACAGATAACGAGAATCTGGCCCGGCAAAACGTGGAAATTAACGCGACGCAAAACCGGCTCCTCGCCAGGGTAAGCAAAACGGAGATTATGCACGGAAGCGACCACACTCATCTCTTTCCAGCCCTCATAAAAATCCAACCTTGGTCAGGAAAGGTATGGCAAACAAGGTGTCGAACAAGGTTATGCAAACAAAGGAATTCACTACTCCGTTGGTCGTCGCCTTAGGGACTTCACGGAAATCATTCGTCACATTTAGACCATGAAAACAAGCGATGACGGACACAAGAATTCCAAAAAAGAATGGTTTGATTATACCAATGACTCCATCCATAATTCCCATCGATGCCAGAATGCGTTCGAGGAACAAAGACAGGGTGAGCTGCACATCGGAAAAATCAGAAAGTGTTACGGCTAACAATTTCACAACCAGGTAACCACCGAAAATGGCAACCATATTAAATATCACAGTGAGGCAAAACATAGAAACGACGATAGCGGCAAAAGAGGGGTAAACCAAATATCGCACTGGATCTATGCCCATGGTTTTAAGTGCATCGATTTCTTGTTGCACTTTCATGTTACCGAGATATGTGGACAATGCCGACCCAGTGCGCCCGGCAACAAGAAAGGCAGTGAATAGTGGGCCCACTTCGCGAATGACAACGAGCACCATGACATTTCCGAAATAATCTCCGGCGCCAATTTTTGGCATCACAGTCGCGGCCTGTAAAATAGTAGCGGTACCGATAACCAGAGCAAGGAAAGCCACGAGTGGAATCGCCTCTACCCCGGTGAAATAAATCTGGCTAACCAGTTGGTCGAGGCTCTGTTTACGATTACCGTCTTTACTCTGAAATGCGCACCAAAACGCTTGAAGCCCCAAATCCATTAATTGGCCCACATAGGATTTCCGGTATCGAAATCCGATCCAGTTCAGTAAGGAAGTCATCTCGCCTATTGTACACTAGGCAGAGGGTTATGGGAAACCCTAGTGGTGCTTGGGGTTTATGGGTTTATTTAGCTGCATCCAATAAAATTTGTATTTGTTCCAAAACATCGTCGCGACCCGTTTTCGCATCGGCACTAGTAAGCAAAGGGGGTTGAGGGAGTCCATGATTGTCGGTCATTTCTTTCAACGCTTTCCCACATTTTTCCTTACCTAATTTATCTCCCTTCGTAGCAACGACAAGCAAGGGGATATCGAAGGAGGAAATCCATTTAATCGCATCCGCATCCACAGGACTGTCCGTCATGCGAATATCGACCAGATAGAGTAATCCAACTAACGGTTCGCTTGTCGTGAAATAGGCTTCAATGGCCTCTTCCATGCCTCTTTTCTCTTCCCGACCCGTTTTCGCATAACCGAAGCCGGGGATATCCACTAGATAAAACTCCTTATTGATGAGGAAGAAATTGATGAGCTTGGTTTTACCCGGCATTTGACTGGTCTTGACCAGGTTTTTTCGTTGTACAAGGAAGTTTAAAAGCGAAGATTTGCCGACATTGGATCGACCCGCTACCGCGATTTGGGGTAAATGGTCCTTAGGGTAATGCTTGGTTTCTTGGGCGGATAAAATGAATTCAGCAGACTTAATTTTCATAGGGGATTTTTCCGGGAGGTTTTAATTTGGGGACCCTTATCCCATTTCAACGCGGCTTTCCAGGGCCCTTTGTACGGTCAGTTCGTCGACATATTCCAGTTCCGACCCAACAGGAATACCTCGAGCGAGTCGAGAAATTTTTACAGATAAGCCATGCAGTCTTTGTTGAATATAAGTGACCGTCGCCTCCCCTTCAGCATTGGTATTCAAAGCAAGGATCAATTCCACCCTTTCTAGTCGGGCTCTTTCCCAAAGTGTGGTGAAATTCAGGTCGGCGGGGCCAATGCCATCTAGCGGAGAAATTGTTCCTCCTAGCACATGATAAACACCTGGAAAAGTACCTGCACGCTCGAAGGCTAAAATATCGGCGGGTTTTTCAACTACGCAAATTAAATTTTTCGCGCGACGTTCATTGGAACAAATGCGACAAGTTTCCCGTTCGGTATAATTGCCACAACAATTACAGGGATGGATCCGGGACTTTGCGTCAGTCAATGCCCGTGCCAATTCTCGAACCGAATCGGCATCTTGGGCCATAAGGTGGTAGGCCATTCGCTGGGCCGTTTTCCGGCCAATTGACGGGAGAGCCGCCAATTGAGTAATCAAATTATCGATAATCGTTTCCCTAGCTTCGGAATCTGACATGGCTAACAAATTACTTAAAGTTTGCCCAACCTAAGGTAAATAGGGTTGGGGGTGTTTTTTCTGGAGAATGAATTTGCTAATTTGTTGCCACTTATACGTAAATTTTAGGGTTCAACTGAATTAGAAACCAATCGATCTGATGTTTACTAAAGCGACAAATTCCAAAGGCTGGGCCGTTTCACTAGGGGCCATTTTCATAGTCATGCTATCGGTGTTAGCCGATGCAGACATGACCATCGCTCCTCCTGCCCCTCCCGACTCCATTTCAAATGCACGAGATCCCTTCCGTGCTCCCTCTCACAATTCAGTCCTATCCACAATGAACGGATCCACAATGGATACGACTACCCCGGTACTTGAAGCCGTTAAGTTATCGACCCAAGGAGCCTTTACCAATTTGACTCCCAAAGTGGGCGACTCTCTGGACTATGTGCTTCAAGTTGAATGGAAGGACAACCAAGTTCCCGTGATAGTGTTACCTCCGGACAGCTTATCCTTCAGTGGATTTAAAATGTTAGGTCAGGCGACGATTCATAAAAAATTGGCGGTGGCGGAAGACATTAAAAACCATACGGAATTTATCTATCACCTTAGAGCCCAAGTCCAAGGAAATGGTCGAGCGGCATCGATGAAGATTCGCTATTTAACCGGACTCTCTCACTCAGAAGAAGCCATTTTTATCCCAACCGCCTTGGTCGATATTCTTCCCGCCCCGGTCCGTATTTTGGATATGTTGTGGTTTAAACTTGTCGCGGGATTAATTCTTCTCGGCGGAGCCATCAGCCTAGCTTGGTTAGTCTTCAAGTTTACCTTGAAATCCCGCAAGCCCACGGAAATCCTCAAAGTTGATTTTAAGTCGGACCTGGTTAGTCTAAAATCGAGGTTACGCACCGCATCGAGCTCACCCGATGTGGCCAAGGAAATCCTGCTTCAAATGGAAAACATTTGTCTTCGATTTTTGCAACAGGAAGTACCCGTCAATACCAATATCCCTGCCAACGGAACACCCGAAAAATTTGAGCCTTTACTGGCTTCCTATCTTTCTCGCAATGGGACATTGCCCGACAGCGAAGTTCAGGATTGGTCAAAACTGAAAGATCTTTTTCGTCACGCGCATTTTGCTGGCGGATTTAAAGAACCTCATGAATTACAAGATGCCCTTCGAATTTTAAAAAGATGCCTCAAAATAATGGGAGAGGACGAGCATGAATAGCGCAGTCAAGGTCGATATCCAAGCAATTACAGAAAAAGTCAAACGGGAAGGGGTGATGGTCCAGAGGATTCTGGAAGAAATTGGCCATTCCGTTGTAGGTCAAAAAAACATGTTGGAAAAGTTGTTGATTGGCTTACTTGCCGATGGACATGTGCTTCTCGAAGGCGTTCCAGGCTTGGCCAAAACTACTGCAGTCAAGTCTCTGGCGAACTCAGTCAGTTGCCAATTTAATCGAATCCAATTCACGCCCGATCTGTTGCCGGCGGATTTGATCGGAACATTGATTTTCAATCCCAAGTCAGGTGAATTCAATGTGAAGAAGGGACCGATTTTCGCCAATATTGTGCTCGCAGACGAAATCAATCGCGCGCCCTCCAAAGTCCAATCTGCATTATTGGAAGCCATGCAAGAAAAGCATGTGACCATTGGAGATACCACCTATAACCTGTCTCCCCTGTTTTTGGTTTTGGCCACCCAAAACCCGGTGGAACAAGAAGGCACCTATCCGCTACCCGAAGCCCAAATTGATCGATTCATGCTTAAAGTCACGCTCACCTATCCAACCAAAGAAGAGGAAAAGTCTATCGTTAATTTGGTTTCTGGAAAGGGATTGCCCGAGTCCAGAAAAATGGCCACAGAAGCGGACATCTTACGAGCTCGTGGGATTGTGAATGAAGTTTACATGGATGACAAGATTCTGGATTATATCATCAACCTTGTAGCGGCCACTCGAGATCCAGCTGGACACGGTATCAAGGATTTGGCGGGATTGATCGAGTACGGGGCATCGCCACGAACCAGCATCAGCTTGGCAAAGGCTTCCAAAGCCCATGCCCTGATTCGCGGGCGCGGTTATGTCACTCCCGAAGATGTCAAATCCATCGGCATGGAAGTCATGAAACATCGTCTCATTTTGAGCTATGAGGCTGAGGCTGAAGAAGTGAAGGCGGAGAATGTGGTCCAACGGGTTTTCGATAGCGTGGAAGTGCCCTAAAAAATGATCTCGAAGGAAGTCCTTAAAAAGGTCCGCCAGATTGAAATCCGCACTAGCAGCATCGTGAATTCGGTGTTGTCGGGAGCGTATTCCTCTTCGTTCAAGGGCCAAGGCATGGAGTTCGCGGAAGTCCGGGAATATATTCCAGGGGATGAAATCCGATCGATCGATTGGAATGTGACCGCCCGAACCGGAACGCCATATATTAAAAAGTTTGTAGAAGAGCGCGAACTAACCGTGATCCTGGTCGTCGATGCAAGTTCTTCCGGAGACTTTGGAAGTCAAACGGAAATGAAGGGGGAGGTGATGGCCACGATCAGCGCCTTGCTGGCCTTTTCCGCGATTAAAAACAATGACCGAGTAGGGCTTTTGATCTTCACTTCCCAAGTGGAAAAATTTATCCCTCCCCAAAAGGGTCGCAAGCATGTGCTTCGCGTCATCCGAGAATTGCTTTATTTCAAGCCCACGGAAAAAGGCACCAACTTGGCCTTGGCACTTGAATACTTAAATCGCATTCTGACACGCAGAGCTGTGGTTTTCGTCGTCTCAGACTTTGCTACTGGCGATTTTGAAAAACCGATCAAACTTTTAAATCGAAAACATGATGGCGTCGCCATTACGGTTTGGGATCCGCGTGAACGCGAATTTCCTGATGTCGGATTCATTGAATTAGAAGACGCGGAAACGGGCGAAATTATTCTGGTGGATACCAGCGACCAGGATTTCCGAAAAACGTTCAAAAAGGAAGCGCAAAAAGAAAGCTCCATGCTGAAGCGGTTGTTTCGCAAACTACAGATGGATTTCATTGAAATCATCATCCAACCCAAATACGATGACACGATTCATCCACTCCTTGAATACTTTCGTAAAAGGGCAGCAAAACATGCTTAGGCGGTTAGGATCTTTTAGTTTAATTTTGAGCCTACTTTTTTCTGGTTGTAATTCCTCTGGAAGTTCCGCGCTCACAAAGGACCAATATCGGGCAGCTGCCACGGCTCTATTCCAACAACAGTTGTATTCCGAGGCTGTAGCCATGTATGAGTCTTATTTGAAATCGTCCGTCATCCCTCAGGAGGATGTTGCCAAGGTTTTATATCAAATGGGAACCATCTATCAGGAAAACTTGCTCGACCCAAAAGCTGCACTCGCAAAATATGCCGTGATCAAAGCTCTCTTTCCCGAAGAAACTTTTAATAACCAATTAGGGAAGCGCATGGTGGCATGTCTGGAAATCATGGGCCGAAGCGTGGATGCGTCCCAAGCCCGATCGCGGCTCACTGATATAGGAAGTGACTCAGGTAAGATTGGTACCGCGAATGTTGTTGAAAGCGCGGCCGTGGTTGCCGAACTCGATGGTCGCAAGATCACATTAGGCGAGATCGGATCCATGGTGGGAAAATTACCCGAAGCCCCGCTGGAACTAAATCAATTGGTTCGGGAATACGTGGCCCAGATCCTTGTCGCGAATGCGGCCAGACGAAAAGGTGTCGCGGATCGTCCCGATGTAAAAATCCGCATCGGTCAGGTGGAAAACCAAATTTTGGCTCAGGCTGGACTGATGGATGAAATTAAAATTCAGGCGCCTAGTGGCAATGATATTAAATATTATTTCGAAGCAAATAAAACGCGCTATCTAAAAGGACCAGACTCCACGGCGAGTTTTGAAACCTTAGCTCCCAAGGTACAAGCAGATTGGGCCAAAGAAAAACAGGCTGTCGAATATCAGAAATATGTAGAGCGATTGCTCCAAACCGCCAAGGTTAACTTTTTCAATCCGAAAACGGGAGCGGCCACGAACCCATGAGTACCGGTTTGGCTTCCGTGCCCGTTGCAAATACCGCTAAAGCCACCTTGGATATTTCATCCCAAGTGGATAAATCGGAAATCACCATTGGCGACAGGATTCAGTACGAGATTAAAGTGGTATTCCCCGCGGACGGTAGCTTGGAATTACCCTCTGTTTTAGGAAACCTCGGGGCCTTTGAAGTCAAAGACTATCAAGCTTCCGATCCCAAACCAGCCGGAACGCTTAAAATCCAGACTTGGCAATTTAACCTGTCCACTTTTACCGTCGGTAAGTATACCTTGCCCCCACAACAAATCCTGTACCGGCACGGCACCGATACCACGGCCACCCCTTATTTTACTCAACCTATTGAAATCAATGTTATCCGCACCTCTTCGGAAACGGTAAAGGATATCGCCGACATTGCGCCTTTAGCCACTGTTAATTCACCCCCACCCTGGATCGCTTTTGGATTGGGTGGACTGGTTCTAATGGCCTTACTGTTTTTTGTCTGGCGTCGTTTCCGTCGCACTAGCATTGCCGAAGCTGAAAGGTCGGAACTCCCGCCCTTGGAAGAGGCCATGGAAAAACTGCTTGGATTGAAATCACTCGCCTTGATCCGGCAGAATCAAGCCCGTGAATTTTGTTTCCGATTATCCGAACTGTTACGTCGTTATATTTCACGTCGATACGACATCGATGCCCTAGAATCAACGACCACGGAATTTCTTGTAAGCGTCAAAACGCTCCCGATAACCATGGCACAAAAAGAATGGCTAGCCCAATTTTGTGAATCGACGGACTTGGTTAAATTTGCCGATGCCGGGCTTATCGAATCCAATGCGAAGGAATTGATTTCAAATACAGAAAAGTTTCTTCAACAAACAAAACCTCGTGAAGCCATGCCGCGTGAAGGCAAGAGTCGCGAAGACAAACAAGGTGAAGAAACTCCTGGATCCAAGGAGGTGGCCAAGTGAATCTGCCGCACTTCCAGAATCCCATTTTCTTGGCGGGACTAGCTGTTATACCTTTGCTCGCTTGGGATTATTTTCGAAAGTCACAAAAGCGTAAGGCTAGTGTTCGTTTTCCGTCCTTGGCAATCATCAAGCGGGTCCCATCTAGTATGGCGTATAAGGCTCGCCACATTCTTTTAGTAATGCGCCTCTTGGCCATCTCCCTGCTTTTTATCGCGATGGCCAGACCGCAATACGGGGAAGCGATTGAAGATGTCACTACCAATGGAATTGATATTGTATTGGCTTTGGATATTTCCGGTTCCATGAAAACCATGGATTTCAAACCACAGAATCGATTAGTCGTTGCAAAAAAGGTGATAGAGAATTTTGTACTGGGTCGAAGTCATGATCGAATTGGACTCGTGGTTTTTTCCGGAAAAAGTTTCACCCAATGTCCATTGACCTTGGATTATGGAATCGTTGTGCAATTTTTGCGACGAACGGATTTTGGAATGGTAGAGGATGGTACAGCTATTGGGACCGCCATTTTGAATGCCACCAATCGGTTGCGCCAAAGCGGGGCCAAAAGTAAAATCATTGTTTTATTAACGGATGGCTCCAATAATTCAGGCGAAGTGGACCCGCAAACCGCAGCCAAAGCCGCCAAAGCCTTGGGCATCAAGATTTATACAATCGGTGTGGGTAAAGAAGGCGATCAACCCATGGAAATTGACGACCCCATGTTTGGTAAGCGAATCGTAAGCGTACGCACCGACGTGGATGTTCCCACATTGCAAGCCATCGCCAATATCACTGATGGAAAGTTCTATCGGGCGCAAGACACCAAAGCCTTGGAAGACATTTATTCCACTATCGATAAGTTGGAAAAAACTGAAATCAAAACCACCAGTTATTATCGCTATCATGAATTGTTCCGCAATCTTCTCATCTTGGCCTTAATGCTCCTCTTTATGGAAATTGTTTTGGCCAACACTCGGTTCATGAAAATCCCATGAGATTCGCCGCGCCCCACGCCTTTTGGCTTTTGCTCATCGCTCCCCTTTTAGCGTGCTTTTTTATCTATGCCTTTCAGAAAAAGGCCAAGACACTCAAACGCTTTGCCCAGGTTGAAATGCTCAGACGCATGACCGATGGCATCTCGCGTAAACGCCAAGTGTTGAAAGCCTTTTTATTAATACTCGTAGCCATTTTTTCCGTTCTCACCTTGGCCCGGCCTCAATTTGGAACCAAGATGGAAATGATGCATCGTAAAGGTTTAGACGTTGTCGTAGCCGTGGACGTTTCCCTTTCCATGTATGCGGAGGATATCAAACCGAACCGAATGGCACGGTCAAAACAGGAAATCGGAAAATTCGTAGACCGCTTATCCGGAGATCGCATCGCCTTAGTCGCTTTTGCAGGCGAAGCATTTTTGCAATGTCCACTCACTATGGATTATGGCGCCTTTAAAATTTTCCTGGATATTTTGGGACCAGATCTAATTCAAACGCCTGGCACCGATATTGGAAGCGCATTGGAAGCCTCCATCAAAGCATTTGACCCCAAAGACCGAAAATATCGTGTGATAGTATTACTGACCGATGGAGAAGATCACAGCGGCCAAGCGGAAAAGATGGCGGAAGAAGCGGCAAG
>JAYVCH010000228.1:0-3765 GCA_043750055.1 Fibrobacteria bacterium
CGCAAACAATACACCCAAGAACTGGTGCAAAAAAATGGTGAACTTCAAGAATTGATTCAGGAAGTCAATCGAACCCAACAACAACTGATTCACAGCGAAAAATTAGCTGCCCTGGGTCAATTGGTGGCCGGCATTGCACATGAGTTGAATAATCCCATCGGATTCATTTATGCAAACATGTTCCAGATTCGTAAGTACTTGGACAACCTGGAACGCGGTCCTTTGGATGACTCTTCCCGCGCCATCGTTCACAAAATCGATCAAGCGCTGCGCGAAAGTCAGGATGGCTCCATTCGGATTCGGGACATCGTGCAAAATCTCCGAGGTCTTTCGCGTGAAGGAGCCTCGGCGCCGGGACAGGGGAGGGTTTTAAATAAGCGACCCTGTGATTTCAACCAACTGGTTGACAAGAGTCTTCTCCTGGCCCAAACTAATTTTAGCAAAAATATCGTGGTCGAAAAAGACTATGGAGAATTGCCTTTGGTAGAAGCGGACGAAACCCAAATTCAACAAGTATTCTTAAATGTTCTCGTCAATGCCGGACAAGCCTTAGGTGAAAAAGGCCGTATCCGAATTCATACAAAGCTGGAGGCTGGCAATGTGGTGGCGAGCATCCTCGATGACGGTCCAGGAATCAACAAAGAAAATATCCAACACCTGTTCGAACCTTTCTTTACCACTAAACCTGTTGGTCAAGGTATCGGGTTAGGTCTGCATATTTGTTATCAAATCATGTCCGCCCATCAGGGAAAAATTGAAGCGCGTTCCAAACCCGGCCAGGGCGCGGAATTTTTGATCCAGTTACCCGCGTAGGAAAAACCATGGAAACAAAAAAACCCACCTTACTCATCGTTGACGACGAACCCGCTATTGTCAGTAGCCTCATTCGTTCGCTTGAAGACGACTATCATTGCCTGGGAGCGGCCAATGCCGGCGAAGGCAGAAAATTATTTGAGGCCCATAGGATAGTCTGTGTCCTCAGCGATCAACGAATGCCTGGCGAATCCGGTTCGGAATTTTTAGCATGGGTGAGGGAAAACCATCCGGATACCATCCGCATTTTAATCACGGGCTTTGCCGATTTCGAATCAGTCGTGGCGGCAGTTAACAAAGGACAGATTTACCATTACTTGCAAAAGCCTTGGGAGCCGATTTATCTAGAAGTAGTCATACGCCAGGCCGTGCAAATGTATTCCCTCACCGAAGAGAATCAACGCCTTCAAGCCGAACTCAAAACACGAAATCTGGTTTTGGAACGAGAGAACATCCAATTAAAAGCCGATACGATTCAGTCCTCTTCCGCGTTCAAGGACTTGGTTGGACTCAGCGTGCCGATGCAAAAACTTAAAACCAAACTGCAAGCCTTGCTTCCGTCCCAAAGCACGGTTCTGATTACGGGGGAATCGGGAACGGGAAAGGAGTTGGTGGCACGAGCCATTCACTTCTCGGGGCCGCGCAAAGAGAAGGCTTTTGTCGCCCAAAATTGCGCCGCGCTTCCGGATTCGATTTTGGAAAGTGAATTATTCGGACATGTGAAAGGAGCCTTTACCCATGCGATTGAAACCCGCATGGGTATTATTGAAAGTGCCAATGGCGGAACCTTATTCCTGGACGAAGTCGGGGATATGACTCTATCCATGCAGGCCAAGTTACTTCGCTTTCTGCAAGAAGGCGTGATCACGCAAGTAGGAGGTCGTGTTGAGAAACGCGTTGATGTCCGCGTCATTGCCGCCACCCATCGCGACTTGGAAGCAATGGTGCAGGATAAAAGCTTCCGAGAAGACCTTTATTATCGCCTGGCGGTTGTTCCGGTTCGCACACCCGCCTTGCGCGAACGCAGCGAAGATATTCCCATTTTGATTGAACATTTTCTCCGAAAAAAAGCCGCCAAACTCGGGAAAAAAATACCCCGAATAGCGCCCCAAACCTTTGCCATCCTTTCTGCGCATAATTTTCCCGGTAATGTCCGTGAACTGGAAAATGCCCTGGAATACGCTCTCAACATGATTGGCGATCGTGACACCATGCTTCCAGAAGATCTCCCTGACCGAATCCAAGGCATCGGTAACTTTGGAGGTACTCATAACCTTGATGGTACCCAACTCAGCACACCCTCCCTCGGTAGAACTTCGTCCATTTCTACCCTTTCGAACGGTCCTAGCAGTATCCCTCAAGACTTGTTATTGGATGAAGCTGTAATGGCTTTGGAAGTCGTATGGATCAATCGCGCGATGTCGTCCACCACTGGAAACATATCGCAAGCAGCCAAAATGTTGGGGTTGAGCCGTCAAGGTCTGCACAATAAGCTTGCGAAGTATGGAATCAAAGGAGAATAGCCCCCGGACCCCTGACAAAAACCTAAGGGGAAGTAAATTGTCAATGTGTCCTTGGAAAAAATAGAGGAAAGACATGAAATTACTTTCGGATAAAATCACAATTACAGAATTGCAGGAAATGGCATCCACCGGATTCGGTAATCTTGTGAAAGCTGTGGTCGACGTGGATAAAGGTCTTCTAGTGGTGGAGGCGGAACTCCATTCCGACCAAGAAGGATATTTAATCGACCAAGGTTCGCGGCAGGAAGATTTGTGGGGGATCAATCTCTATCCTGAATTTCCAAAGATGGATGAGAATTTCGTGGAGTTCGATTCCATGATCAACCTCAAACCCAGCTTCAAAAACGGAAGTCGTATGGTGGAAAATCCATTGATCCGGGAAAAAATCCTAGAGATAGTCAGGGGATGGGTCACATGACTCCAGCGCATCCATCCCTGTCCGAAGGCAGGTGGTTTGGTTTTTCGCTTTGCACCCAAATGGCAAATATTGGGAGCGAAGTGGAGCGTGCCATCAGCTGGGGACGCAAAGGAAACAAAAATTATCAGCAGTTAGCATTCTATCGGGCTCTTGAGCTTCTCGATCTCACCTTACGCGATCCCCGGCATCGTCATCGATTGCGGGAGCTTGCCCGGGTGCGTGAGGTGCTTGCCGACTATTTTGCATTTGACAATGAATACCGGAGCACGGAAGAACAGTGGAAAAAATATTTCCATTCGTTCACTTATGCCGCAAGGATGGGCAGGTAGGTGGCGACAATATTTTTGTCGTATGGGTAAATCGAAAATCGTTCAGATTTGGCAACGATAGGCTTCGATTCACTCATGTTCCTACATGAAACCGTGAAACTTGTGCCTAGGGTCAACCCCATTATCCCAATTATTGCGATAGGAATTATAGATTTGGATTTATGAAAAAGTTACTTCCCTTATTCCTAATGCTCGGAACTCTGGTAGGTGCCGTCTTTGCGGCACCGGTCCTGGAACAGAAGAAAATCCATGCGGAATACAATGAAGGCAATTTCGAGCATGTAACCGCGGCTTTGGAAGGATTCATGGCCCAGAACAAAACCTATAACAAGTCAGACAGCGTTTTTATCGCCAAGCATTTGGCCGTCGTGTATACCGCCAATCCCGCCACGCGGGAAAAGGGGAAGTACTATATGTATAAGCTGCTTGAGTTACTGCCTTCCGCCAAATTGGTGGACATGTATGTGAGCGACGAGATTGATCGGATTTTCGAAAAAGTGCGAGAAGAATTCGTTTCACGCCAACAATCCTTCGGTGTGGATACCTTGGCTCTAACGGTCCCAAGCAAGGCGCCGGCGAATGAATCTGCCCCGCAGTCAACCCGCAAAGAAAATCCCCAGCAGCACCTCGAAAAGTCAGCAAGCAAGTCCAGTACCGTATATTGGTTGGCTGGTGGAGCCGT
>JAYVCH010000229.1:0-7121 GCA_043750055.1 Fibrobacteria bacterium
CCCACTTTTTCGAAACAGTAGGAGCCCGAACGAAGGTCTCCAGCCACGGACAGACGGCTTCCGCTGGCCAGTAAATTTGAAAGATAGGCTTTCCGAAAAGTGGGACCTGAGAATCGTGCGAGCTTACCAGCCAATTCCTCAGCTTGTGCGGTCCAACTCGCTTGCATCAGTTGCATCACTTGTATTTCTTCCATTCCTTTTTCCACCAAGATCCCGATTTAGGTGGTGGTTCAGGAAGCGGAGCCGATAGGCGTGGAAGCGAGAGCATCGACAGAATCCTGTCCATTCCTATCGGTATAGGGCTTGCGCTCGTTTTGATTTAGCACTTCCATCAAAATTTCTTGCGTTTTCATCGCGTTTTCGATCAGTACTTCTGAGCCCCTTTCTTGAAAGGTGGCCAAGGCACGAGCCAATTCGGATAAAAAGTTTTGATATCCATCTCCGGCCGCGGCTTGTTTTTCCAATCGTTCCAGAATCGACGCAAGTCCGGAATTAAGCATGCCGACACCCGCCTGCATTTCCACCTGATTAATTTGGGCGAGGTGAGACAAGTCCTGGAAATCTTTAGAGCCACGGGTCATCTGATCCGCAAGATCGGAAACCTTGCTGGCAATTTCGAGTCCAATTTGACTTTGGGCCTCGAGAGATTTTCCTGCTTCACCCAACGCTTGTTGTTGTAATTGGGAAATTTCGTTCGCCAAACGATTTTGACCTTCACGAGATTTAGATTCAAGATCTGCGATGAGACTGTGTGAGGCTTCCCGAATGTTTTTGAGCCCGGTTTCAAAGGACTCGGAAGCGGTGGAAACCAATTGGATTTGACTCTCCATCCCAGCCAGAGCGCGTTCCAAAATGCTGGACTGGGATTCGGATTGAGCGGTTTGCAAGGATTCCACTTTTGAGAGTAGGGCTTCGGCACGTTCTGCAAGGATGCTTCCAAGTTTTCCACTTTCACGAGCAACGGCATTGACCAAACTTTCTTGCATCGCCAAAATTTGAGATTCCCAAGCGGATTGTAATTCAGTGGCTCGGTCCGCCCACGCCGATTGGGACAGAAGGCTGGCTTCGGCACTCGTTGCGGCCAAAGATTTGAGTTCGCCAGTTAGGCCAGAGGCCAATGACTGGGCCTTTTCTGTCCATGCGATTTGGGCCGTACGAATCTCTTCGCCGAAATTACGGGTTATTTGGGCTTGCACATCCGCATGTGCCTTCCAGGATGACAAAGACGATTCCATTGACATCAAGGGAGCACGTAAATTCTTTTCGAGGCTTTGAGAAATCAGAGCTGCACCATTTTCCACCACTTCTCGGGAATCGGTTCGAGCACCGTCAACCAATGCTTTTATCATCACGGCTTGTTCACCTGTTTTTTCGGTAAAGGAAACCAATAGCGTGTTTAAGGAACCAACCGGGGCCTGGAAATTTTTGGAGATGCTTTCCCCAATCATGACCGCGCCTTTTTCCAAAGTTTGTCGAGCGCCTTCACTTACTTCACTTTGGAGTTTGGAAAGTGCTTGCTGTTGACCTTCGGAAAGTTTTTGTGCAATCGCTTTAAGATTTGTTTCTAATGCTGCGGGAATATCGCTCACGGCTTGTTGAAGCCGCGCCAGTACTTCACCCGTGGCTTCCCAATCGGACTGAATATTTTGCCAATACGCAACCGAGATCCACTGACCCACGCCAAAGAGGATAAACACAAATACGCCTAACATCATATTCAGTCTATCTTGCATCCAAATGATAGTTCCTCCCAATAGGAAAAAACCCAAGACGACAATGGCGATAATAATGATGGCTCCATAATTTTTCCGCTTAGACATCGATTTTTTCTCCCGATAAAGTTGACGCGGGAACCAGTCCTCGTAAGAACAAGTCCCATTTTGCTTCATAATGTTTGATCATATCGCCACAGATGGCTTCAGCCAAATCGGCGAAGGTTTCCATAAACCCCTCGAATCCACTGCGATAGCGAGAATGAACCCAGGGCCATGCAATGTTTCGAAAAAGGTCTTCTTCAGTCCGGTAGTAACGCTTGTCCCACTTGGACACGCGATCCACAAAGGTCTCAACGGCCAAGTCGCCCAAGGATAACCTTACCTTTTTACACAATTCGGATTCGCCCACGCGCAACGCTTCCTCAAGTACGGGAAGCAAACGGCTACGATCATCACTGACAGATTCTTTATGCCACAACCCCGCGACATCGGCTTGCATACGAAAGAGATGCCCACTGATAAAAGAAACCTGTCTTTCTCCGTCTGAGGCCATATCGTGTAGCGACTGGAGGTACAGCATTTTACTGTCTTTGCGGGTTCCTTTTCCGGCCAGAACCACGCCGCCCTCTCCCATCGAAAACCATTGGTTGCGATGTAAAAAAGGCTGGAGCTGAATGAAGGCTAATCGCTTGCGCCATTTGTCTCGGAACTCCATAAATTTTAAGGCCGTTTCCTCTTTGACCCAATCCAGCTTTTCCTTAGCCAAATTATAGGCATTGGGTCCAGCGGATAGGTCCGGCAAGAGCGAGAGCTGTGGCAAAGCTAAGAGCTTAATGGGTTGGACCAAGGCCTCAGTTTCGGCGTTTCGAAGCTTGTGTTCCCTATCAAGTAGGGCTCGAAGAAGAACGCTATGATTAGAATCGGCAAGGGTGGCCACAAATCTGAGAATGCTAGAAGGATCGGATTGCCCGCCAGAGTCCGAAGTCCAAGCTTTGGCAGTAAATGCAGTGTAACTCTGGAACAATCGATGGCTCAATAGGAGTCGAAATATATTAGATAATCGACTCCCAGTCCAGCTTTATAAAGGGTTCGGAGGCGATGTTGAAAACTAGTTTTGAATAATTAATTTGAAAATCGGAGACTTAAGCGTTCTTTGAGACGAAGGGGAACTGAAGAGGTTGTTTGTGAATCCACGGTTTTTTCCGAAACCGGACTCACAAATCTTCCTTCAACCTCCAAATTGGCAGAAATGGGACCTCCACTCTCTAGGTCGAACTCCATTTCGCCTTTTCCAGTTAAAGTCGGGAGTCCCTCTTCCAGTCGGACATTAAAATCTACCGAACATAGGAGCAATTTGCCTTTGGTGGATTCCTGAATGGATTCCAATTTAAATCGGCGCGTGACCTGGGACTCGGGATGAAATTTATCCAAAAGCGGTTGCACCGATTCCCAACTTGTCCCAATTTTAATTTTCGACGAAGGAAAGGCCGGTAAGCCTAAAATCATCAACCGTCCAAAGTTCAAGGGGGAAAATTCAATTGGAGGGAGTACCGGCTCCTCCTCTAGACTCAGGATTTGACCTGTTCTTGTCAGTACGACTTTGGAGTGATATTTTTTCAATCTCTCCACCATGTACAGGTCCTCTTGAGGAGCGCGTTCGGAACTCTTGAATTCAAGGCTGTCCACACTGATCGACATTTCTACTTGGGCTTTGGCGGAATCATAGCTCGACTTAACTTTGAAAATACCTTTTGCAATGGAGCTATAGGGGCTTTTCCCCCAAGTTCCATCGGGCTTGACATTTAATTCCGCAGAATAACGAAGCGTAAATTGGGGTGTTGATTTTAAAGCATAGCTTGGCGAATAAGACTTAAACTCACAAGCTGAAAATAGACTCATAGTAAAAAGGAACAAGGCGAAGCGGAGCCAACGAGAAATTGTATTTGTGATCAAATCCGTTTTTCTTCTCTATAGCGCTTGAGTAAGAATTCCAAGTATCGGTATTCAAAAGTATTGGACGGAAACCGGGTCAAGGATGCTTGAAGCCGCAAAACAGCCTTAGTTGGCCCGTCCCCGGAGTCACTCTTTAAGAAATAAACAAGCGCATCTTCTAAAGATTCGTACAGACCAACATTACTTGGAATGCCCCTTTGGAAATAGTCCTCAGGGATTTTGTCGGCGAGATAGGCCAGTTGCATCCGTTCTTTTCTGGAGGCGGCATCGTTAAGATAAAGTTTGCGATCAAGTTGCAAGACGGGGATATCAACCAGGGCCTTTATGACCAGGGAATGCAACATGCATTTAAATGCCATTCCATTTGTGGAACTAAATTGTCGATAAGTCCGGTCATACAGTTCGGCCGCTTTGGAATTTTTACCATCCAGGAATGCCATTTCCGCCGCAAAGAAATCCCGTTCCGCTTTCAAATTTCGATTGACATTTTCACCTTGTGGAAACGACTGCAACATAAAATCGGCGTGAGTCGTGTCCCGGATTCCTAGATAATATCTCGCCAGGATCAATCTTAAGGCACAAGTAATATCATCATTTTCCTGAAAATAAGTTATCAAATGCTGCGCGTTCTGCATCGGTGCGGGTTGTCCAAGTCGACGAAAAACTTCTGACAGTTCGACATAGTAACGACCAAAAGACGAGCGACGTGAATCTTCGAATTGGATCAAATAGCGGAACTCATCCACCATTCTAGAGGCACAGAGCGCTGGAGATTCGCCTCCATTTAAACACTCATAAATAGCCTGCACCCGAGATTGGACCACCACATCGTTGAATTCAGACTCGGGGTAAGCAGCGGGCATAAGCTTAAGCTTGTCATACCCCGAAGACGCTTTTCCCAAATCGAAATAGCATTGGGCCAATTGAAACAGGGCCTCGGCAATGATTTTTGGGTCCTTGGAATTGGCAGCCGCCAGGGTCAAATTTTGAATCGCTTGGTTATAGTTTTTCGAAACCAAATAACAAATGCCCAATTTCATATGGGCTTCAAGGGCAATGTTTTTATTGGGGTAAGCCTCAATAACATGTTTATACGCAGGAATACTGTTTGCGATAAAGCCTTCTTCAAGGTAAGCATCGGCGACGACGGTGGGTTTCGCGGAAAGGGCTACCGCTTTCTTATATATCCGCAAATCATCAATAGCCAGACTGGAGTTCCAGGTATAAAATCCGAATTTGCTGCTATGCTCCACTTTAATGGGTAGAGTGTAATACATCTTGACCAGCAATTCATCATTGAGGAATAACGTTAAAAGATCGTTTTCTTTGACAATCGTGACTTTATAAGAAATACCGCCATTGAGTTTGATCGGTGTCGAATTAAACGGAACGCGTGTGGCTTTTCCTACTTCAATCTTCGCAATGGAACTGCCCCACTCCCCGAGTGAAAAACGGAAAGCCTCATCGGGAGTAGAGCCAAATAGGAAAGCATTGAAATCATTATTACTTCCATTTAATCCTTTGACACTGAATTCAATTTTAAGATCTCCAAAGAATTCTTGATCGGCGACGGCGAAAGATTGTCCTGAGGAGAATGCCTCCAAACGGCCTCGCGCCACTTTCCAGGATTCAGAGGCCACCCAATTTGCGCCCACCCGGTCGAAGGATTTGAAATGTAATCCCGAATCCAATTTTGCAAAGGTTTCTTCTTGAACCAGACCCCATGGGGCTTTTTTACTCTCCTCCTGAATACTGATAAAGCTGAAAATGAGGGCGGACATCACCAAAAGAAAGCTAGAGCCAAGATAGAGGATGGGGTTGGCTTTAATGAAACGCCATATCAAGTTCAGGTTACTGGGAGGCTTGGCCATAATCGGCAAACCATTTCGATACGAGTATAAATCCTTTAAGACAAGCTCGATAGTTTGGTAACGATCCTTTAGTTCCTTGGCCATGCAAGTGGTGACGATGGCGGCAAAATCAGCATCGAGCCAAGGTGTCATATAGCGAAGAGGAACCGGTTCGGCTTTTATCGCATTGAGCGCGGTTTGATGTAAAGAACGTGGATCCAAAAAAGGATTTTTAAAGGATATCAGTTCATACATGATGATACCAAGTGAACAGATATCAGATAAGGTCCCTACACTATGGCCTTGGGCCTGCTCCGGTGACATGTACGCGGGAGAACCCACCACTTCACCCGATAAGGTCAACGACACATTTAAATTGGCATCCACGGCTTTGGCCAAGCCGAAATCAATCACGATGGGCGTCGTGCCCCGCATGAGGATATTGGTAGGTTTCAAATCCCGATGAATAATTCCTTGCCGGTGACAATAAGCCAATGCTTCGGCAACTTGATTGACGATTTCCACCACTTCATTGAAACTGGGTTTTTTTTCATTGAGATAACCAAGAAGATCCAGGCCTTGAATCAATTCCATCACCAGATAATGGATGCCGCTTTGTTCTCCCACCTCGTAGATTCGAATGACATTGGGGTGATTCATTTTGGCCACAGCCCGGGCTTCGGCCTGGAAGCGCTCGATGAATCGTTGTTGTAACACGGCGCCGAAAAGCACCTTGATGGCGACTAGGCGGTCAAGGTCGGGCTGATGGGCCTTGAACACCACGGCCATTCCACCCCGACCCAATTCCGATATGATCACGTATTTACCAAGGCGTCCACCAACCTGAACGGCTGTCAAAGAAGACGCTGCAAAATTGGAACTCATCGAACTCATGATAACTCTTGTGACTCTGCTTTCAATTTGTCAATGACACCTGATAGGTCTTTTGGAAGCGGCGAATGGAAAGACTTTTTTCCGCTGGTCCCTAAGTCTATAACGAGATCGGCAGCGTGAAGGAAGGTCCTACGCAACCCATATTTTTTTTTATACGAACGGTTTTTTTCAAAATCTCCATAGCGAGGATCGCCAGCCAAAGGATGTCCTGCATGCGCCAAATGTGCTCTAATCTGATGCATTCTGCCTGTTTCAATAATAACACCCAGAAGACTAAAATTCCCGAATTCTTTCACCGTTTTATAGCGTGTAATCGACCATTTTCCATCCGCCTCCGAAACCTCCGCTTTGGCTCCACCCGTGCGACTATCCACACGTTGTAGCAGCCCGGAAATTTCACCGTTAGGTGGATCAAGAACCCCCTCAACCAAGGCCAAATATCGTTTGTAAAACGATCCATCTCGCATCGCGGAATTCAACCGGCGTAAACTTCCCCCGGTTTTAGCCACCATGATCACTCCCGACGTGTCTTTATCGAGTCTGTGCACTAAGGATGGTTGAAATATTTCTCCCACGCTTCGTTCTGGAGCAAGATACTCCCAAACTTTTTCGATTAAGGAATGCCCAGGATCGATTCCCGTGCCCGGATGTACGGCCATTCCACCCGGTTTATCGAGAACGAGAATTTCCTTGTCCTCATGAAGGATGG
>JAYVCH010000230.1:0-6920 GCA_043750055.1 Fibrobacteria bacterium
TGAAAGCCTTTAGTCCTTCAAAGCAAGCTTGGCCATAATGCAAACAGTTTGCTGCCACATGCATGGACACAAAAGCTTCACGAACTTCCTTTAACGGTCCCCACTTGCCCTCGGCAAAATCCACCTGGATTTGTCCATTTGTGGGTAAATATTTGAATCCTAAATTTTTCCAATCTAACGTTTCAGTTGACTTCATGGCTCACTCCTATCCAATCCTAAGATAATAATTCAGCCTGCGCCGCGCGTCTTAGCGCGGGCTAGATTAATGAAATTCGCCCATTCTGCGTTGTCCAACGGGTAGGGACGAGAATGGGTGCTGGTCCGTTCATCATATTTAAACTCACCGTGGCAAATGTCTCGACCCTCAGGATTCTGGTGATCCACAACCCGATAAGGAAGCGCGATAAAGCCTATCTTAGCGGTCCCGGTTACTAGGACCTTTGCTTGAGAATCGGAGGAGGAAACGAGTCTTTTTTGCCAAGGTAACGCCGATTCCAAGGCAACGCCATTCCCTTGAATATAACAGGTGAAATCGTCAAAACCATGAGTCGGATAATCCAAAACGATCAAGTCAAATACTTTGAAGCCTAAAAATCCAAAAGTGGCACCCGTCATTTGATCTGGATAAATTTTTCCTTGTCTTTCCAATCGTTCAAAGACTACATCCACTAAGGCTTGTTTATCAAATTGGACTTTGTATAAATACGCATATCCCAGATGTCCAAAAATTATTAGGACAAAAGCAAAATTAAAAAGCCGAGATCTTGAATGCCAATCGAGATAGTTGAGAGGCAATGATTGCAAAACAATCCAAAGGGATAGGATGGCAATTTCGGCCAAATAATAATCCCAGAAAAATCCGAGCATGGAGGAAATCCCTAAATAGGCAAGCCCCAAAAGCCAAATCGCATTCCAGTTTAGAAGCTGTCGATCAAAAAACCAAATAGAGACCAGGATGAAAATTTTTAAAACCCATTGAAGTCGCCCGCCATGATCCAGAGATCCAATTAAGGGCGTTTGAAACCAAACTAAAGCCGCAGAAGATCCGAATGCGAGTCCTAAGAATAAAAGGGATAATCCCAACGGTAAGATTGCTTGGCGAAGATTTTTTTTAAACGGCTCCAAGGACTGCTTACCCATTACAGCAAAACTGGCGACGGTTATAAATAGGATTGACAGAAAACAACCCACTCCAAATTGTCGGAGAATTCGCAGTGCCAAATTAAAGTCGGAGGGTATAACATGGAGATTACGATTAAACCAATTGGTCTGTAAAAAATGTTTGCCAATGCTCAATGCTACCAAGCACAGGGTCAAATAAAACAGCAATGCCCACTGAACACGACCTTTACGTCGATATCCAGATACCAGCGAATACACCGGTAGAACAAAAAGTACAATGCTATTTTGCCGGGTCGAAACCGCTAAAAAGATCGCGATCATAAGAAGGAGATGTCGTCCCATTGAAAAGGCCAGTAAGGCTGTCAAAAAACAGGTCCATGTAGGTAGGCTGCCATGATAATCAACAGATTTGTGTAAATAAAACGGAAAAGTAACGGTCAGTAAAGTTAGCGCTGCTGAAGAAAACTCACCTAGCTTGACTCTGAACAAACAATAAAAAAGAAAAAAATTGATCATCGCAAAAATGCATAATACTCCGAACGTACTCAAATAAAAATTACCCGTTAGGCGATAGGCCATTACTCCCGTGAAAGTAAAGAAAGCGTTGTAGGGTCCGATAAAATCATGAGTCACTATTCTCCCTTGAGTCAGGGACTGGATGACACTTTCAATATACGCGAAGTCGTCTCCCCGCAAATAAATTCCCTTAGGAATCAAAACAGCATATATGAAAAAGTATAAGCCAAAGGCAACAAGGAAGGCCCTTTCACTCCATTTCCTAAAATCCATCGCAATATCCATTCTCAGCTGTGAGAGACTCAATCATGACAAAGCAGCGGCAACTCATGTATAAAAGTGGCAACCTCATTAGCCACCCTTGCGGCCCCAAGTTCGGTAAAATGGTAGTCGTCG
Organism: Fibrobacteria bacterium; assembly: GCA_043750055.1. Lineage (GTDB taxonomy): Bacteria > Fibrobacterota > Fibrobacteria > UBA11236 > UBA11236 > Chersky-265. Next base: position 2,035 of record JAYVCH010000230.1, read on the forward strand.
TAAAAATGAAGCGAGTCATGAGGAACACTTGCACCTAAATCAAAACACTCAACCTGTAACTCATTGCATTTTTCGATCAGCTTATGATTGAACAACTGCAATAACCGCGCCTCCGTGGCTGCCGAAATTTTCCATCTGGAGGTTTCCACAAAAGACATATCACCGGCTATGGTATCCCAAGGTGGACTTTCCGAAAAAAGTCCGGGTTGGGTCAAAAAAATCGGGCGAATTCCGGCAGCCTTGGCGGAATGAACGAGGCTATCCACATTTTCCAAAAAGGGAAGTAAAGAGATCAAGGTTCGGCCCGAATCGGGAACCACATCTTCTTTTCCCACCAAAGGCTGGGCATGGTAGCGCTTATGCCCCACTTTATTTACGACTAAAACTCCATCCACCAAAACTCTTTTCCAAATGGATAAAATTTGGAAAAGTCTTGATCGTTGTAATAATGCTCCAATGCCTGTGGAGGTAATTTTTGCCCGCCAATGGTTATCAAAAGGACTACCTTCCCTATCATAAGAAATGGAAAGAGCAAGATCATTTACGCCCACAAGAAAGATCACAATATCCGGCTTCAATTTTTCAATCACACGTTTCATCAATAATACATGCCCATGGGTAGAATGCCCATCCAGTCCAGCGTTCCCAACCCAAACATTTGGACACCAAGCCCGCATTTGCTTTTGCAAGAGGTTGGGCCAGGTTTGGGAATCGTCGAGATAAAAACATTGGGTTGTGCTTCCTCCCACGGTCAAGATTGTGGTTGCCTGTTTCCAATCCTTGGGAGGGTCCTCGCCACGCATGCCCCATTTATTTGCTGTATGATGAACAACCTTGGCAACACCCGGTAGGTTGGGGCGAAGCTCCAGTTTCTTATACGGCCGCAAATCGAAGGAAGGACCAAAAGGAGGAGGCGGAGATACCATTCGAAGGGCCCATTCCAAGCATCCGAGGGACAGGAGGGTCGAAAATATCAATAGAAGAATAAGGGAAATCCATTTTCCTTTTTTATTCTCGTATTCTGTACTTACTGGGGGTGCCATTGCCGCCATTGGAAATGATTATGGCATTTCATTTCTTATAAGAGCTACCAAATTGCAATCAAGGGTCGTGAAGAACTATAATTTCCACCATGGAAGCCCCACGCCCTACCATCCAAGAAAGAATTGGACTTTTCATCGGATATCTTTCCGCTTGGGTCGTGATGACTTTAGCCTTGACCATGGCAGGTCGAACCCTACATCTTGGACCTGGATTTAAAAATCCCATTCCCTATTTTATTTTGGCTATGCTTATCGGTCTCACGGGTCGTCAACTGAGAAAATGGGTTTCAAGTTGAAACTTTCATTCAAACCTGGATCACGGATTTTTATCGGATTTAAACGCGGCGCGATGGTTTTCCTATCCGATATCGCATCCTTCAACAATTTTATTTTGATGTCGTTCACTTACTTTATTGGCGTAGGGATTTCCACAGTATTCATAAGGGTTTTAGGCCGTCACAAAAAAAAGCTCGAATCAGAAAACCCAACTACCTATTGGAAAGACTTGAACATTGGTGAAAAGCCCATTGACTCTTATTATAGGCCCTTCTAAGTAGCGAATATGTACGTATTAGGAATTAGTTGCCATTATCACGACTCCGCCGCTACCCTGCTCAAAAACGGAAAGGTGATTTTTGCTGCCGATGAAGAACGCTTTTCACGAAAAAAGCATGATGCCAAATTCCCGGTCCTGGCAATCCAAGAATGCTTGACTTGGGCTGGAATAACCATTGATCAGGTTGATTCCATTGGGTTTTATGAAAAACCGTTCTTGAAATTCGAACGAATAATGCAACAGCATCTCGACCACTTTCCCAAAACCTTTAAAACTTTTCAAAGGGCCATCCCTTCATGGCTTTCCGAGAAAATTCGCGTTCGTCAGGTGATCCGGAAGCGCCTTGGTTATCGAGGCGACGTCTTTTTTGTGGACCATCATTTGTCCCATGCCGCCAGCGCCTTTCTTCCTTCGCCATTTCAAGAAGCCGCCATCGTCACCATTGATGGAGTCGGCGAGTGGACGACAACGGCAATTGGAAAAGGCAATGAAAATACTTTGGTACTTCAAAAAGAAATCCGCTTTCCTCACTCTCTCGGACTTCTTTATTCCACCCTCACCGCCTATCTCGGTTTTTCAGTTAACAATTCTGAGTATAAAGTGATGGGCTTGAGTCCTTACGGGTTAATGGACCGCTCCAAGAATCCATGGTACAGCAAGCTCCGCCAGGTGATCGATATTAAAGAAGATGGCAGTTATGCCTTAAACATGGATTATTTCATCTTCGAACATTCAGATAGAATGCCGTCCATTCTGCTTTGCGAATTGTTAGGTGGACCCATTCGCAAAGAATCTGACCCAATGGAAAAAAGACATGAAGATATTGCCGCAGCATTGCAGATGGTAACGGAGGATGCCGTTTTGGCGTTGCTTCGATTCGCTCATAAGGAAATAGGGAGTGAGAATGTGGTCCTTTCTGGCGGCGTGGCTTTAAATAGCGTTTGTAATGGAAAAATTCTAGCCACGACAGGATTTAAGCGTGTGTGGATACAGCCCAATGCCGGTGATGCCGGGAATAGTATGGGAGTCGCTTTATTTGTGTACAACTCCATCCTTGGAAAACCCAGGGAATATATTCTCGACGACGCCTATCTTGGCTCGGGTTTTTCTAATGAAACAGTTGAACAGTTTCTTAAAAAAAATGGGATTAAATACATTTCATTTTCATCCCGAGAAGAACTTTTAGCATCAACGGCAATGTTATTGATCGAAAACCAAGTTATCGGTTGGTTTCAGGGAAGAATGGAATGGGGACCCAGAGCTTTGGGCGCAAGAAGTATTTTATCCAACCCTTGTTCCCTGGAGATGAAAGCTATTCTCAATGAAAAAGTGAAACATCGAGAGGCCTTTCGACCTTTTGCCCCCGTGGTCTGCGCCGAAGATGCGGAAGAGTATTTTGAATGCGACTTACCTATTCCCGCTCCCGCCGATTTTATGCTGATGGTTTACCCCATCCGCGAAAAATACCGAGCCCGTCTCCCGGCCGTCACCCATGTCGATGGAAGCGGTCGATTGCAAACGGTACGCCGAGAACAAAACCCATTGTATTATGATCTTATCAAAGCCTTTGGGAAGCTATCGGGAATACCCATGTTGGTCAATACGTCTTTCAATATTCGCGGTGAACCCATGACCTGTACTCCCGAAGACGCCTATCGATGCATGATGGGGACTGGCATCGATTGTTTAGTCATAGAAAATTTTTTGATAAAAAGACAGGATAATCCTAAAGACATGTGGGACAGCGAATCGTTGGCTCATGACTGAAAAGAGGTAGAGTATGGCCAAAAATCATAGCCTGATTATGGATATCTGGTCTTTTCTAAAAGTTCGTAAGGCATGGTGGCTAACCCCGATTATTTTGATGTTGATTTTGTTGGGCGTTCTGGTGATCGCGGGGCAGAGCGGAGTTTTGGCTCCGTTTATTTATGCCTTGTTTTAAAATTGATGCCTCTTAAAATTAACCTGGTGACTTCGGAATTAGAATGGCTTCTGCACCCGTACAGAATAATTCTTCCAACCAGGGGAATCTTGGAAAGCGAACAGCAGGTAAACCGAATTTTATTTTATAGTCAGGTCGAATTAAAAACTGGGTAAAGAAATGGGGCTCAAGGTTAAGCTTGAGAACATAGCTATGGAAACCCTTCAAAGTCAATCGAGTCCTAAGCACCGTATTCATATCCACCTCCAAACCTGTAAGCGATTTGTAACTATTCCCTTTTAGCTTCAAAAAGCTTCGGAACCAAGACTCAGGTAAAAATTGTAACCAAGGTACATTCGAAAAAAAACCAGCTCCATTATGCTGATGTCCACCAAAGGGAGAATAAAAGGGAGCAAAACTCACATATAGCATTCCTCCTGGATTTAACAGGCTTCTCGCGTGGGATAAAGCTCTTTCGACATCGACAATATGTTCTAAAACATCTCGCATCAGAATAAAATCAAATGTGACGCCTTCCAATGAAAAAAAGTTCTGCACTTCCAACTGAATCTTTGTCGTGTTTCGTGCCAAGCCCATTTTAACCATTTCTGAATCGACTTCAATTCCCAGAGAACGAGATAGACCAAACCTTTCCTCCAAGGCAGCCAGCACCCCACCATAGCCGCATCCAACATCTAGAATTGATTTTCCAGATAATGATATTTTCATTGATTCCAGGAGCGGGATCAGAAAACTTCTGGCTAAATCACTTTCATATCTCAGAAAATCGTCGATCAACATTTTCTCCCTTGGAGCCAGCCACATTTTACCAATTTAAAGTGACGGTTGCACAGGATAGAGGGTTTCATTGATTATTGAAGGAGAATATTAGGAGAATAGTCTCGAATCCCTAAATTTTTTGGGCCCCATCTATGAAAATCTTTCAAGCACTTGCGTTTCCCCTCCTCGTCTATTTTTGGTCCTTAGCCTGGATCCTGTCACGCCATTTCCCATATCTGCCTGCCAGTTATGATAGTGCTTATTATTTGGTGATCGCAAAAAGCTTTGCAACCTTCGATTTTTACAAGGACTTTTCAACCCCCGACCCAAATGTCGGCACCTTGTTGGGACCGTCTTTTTATCCTCTTTTGCTGAGCCTATACTGGCGCTTTCTGCATCCGAATTTGCTCGCACTTCAATTACTTACCGCGGCGGTCATGGCCCTAGCCCCAGTGATGGCCTTTCTATGGCTACGCCTCTGGTTGACCTTCGCTCAGGCTTTTTTGATTTCGCTCGCCTTCGGTTCTTCCTATATGTTTATTGTCGTTGGTAATTCATTCATGACCGAGATCATTTTTACACCCAT
>JAYVCH010000231.1:0-14719 GCA_043750055.1 Fibrobacteria bacterium
ATTCCTTTTTTCATCAGCGTTCTCCTTCCTCTGTTGCCGATGACCGCGTTTCTTATGGGTCATGGGTGGATGAACTTGATCATCCCTTTGGGTTTTGGATTCGGGGCCTGGGCAGCTGGCTGGCTCACCTTGGGTGGAGCGACTCTTGGAGCCTTGTTGGCCTTGTTACTGGTCCTGGCGAATCCCTGGCTCTTCGCTTTTCTGGGAGGCTTTTTCTTGTTGGGAAATCTAGCCACGCGCTTCGGGTTCCAACGAAAACTGGGCCTTGGCATCGCCGAAGCCCGAGGTGGCAAACGGGGTGCAGCAGAAGTTTTCGGTGCCCTGGGTTTGGCGGCTTGGATGACGCCCCTGGTCCATTTATCGAAAGGCGACAGTCCCAGTCACTGGTCCCATGCCCTGTTGGTTTGCATCGCGCCCTTGGTGGCTAAAACCATGGACACCGTTTCCTCCGAAATCGGAAAGGCCATGTCCGGAAAAACTATTTCCCTCAAAACCTTGCGACCGGTTCCTCCTGGAACCAAAGGAGGCGTGTCCCTTAGTGGTTCCCTTTGGGGATTAAGCGCAGCCTTGGCCCTAACTTTGCCCATACTGGGGTTAGGCTGGGGCGGCCCCGAAGACGTTGGGATGCTGGTACTCATCGCCTTGGCAGCGAATATTTTTGAATCTTATTGGGGAGAGTGGGCTAAACCCAAAGGCATCGATACTGGTGCGCACACCAATGTCTTGATGACCCTAGTGGCCGCAATTTTAGGTTGGCTTTGGTGGTTTAATTAAGGACCTCGCATTAGATTAACTTCCATAGTCGAAACCTTGAATCAGGATTTCGATGCGGGTCAGTCAGTAAAATAGTGTGGGGGTTACTCTAGATGAATTCCAGAATCCGTTCCAACATTTTTCATTTAGTCGTTTTTATAGAACTTATGGTGGTTACGAGCCAGGCCCAAGGGCTTAACACCCTTTCCGTGGCCGAGCAAAAGGCTGGTTTCATATTGCAGTACGATGGTAAAGCCATTGACGATGCGATTTTAGGTGCCAACCCCACTACGAAATCAAATTGGAAAGTTGTGGATAGCGCCATCAGCCCCACGTCATTTGGGCCGGACATTTGCACCCAAGCTCGCTATAAGGATTTTGAAATGCGAATCGATGTCCGCTTGGCAGATGTGGACGAAAACTCAGGCTTCTTCACGCGCGCACCAAAAATGGAAAATAATGCCTGGAGCTCCGGTGCACCCGAATTCGCACTTCAAGGTGAACCTGATATTTGCGGGTACCAATGTCATACAGGTGACGACTATGCCCAGAAATATGCCAGCAGCTATCCCTTCATAACGGGAACGCCCTATAATTCCATGGTGCTTTTTTTCAATGGACCCTTGGTAGAATTCTGGGTGAATAGCATTAAGGTTAATGAATTTGAAATGTATACCCCCGCCTGGCTAGCTGACAAAGCCGTCAGTAGTCGGTGGTCGAACGATGCGAATTATGGCAAAAGCAAAGAAGGGCATATTTGCATCCAGGATCATACGGGTCCGCAATCCAACAATAGTTTTTTCCGGAATTGGAAAATCCGTTCTTTCGTTAAAAATGGAGTGGCTGATACCCAAGTTCCAGAACCCGTTATCCTGGTCACCGACACCTCCGCGCAATCCGTGAAAGTCACCTTGGATGTAGGTATGACTGGTGCGCAATTGCGCTATACCCTCGATGGCTCCACTCCAACTGCAAACTCCCCCTTGTTTACCGTACCGCTTACCATCAATCCAGGAGTGGAAGTTAAGGTTCAAGCCTATCGAGCCAATTTCACGCCGAGCATTATCGCATCTCGCAAACTTGGAGGTACCGCAGGAGCATTGTTCCAAGAGGGAAAAAATAAGATCGCCTTCGATGGTTTAACCTTTTCGGTTTTGGAACAGGGAGCACATAGCATTTCAATAAGGGATATTCAGGGCAACTTACTTTTGGAAAAACGCGGAATAGGGAGGCAGAATTACCTACTCAAGGATATGCGTGGATTGCGGGGCGTGAAGGTGGTTTCCATCCGGACGCCCAGTTCTAGGTGGCAGCAAATGGTGTTTATAGATTGAATTGGAGAATGAGTCGGACTATTCATGAATGCCATACGACGAAGCCTGTATTTACCCGTTGAGGACAATAGTGGCGTGATCGACGAGTTCAGAAAGCGATTTGATCCGCTGAATGACCGTCCCTCCCGTATCGTTCTCGTATTTCCCTTTTCCAATGTTGTGGACACAAAGCGCATTTCGGAAATGATCGCCTTGGTCTGTAAAAATCGTTTATGTTTTAGTTTAAAATCAGGTCCGGCAATTCTGCAAAAAGATCAGGTTCTTCTTCCCGTGCATTCCCAACTCAAATGGTTTTTTGAAGTCCATCAAAAATTGTCACAGAAATGTGGAACCGGCCCAGATACTTCTTTTTCACCAAATGTGATTTTGGGTCGCGGAAATTCTGTCGACCTCGCAAGTGAAATCGAAAAAATTCCCAAGACCCTTCACCTCAGAGTGAGTCGATTGGTCTTGGAGGAAAGTGTAGAGGATGGGATTTCGAACGTTTTATTCGAGGATGAATTCAGGCCCCTTCACGACAAAAAGTCAGCTCAAAGTTTTTTATAGCGACCGTACAAATCTTTGAGTAAAACATCCTTTCGATCTTGATTGGCGGCCACGGTTTTGGAATCCGTACCCGTCGCCGCAACCGCTCCCATACGACCTGAAACCTTATTTAGGTACAACTCTAACTCCAATTCCGCCTGACTTTTCAATGGCCAGGAAACGGGTTTATCGAGTTGGGCTAGAGCGTCCCGTAACTCTTGCGGCAAGCCACCCACATTTTGGCCGATAGAGATAACCCGATTACAAAAACGATCGCGAAGCGCTTTCGCACCTTTACGACTTTGCTCATTTTTTTGGCGACTCAAATCAAAATGTTGTGTGGCCTCGATGAATCCTCCTTCAGGCAAAACGGCCTCGACACCGGGATAGCGCCGTGCAGAAAAACTTCGGTCTTCTGCTACTTCTGCTTCCGATTCCGAGCCTCGAAGGACGGAATCGGGAAGTCGCATTTCCCAAGCTTTGGCCATCCAAGCGGCATGAAAAGGGGAAAGAAATAAATCCATACCATTCGGTGACTGGGTGATTTCTTTAAGCAAGCCATCTAGCTGAGCCCTTGCTTGAACGGACGGCTGAGCGAAACTTCGAAACCAATTCAGAAAACATCGGCGTGAAACCAAAGCCGCGCCCAGGCACAAAGCGGGGCCGACCCACGAACCTGATTCTTGACCGCGCGTAACTGCTTGACTCAGCGCCGATAAGGATTTGACTGGGGATCCGGATTTGGGTGCAGCGAGCAGCTTGGGAACGGGCAAGTCCTTTTCGGCATGATGATGCGCTTCCATCCCGTACAAATTTAAGTACCAATTTGGAAGCCAAATTTGACACATGGCCACCCGTAACCGCTCGGTTTCCTTGCGCATTTGATCCGTACAATTCCATGCATCCATCAAGGATTGAAACCGCCTGGTAAATAAAGCAGCGAGGGCTGCATGTCCATCTTTAGAGGCCGGCGGCGGAGGACTGGACAGGGTGGACGCAATGCGATGATGGAAAGCCGCCTCTTCCCATGTGCGAAAAAAACCCGCTGGGGGAGGTTGGTTTTGGGTAGGGGACTTATCGGCGATGGCAGGAGTAGAGGTCAAACCCAAGGGATCGGTGGCAAAGTAAAGTCCGCGCCAGGTTAAAGCCTCGGGAAGCGATCCAAAATTTCCCAGCGCCCAGCTTGACCAAAGTGACCAAGACCTGCCAAGCACCGTTTCGCCAAAAAGTATTTTACGAGCGGCCATAAAAAGTTCCGAATCACCGGTAGCTGGATCCACATGCAACAAAAAACGTCGGCCATTGGAACTGATGGCGAAGAGATGGATTTGCGTGTTAGACGGCCACGTTGCCGGTAAAGCCCAAGCCGAAGCGGGCATGTCCACGCCTTTCGAACTGAGATGGGCGGACATGGTTTTTATTAGGGACACTATGGGAGAAGCATAAGCGGCTTCGGTCGAATCGGGGGAGCTTTGCCTTTCCGCGTCCCAGTCTGAAAGAATTGTGTCTATCGATGAACGGGCGACCTGAGCCGCTTTGGTTCCAAGTCTTTCTAGCCAGAATTCCCAAATCCATTTTCGCCATCCAGGAATTCCCTGAATTAAATTTTGTATCGACAAGGCGGCTAGTCCCTCCGGACTCATTTCTACGGAAATTCCATCGAGAGCTTTACCAAAATCAAAATGGTAACTGACAGGGTACCTTCGGTCACCTACTTCCAAGGTGTTCGGAAAAAGGGTTTCCAGGGGCTCGGTCCAAGAGCTCCAATCTCCAGCGTGTAAAGGGGTGGTCCAATCCTTAGAATTAAACTCCAAAACCGCTTGTCCCTTTTCCGTTAAGAAACGCTCCAGCCGTATTCGGGATGCAACTTCAGGAGCGCGAGTGCGATACCAATGAGATAGTGTGTCCTCATCCGGCACCAGGCCGCGTGTACGGGTCTTTCGTTCCAAAGCCACCAAGGTAGTGATACATTTTTGATTGTGTTCCCAGAAAGGAAAGGGGGCGCCACTGCCTTCTCGAATCACACCTTCGCGCCAGAACATTTCAGCACAATCTTCCGGGGCGATGGATTCATAATTGACGCGACGATCCTGCCGAATAGGGAAGCCTTTGTAGGTTATCCTCTCCAATGCCTCCACGAAACCGCGATCTGGGTTCCAGGTAATATTGGCATAGCTTTTTTTACACGCATCCGGCGCTAACTCTAGAATCCATGCGGGTTTGATTTCACAAGCTCTGAAAATAAAAACTCGCGAAGTTTGGCGTACCTCTCCGGCCACGATCCATTCAGGTTTAACCTTGGCCAAGCCCGAACCCGGATGTAGAAATGCCTCCTTGTCACCCGCCAAACGATAGGAGACATCCTCAGGTTTTTTTCGACCTAAGAAAGGCATGAATCCGGCTAAGATGGATTTATGGAAGTTGTCCACCTGCTGAGCTTCCTGCTTCATCGCCTCGGGATCGAGATTGACATTTAACAGACGACAGAATTGCTCGGTCAATTCGATCCATTCCCGCACTCGATTGTAGGAAAGGAAATTCTCTACGCATAAGGCCCGAAGCCTTCGTTGTGAAAAAGTTTCTCCCCAATTCCGATGTATCCATACCCATAAGCTCAGGACTCCTAGAAAATCGGATCGGGGATTTTCAAAACGTCGATGCAAACCCACGGCCTTACCGCGCTCCGGTTCTTCTTGAGGCGTAAAGCGGGGATCCTGAATGGTAATGCCCGCTGCCAGCACCAGGGCCGGTTGCAGGCAATTCAGGGAGGAGGCGGTTAACAGAATTTTTCCAATAGCAACGTCCACGGGGAGTCGGCTTAATTTTCGACCCTCTTCCGTTAAACGCGCATCGACGTCGGCACTGGTCACGCCACCCAACTCATGCAACTGCCGAAAGGCGCCTTTCAGCGAAGCGGGCGTGGGCGGATCTGGAAAAGGAAAAGTGGCGACAGGAAGTCCCAGGGCCAGTAATTGCAAGACGACATTGGCAAGGTTACTACGAAGAATTTCCGGCTCGGTATAATCGACCCGTTCTTGAAAATCAGCTTCGGAATACAAACGCACGCAGACCCCAGGCTTCACGCGTCCTGCGCGACCGGCGCGTTGTCTTGCGCTTGCCTGCGAAATTCGTTCAATGGGCAGGCCCTGGATTTTAGTATGCGGATGATAACGAGACACCCGCGCCAAGCCCATATCCACGACATATCCAATCCCCGGAATCGTCAGCGACGTTTCTGCGATATTCGTAGCGAGGATTATTTTAGGACGTTCCGATTCTTGGAAAACCTTGCGTTGATCTCCCGGACCCAAGCGACCGTATAAAGGAAGAATGGCGAAGCGCTTGCCTAAATCTTTTTCCAATTCACGATGCAGTTCATGAATTTCTTTTTCGGTAGGGAGAAAGGCCAACAAATTATCCGGCCGACGCGATTGCAATTCCCGAATGGCAATGGCGGCCGCTTCCAGAGCGGGAAAAGCGCGGGCGGGATGGCCTTCTTCATCTTCATCCTCTTGATCCTTGCCAGAGAGATCCCAGTATTCCAAGGACACGGGATATTGTCGGCCTTCCACTTCCACGACCGGCATGGGTTTGGCATCGGTACCCAAGAATGCAGCAAAGCGATTGGCGTCTAAAGTCGCGGAGGTGACGATGAGGCGCAAGTCCGGTCGGCGCGGCAACAGGGTTTTGAAAATTCCGAGCAAGATGTCCACGTTGAGAGAGCGTTCATGCGCTTCATCTAAAATGATACAGGAGTACCGTCGCATCATCGGGTCGCGACGAAACTCTTGCAATAGGATTCCATCGGTCATCACCTTGACTTCGGCTCCAGAGGGAACATCTTCATGAAAGCGAATTTTCGCTCCGATTAAATCGTTTCGTCCCGTTTCCTGTCGCAAGCGATCGGTAATGGACAAAGCCGCAATGCGACGCGGCTGCGTAATGCCAATCAATCCCTTTTCGGTAAATCCCGCCTCCAGCAAAAACTTAGGCAGCTGGGTGGTTTTTCCCGATCCGGTTCCTCCCTGCACAATCAAGGCTTGGTTTTCCTTCAAGGCCTTGAGAATAGCCTCACGATGCGCCATGATGGGCAAATCCGGATATTGAAATGCATGAGCCACTTAAACTTCCCCTTCGCACTCGGAAGCCAAAGCCTCCTGGACCAGGGTTTTCTGCCCTAGCCAAGCAGAGTATCTCTCCGCTGCTATTTCAGGATGAAACATTTCCATCAATCCGGCCAAAAATTTTTCGCCGCGTTCAGGAAAACCCCGCTGCAAATACTCACTCCGTTTCATTTCCAGAGCCTTGGCAAATTCCATTTCGCCACTCACTTCTCCACTGAGATTGTCACAGCTCATGCGGAAAGTTTCCCCACTCGCGGTAGCAAAGGCCCATTCCAAGGCCTGCGGACCGGCTTCGGCTTGGAAAAATGCGCGTTGTTTTTCCCCATCTCGACCATCGGGCCAATACCAGTAGCCGTAGTCATCCTTTTGTCGGCGCGCTTTTCCAGCGATACACCAATGAGCGACCTCGTGAAAACAACTGTTCAAATAATCCCGCGTAAATTGGATTTTAGCTGCAATACCAGGAACCGAGGCCTGGTAAAATGGCTCCCGATACCCGCCGGATAACCCTACATTTTCAGTCTCTGAAAAGAGTCGGTGGAAAAGGGTTATGATTTGGGATAGTTTTTCATCCCTGGAATAGAACGCTGTCATGAAATGAAATTCAGTCCAACGGGACCGCACCCCAAATATGTTTAAAGAATTTATCCCGACCTGAAAACAAACGATAGGTATGATAGCGTCCTGAATTTTTTTTGAAATAATCTTGGTGGCTTTTCTCAGCGGGGTGAAATTCCATGGCTTGGAGAATCTCCGTCACAAGCGGCTTGCCTTTCCCGAAGCGACCGGATTTTTGCAGCTGTTGTTTTGAAAGAATTGCCGCTGCTTGTTGGCTTTCATCCAGGAAATAAATAACCGTTCTGAATTGAGGCCCCTCATCGGTGAATTGACCATTCAACCGAGTCGGATCGATATTTCTCCAATAGGTATCCAACAACTTTTTATAACTGATTTTTTTGGCTTGATAAAAAACCTTCACCGCCTCTATATTTCCCGTTTTACCCGTGGACACGTCTTCAAAACTCGGGCTAGAATCCACTCCCCCCGTATAACCAGCAATCACAGAATCCACTCCCGGAAGGTTTTGAAAAACTGGCTCCAAACACCAGAACGAACCACCCGCAAAAATGGTGGTCGAAGAGGAGTTTTTCATCGCCTGGTTTTTCGACTTTTCGGCATTTCCCAATTGAAAACAAAACCCCAAAAGAACGAGGAGAAAGCTAAAAGAATGCGTTGGTTTGCATGGCATAGTCAATGGGAATTCTATTCCCCTTTGAGTAAAATAGCAACTCGGAGTGAATTAGAAGCCTGGGTCGGTTTTGGCTCCACGAGACTGAAGCAATTTCATAACAAAATTCTTCTCATGGACACAATATACCGGAGGTTTTTGAAATAAGGTTGAGTATTTTTAACAAATGTGGAAGGTGGAATAAGTGTATCTTTTTTCGAAATTTTTTTCTCCTCGTAATTTTCGTTTCGATGATAAAAATCACCCTCTTCAGGTCAATGCCTGTGATGAGGATGTCTTTCACCTCACGCTTTTGAATCTCCCGAGCACCTCGGAACAAAGTCGACCTGGGCTCAGCCATTTGGTACTCAATAGTAACGGGAGTCCGGCGCCAAAGGTCCATGTAGGATTGGATGGTCATGGATCCTTCTCTCTCAAGGCCGGACAGAACCGAACTTTTTTGGCTTCGCTTCCCGGCACTTTTTTTGGAACTTCCGGTCAGGCATGGATGTTTCAGTTTCGCCAAAGACCCGACATGCAATTCTATGGGATGGGAGAAAAAAGCACTCCCTTTGAAAAATCCGATCGAGCCCATCGTTTTTGGAATACCGATGTATGGGCGGATCATGGGGCCTCGCGCTCCCGTGACCAAGTTTATGATCCGGATTATCTCTCCGTGCCCTATGTGATTATCAAACGCGGTAATACCTATGTCGGCATACTCATCGACAATGCCCATCCCAGCATCATTTCCGTTTCACCGAAATTGAATGTGGCAAATCAGATGATGGCGGTAGAACATGAACTTCCTCATTTTTTCCTCGGGGCGGAGGGGGGAACACCGTCCTTGTTTTTCTTATTTGGGCCCAGCTTGGCCGAACTCACTCAAAAGTTGCAAAAACTAGTTGGCCTTGCAGCCCTGCCTCCACTGTGGTCGTTGGGTCATCAACAAAGTCGCTGGGGCTACCAAGGCACCAAGGACTTATTGCATTTGGCCGATCAATTTGATCGATCAGAATTCCCCAATGATGGCCTGTGGCTCGACATCGATTATATGAGTGGATATCGGGTCTTCACTTTTTCGAAAGAACATTTCCAGGATCCAAAACAAGACATCGCTTCAGTTCAGGCTCGCGGCTATAAAGTGGTTCCCATACTTGACCCGGGTGTCAAACAAGAGCAGGGTTATTCGGTGTATGAAAGCGGACGAAAAGCCGATGTCTTTTGCAGAAATCCTGCGGGGGGTGAATTCTCCGGAGTAGTATGGCCGGGCTTTACCGCATTTCCCGATTTTTCTTTAGAAAGAACCCGTGACTGGTGGGCGACTTGGGTCGCGGGACTAGCCGATACCGGAATCGAAGGGGCTTGGCTCGACATGAACGACCCGGCTACGGGACCGGTCGATTGTAATGACATGCTTTTTCAAGAGGGTCGCGAGGGGCATGCGGTCTTCCATAATCGCTATGCCTCGTTGATGGCCGAAGCGACTTATCAAGGTTTCTTAAAGGCGCGTCCCAACAAAAGACCCTTTCTGATTTCACGATCGGGATTTACCGGATCCCAAAAATTCACCGCGCATTGGACCGGGGATAATTGGTCCAACTATCATCACCTGCATATGAGCATCGGTAAAACTTTGAACTTGGCGCTCTCTGGCATGGCGATCAATGGCGGGGATGTGCCAGGCTTCGGTGGAAATTGCGAAGAGCCCTTATTCATTGATTGGTATAAAGCCGCATTTCTATTTCCGTTTTTCCGCAATCATTGCGTTCGTACCTCGAGGCCACAAGAACCCTGGATGTTTTCGAAATCGGCCCTATCCATTGCACGCCGGTACATTCGGCTTCGCTACAAATTACTCCCGACACTTTACTCCTTATTCATTCAACATTGTGAATCGGGTGAGGCTATTCTTCGGCCTTTGTTTTACGATTTCAAAGACACCAAGGCTTTTCCTTTATCGCATGTTCAAGATCAGTTTATGATCGGACCCTGGATAATGCAGGCCCCCTTCACGGTCGAGAAGCAAAGCACCCGCGACATCCTTTTACCTAAGGCTCGGTGGTGGCAAGCCGACAAACCCCAATGGATACAAGGGCCCACTCACATTCAAGTTAAGAACCTTCTCGCCACCACACCCTTATTTTTCCGAGAAGGCGCAATTCTCCCTATGCAAAAAGGCATCGCCAAAAACAACCGCAAAAACCTTCGCGACTTAGAATTGTTCCTCTGTTTTTCAAAGGGCTTTACCGGTTCCGTGGAAACGAACTATACCTGTGATGACGGCGAAAGTTTCAACTATCTAAAAGGCGAACGCTCCAAATATCAAATATCCGTGGCGATGGATAAGGAAATTCTTCGCTTGCGAATATGGCCACTGCAGGAAGGATATGGTCAAGTGGTTTTCGAACCGTTCACCGTAGAGAAATTGAAAGCACTATATCTGGAAACCCCGGAAGGTATTCGAAAATTAATACCAACTCGATTTGTTGCTGATACCTTTGGAATCCGAACGCCTTTTTATTCCTGGCGTTGATCGCCCAAGAAACGAACCCACTGTCCATTTAAATTTCGGATAGCATGGGCAGGACTGGGATAGTCTTCCATCCGATTGGCCCGCACCACTCTGAGTTTCGGCGGGGTCCCTTCGTCTTCTTGTTCCATTAAGGCGAGGGTGTAGATAACCTTGCGGCCATCAAAGCGCTGGAACTCGTAAATACCAGGGCGCTTGGGGCGTCCCAAGTTATCGAAGTATTCACTTTCTTCATCACCGAAAAAGGATGGGTAGCTCATTCCCATAATGTAGAGAAATTCTGAGCAGAATGGGCCATGTCCGATACCCCCCTTGCTGCCCGATCCTTCGGGTTCTTCGCCTTTTACCCTTAAATCCTCCTCTTCTTCTCAAAAAAACAAATTCTAGGCTCTAAAAAAAATATTTGGGAAGACTCCTGCTTGACGGGAGGAGCCTACCAGGCCGTATCATTAGGCATGTGGCCATTTAAAGAGCAAACTCGCGCCAAGGCGAACTTCAGCACCTACACGTTGGACGAACGCCGCACTTCTAATTACACGTTCACCTCGATGAAGGGTCTTTCCCACTACTTTTCTTCCTGGTTGGAAGAAGAGGAGGTTCATCAAGTAATCGAAAATGCCAAGGTCGGATTTACAATTCGAGATGGCATTTCCAATGAAGAGACCAAGCTGCAGATGATCAAAAAGTGTGAATACGCCTTAGTTAGAATCATGCGAAAAGGCAACCGAACTTAATCCCCCGTTTAACTACAATTGTTGAGAGTAATAGCGCTTCAGGGCGGGAGTGAATGATGGCCGGAAAAGGCAAAGCAAAACCGAGTAAGTTGTGGCAGGGTCGATTCGAGGGCTCAATGGCCTCGTCCATGGAAAAACTATCCATTAGTTTGTCCTTTGATAAAAAACTTTTTCGCGAAGATATCGCCGGCAGCCTTGCGCATGCTCAAGGCCTTAAGGCAGCTGGCGTTTTAACAGCGACTGAATTGAAAAAAATGAGTGCGGGCCTACAAACCGTACTTGCCGATTTAGAAGCCGGAAAAGAATTGTTCCATGCCGGTGATGAAGATATTCACATGGCCATCGAACGTATTCTCAGCGAGCGCATTGGCTCACTCGGAAAAAAATTGCATACCGGCCGAAGCCGTAATGATCAAGTTGCAACCGATCTCAAACTTTATGTTCGTGGCCGTGCTGAAAGTTTAACTGTAAAGGTGATCGAGCTGCAACGGGCACTTTATAATAAGGCCCTGGCCTATCAGCATGATTTGATGCCCGGCTACACTCATGTGCAGCAAGCTCAACCCATTTACATCAGCCATTACTTGCTGTCTTTTTTCTGGGCTTTAGAACGGGACAAGACGCGACTCCGCAATGTTCGCGCCTCCGCTGCGCAAATGCCCTTAGGCTCCGGTGCCCTTGCAGGCTCAGCCTTTCCCTATCCTCGAGAAATCGTAGCTAAAACGTTGGGCTTTCCCGAACTGTCTGAGAATAGTATCGACGCGACGGCGCATCGGGATTGGGCTTTAGAATTCCTAGGTGCCATTGCCATTTTGGGAACCGTGCTTAGCGGTTATGCTGAGGATTTCGTCCTATGGTCCACGCAAGAATTTGGTTATATCGAATTAGGAGAAGCGTTCACCTCTGGCTCCAGTATGATGCCGCAAAAGAAAAATCCCGATTCGATGGAATTGATTCGCGGCAAGTCAGGACGGTTACTTGGAAATTTCACCAGATTGTTTACGGTACTTAAGGGGTTACCCCATGCTTATGATCGCGATTTGCAAGAGGACAAAGAAGGCGTTTTCGATTCTGTAGAAACAATAGATTTATGCTTGACCGTTATGGCCGAAGCTATCGCAAGCCTAAAATTTAAAACCGATGTCATTAATCGGAAAATGCATCCAGGCATGCTGGCTACGGACTTGGCCGATTACTTGGTCGAAAAAGGCGTTCCATTCCGTGACGCTCATCACGTTGTCGGTCGCATGATTGCGCGGGCGGATACACTCCAAGTGTCTTTCCTTGAATTACCCAAAAGCGATTGGTCCGATATTCCAGATGGCGAAGCTTTCCGTAAACGGTTGACCTTTCAGTATTCGGCCGAGCGTAGAAATATTCAGGGAGGCACTGGAAGTCGTTCTGTTAAAACCCAGCTCACAAAAGCAAAGCAACTTATTTTCGCTAGATAAACATTATGAATCGCCGCCCTCCCCGGTTCATTTTTTAATGTGTGGTATTCTGGTGAAAACTCTTTCAACAAGTTTGTCCGCCAGGAATCCCGTTTCCCAAACTTTCTCTCCAACTTCTCGATGGGCTTCTACCCAAGCCTGTAAACGTATCATGGGAATCATGATTCGGCCCATACCCAAAAGCTCGCCCGCTACCTCACCGAATGCTTCCTGAATAGATAAGGGTATGGACAGGGGTTCTATGCCGTAACTTGGGAACTCTCCACAAAAATCAGCCGGGGAAACAACCAATTGCTCACGGCAGGTCAGAGGTCGATGCAAATGGATGGAACAACTTTCCTCCTCCAAAAAAGGGCAAGGAAGTCCAAGTTGAAAATACTTTCCTGCCTGATCGATTAGCGGAGCCTCTTCCATCCCATTCGTCTTTAACCGTTCCAATGACTCATGAAAACGTTCCTCCAAAATTGAACCCTCGCTAGTCCGAGCATTGATGATTCTTTCAGATAAAAGGAAGGCTTCGGGCGGAGAAATGGGAATCACTTGACGACAGCATGCCCCACACCCTTTCTTACAGGAAATGGCCATGTCCGAAGCCTTGGCCAGTGCTTCCTCGTGGCCCACAATCGCTTCGGCAAGGGACATAGCGTGGCATGCGAAATCTGACAATCGGATTAGACGAGAGTTGTCGTCAAAGCCCCTGCGCCATTTTTTTACCGTATCCACTAAGCTACTGTTGACTGCCCTTGGTTTTTCCATGGTCCTTGGTAAATCGGAAGTTGGGTCAGGGTTTCAGTGAATGTGATTGTACCAAATAGTACACCCTTGAATTATGAATTCTTGTAATTCTCACATAGATTGTGGTATCATAACCAGGAAACAAATGAAAGCCTTTTCGAAAATACGAATCGTGCCACGGTGCCTCCTAATCGGAGTCCTGCTTTTTTTATGTGGATGCCTTGGGAAAAAAGGTCCTGGTCCTGATTTTGGATCCAGCCAAATTCAAGGTGTGAGATTTGATCCGTCTTATTACTATAACTTGAAGCGCCCGCTACCCGCATTCGTTGACTCTGCGGTTGGAGATTGGCAATCCCATGGAATCAATACCATTTTCTTCAAAGCCTACGACCCGGAGTTTGGCGCCGTCTATAAAACCAAATATTCTGCGAATCATAAAACTGATTACGGCGATAAAGATTTTCTCCGACTACTCCTTGATATTGCTCATAAACGGGGAGTTCGGGTTCTTGCCTGGCTACCCGTTTTCGAGCATAAAGGAGTTTGGGATGCCCATCCTGAATGGCGAATCAAGGCATCGGATGGCTCAGACTTGCTTCCGTTTCCAAATCGTCATTTCCTTTGTGTACGGCAAAGTGGATTCCAGGAATGGTGGAAAGGTTTCATCTCGGATCTGGTTGATCATTATCCAGATCTTGACGGAGTGGATTTCGCCGAACCGACTATAGTATGGCACGGCAAGATCACTTGCGCCTGTCCGGTTTGCAGTAAAGAAATTTCGAAAGGAGGAAGCGATTCTTTTTCACCCGAAGCCATAACCGAGCGCGCTCGGGGAATGACGGACCTGCTGTTGGCTTCATCCGCCATTGTTAAAAAATCAGGCCGTATCTCCTGTGTTACCTTCATCGCCACTGCCGCGCCTACATCGGATCTGCTCCCATTCGAACGGCAAAAAGATCTTTCCGGCCTCGATGTGGATAGGCTTTTAGATGCTCCAGACCGTCCCCAATGGCTTTCGGTTGAATTGCTATGGCAGCAGTGGGCGGATACATTCGACAATCCCGTGACTTTCCGTCCCGATTGGACACGGCAAGCAGTGGAACAATCGTTGGCCCAAGTCGGAACCAGGGCGCATTTTGTGGCGCATGTTGAATTGACACCTCTAGGTCCTGTGGAAGTGAGTCCTGACGAATTGGGCGAAAGTATCATTGCCGCCCGACGCGGAGGCGCGCAGAACATTGAGTTTTATGATACCCATCTTGCCGATAGCCTGGGTGCTTGGGCTAATCTGGAGAAAGCCTT
>JAYVCH010000232.1:0-4352 GCA_043750055.1 Fibrobacteria bacterium
CATCTGAAGTTTTAATAATTGAACCTGCTGCGCCGACCGCATAACCTGTATTTAAATCGGTGAAATAGACAGACAACAAACCATGAATTGTGCCAGCCAATGAATCCCAGGATGCGCCACCATCTTTAGTCCTTAGGACAACGCTTTGCTTACCGAAAGCAAAAGCTCCAACCGCATATCCGATTTTAGAATCGAGAAAATAAGTGGTCGTAAGGTATTGACGAGTATGGCTTGCGATGGAATCCCATGTTGCATTTTCATTGCTAGCCCTCAGCAAATAGCCATTTTCCCCGACAATAACCCCGATTTTAGTATCAGAAAAATAAATTGAGTTTAGATTTTGAATTGTCCCGATATTGATTGCATTCCAAGCTGCCCCTCCATTGCTGGTTTTCAAAACCGTTCCTTTTGCCCCAACTGCATAGCCAAAATTAGGACTTGTGAAGAAAATGCTATTCAAGTCATAGCCGGTACCGCTGGCTACAGTATCCCAAGTGGCGCCATTATTAGCCGTAGTAATTAATCCCCCTAAATTTGCAACTGCAAATCCGGTTTGGCCATGAACCTGAATTCGAAAGGAACCGGATGTGGACCAATTCCCGGCAGAATCTCGTTCCTTGACATATAAGGTATGCTTTGAGCCCACACCAAAGTCAACTTGGCTCGTAAAACTGGTATCGGTAACGTCTCCCAGACCACTATGTAAAGTGGAATCGTCTAGCATAAGCCGGTAACTTCCAGAGCCCCCAGAGCCTCCGCTGGACCAATGCCAACTAGGTCTTGTGTTCGTAGTATGAAAAGAAACGGAATATACCTTCGGCATGCTTGGTGGAGTCAAGTCAATCCATATACGCTGAGAGATGATAGCGGACCAATTGCCAGCTGAATCTTGTTGTTGGAGATAAAAAGTGTGTAACCCCTCAGAGAGAATCTCAGCTTTGCTGGGCGTGTAGCTCGTCTCTTTGGTATACCGAGCGGAATTCGCCAGTCCCGGATCATCTAATTTGAACCGAAAACGACCGGAGGCATCCTCACCCACGGCAATCCAACTCCAAGTTGGTTGTGCATTATTGGTCGTTGTCGCCACGTTGATTGTCAAGAGCGGAGGATCTGGTCGAAGGGTATCAATGTGGATAACCCAACTTCCCGTAGAGGACCAGTTCCCAGCCAAATCCCGTGTTTGCACATATAAAGTGTGGAAGGCACCGCTCAGCTCCGTGGCCGGCGTAAAAGAAGTATCCTTGGTTTCCTTTGCATTGCTAAGATCCAAACCATCCAACCGGTATCGATAAATCCCATTTCCACCCGTTCCCCCTGTCCATGTCCAGTTCGGGACGGAAAAGTTTATCGGTGTTGGCCCCTGTACCGCGGGTCTACCTGGTGGAACGGTATCAAATGTCACGATGAAAGTGTCTATAACCGTTCTCCCGGCCACGGTGGTATCCATATAAAGCTTGTTTCTGCCCTCAATCAGGTTGAACTTTTTTTGAATCAGAGCTCCATTTATTTTGTAGGTGGCCAGTAATGGTGAAATATTTACTGAGGTGTCTCGTTCCGGAGCAATTCTTTGAACTGTTAGCGGCGGAGGGACATCGACGTTTCCCACCATTACAAGCAGGGCCATTAAATCGAAGGCTTTGCCATCTGTTACTTTTAACTTGATTGCATAATTTTCCCTCTGACCAGAAAGAGGTTTCCAGCTAAAAAACCCGCCAGAGAATTGAGCTCCTGGAGGCAGGCTATCTGCAGTAAGCAAAAGCGAATCTAAATCTGGGTCGGCAGCATAAACTCTAAATGCAAGCGTTTCATTTTCCTTTACTTTTTGATCGGCAACAACCGAAAATTTGGGGGGCCTATTTACGTTCAAAACTTTTATGTATATCACTTTTTCGATTTTTTTCGCGCCGTAGGCATACACGAATGTTAAGCCGTAGGCTTCACTACGCCCTTGTTCATACGTGGGATTCCAAGAAAAATATCCTAAAGCAGATCCTAATCCAGAATTATCAAAGAGCATTCCCTGAAGCGCCTCCTTAAGAGTCAGCGAAGTCAACCCGCCATTCGGTTTATTAACGATAACGCGGAAATGTAGGCTATCACCTTCAGATACGGATGTGTCTGCTGGCAAGATGATTTCTGGAGACGCGGAGTCGGCCTTTATTGAGTCCCGAATGTTCGAGCCCACTTGGACTAGCATATCCTTTGATTCGGTTTGTGTTTGACCTATAATGGTGACAACCCTATTAAGTCCTATTTTCCCCTTCTTATATCCGATATAATTGATCTTAAACTGTCCGCCAACACGAGGGTCTAGGTGTATTCCAAGCACTTGCTTAGGATCTATCAGCTTTCCATGGAATACTTCCTGAACAAAGGTGCTGTCCTCCCTGTAGACTTTGATAATTAAGGTATCAAAGCTCATTAGGCTGTCATTATCCTTATCTATTTGGATATTCAAAACTGAATTTGGGCTATCCGTTCCCGTAAGCTTGCAGGAAAAAAGTTGGACAACTACGAAAAAGGCAATAAAAGCAAGCCCCGCGGCCGAAATTCTATTTAATCGCACTAAAGGCTTCAAGGCTTGGAATTGATGGTGTTCGATTTTGATTCCGAATTTGAATTAATGGCAATATAAGCAGTAGCAGCGAAAGCTGCAGTGCCAAGCCCGCCTAAGGTCCACCAAAACCAAGGTCGAATAACCGGTCTTTTGATTATGGCAGCCATTTTCAGAGAGTCATCTCTAGGGTTTTTCGCACGGCCATATTCATCGTGACCACGAACATAAGCCTGTTGTTGAGCATAGCTCAGCTTAACATTTTTAAAAATGGCCTCTATATTATCCGAAATGTATAGGTCCATCAATTCAATCGTCGGCATTATCTTTATAAGCTGGACCATATAACTTTCTGCCTTTTGACGGTTTTTGGGGTTGGAAGCATAAATAACGCTTAAGTATTTATAGACAAAAATGGAGTCTTCTTTTGTTGCGTTTCCAGGAAAGGAAGAACGAAACGCTTCCAAAGGAGGCAAGACTCTGGAAAATTCGCCTTCAAAATAAGCGTGGCTTACCGCTTCCTTGTCAAAGGTGCCGTCTAATTTAAAACCAAATGCCGCTTGGACGATTGAAGGCAAAAGGAAAAGACAAATCAAAAATAAAGCTGTCCGAGCCTTTAGATTATTCGGATTGGTTGACTTAAAGTGTAGAAACAGGGTAGGCCTCTTAAAGATTACTAACGTGAGTAATAAATTTTTCCCAGAACGGTATTTTGGGCCTGGACAAAATAAACTCCTGCTGATGCGGATGCCCCCTCAGTGGTCGTACCATTCCATTGATAAGAATTTCCAATCCGAGGCAGGGAAGCAATCTTATTTCCGGTCATGTTAAAAAGGTTTAATGCGCCGTAGTAGGCCAAATTCTTACCACCCACCTGAATAAGAATCATGTCGCCGATTTGTTTTGCATGGAAATCGGAATTAACCATTCTATTGACTTTGATTGCGATTGGTACCCGGTTGCCGTAAATAACCTTAAGGAATTGAATGGTATAAATTCCTTGGTGATTTTCATCTACAACCAGTTTTCGAACTCCGGTTGCATCAAGAAGCCCATTATCCAGGGACGCGGAATCTGAAGGTCCTGAAAGATTATAGTAGTGCATTGCTGAAGGCTGCCATTTATCGCCAAGGGGGCCGGCAGGATTCCGCGTTGAATCTGTATAGATTACAGCCGCATAGTAGTTTGTGAAAACGTTATCGCTCTTATGCTCCATTCCCAAGAAAAATTTAGGCGATGCCCCAGTTTTATAAAATCCAAACCAATAGTCAAATTTGAAATTTTCTAGATGAGTATTCGTATCGTAAATCTCAACTTGGTATTGGTTATCAACTGAATCAGTAAATGTTGTTTGGGAGGCACCCTTTGTTTTAAATCGAACTGGCTTTTGCGCCCTAGCACAGGCCCCATCGAATCCAACTAAAATCGTATAATTCATGAATTTATTCAGTATAGTCAAATTGGATAAGTCAGGTAGGACTGTTTTGATTTGACGGTCATTCATAAGCCGTGGATTATTTCCAGAAATCATTGTTTGAGTAATAGACTGTAGATAATACGTGTCATCACAAAGTGTTGCCCAAGCAAAAATCGGTACCAGTACCAGAATTGAAAAGAAAATTGATTTCATGATAGCCCCTAGAGACGAAGATGCGCAGTATGCCCCAGCATCCAATTTAAGCGAAAAGCAAGCAGTTGCAAAGGAGCATAGGTAAATCGAAGCCCTTTTTCAATCCTAATCCCCCCAAGTTCCCGTTGCAAGTGCAAATGCAAATGCACCCTTTCCCAGAAAAATCTC
>JAYVCH010000233.1:0-8419 GCA_043750055.1 Fibrobacteria bacterium
GTCCATGGTAGAATAGAGGATGAATTCTGGGGAATAGACGGTGGGTTTAGACTGGAAAAAAGGAAGATTTGCCGATAATTAGTGAGATTTTTCTGGGAAAGGGTGCATTTGCATTTGCACTTGCAACGGGAACTTGGGGGGATTAGGATTGAAAAAGGGCTTCCATTTACCTAGGCTCTTTTTCGTCAGCCTTTTGCCAGAATGCTCACATCCTAGAATCATTTCCGTTAAACCGGACTTTTCCACCGGCTGGACCAAGGCTTTTATCACAATGGGATCCAAATGGATCTGCCGCCTTGTCACCGGCACCACTCGCTTTTCATCCAAAAATGCAATCTCGACTCTGCGATTCCGTTGTGATCGAAAGCCATACAACTCCTCAGCCTCAATCGGAAATTTTTCTCCGCAGGCGGTTATTCCCCCGCCCTCAGAGGCATATCGCATCTGTATTGCTTTAGGATTTTTTCCCTTCGCTTCGATCATCAACCCCAGCTGTTCGTTCAAAATATGGAACATGGCCTTCCATGTTTCCTGGCTCAATTTGCCATCGACAGTCAAATGATCTTCATGTTCGCGATTGAAACACTCTTGGAATTGTTTCAAAACTGGTTCTAAGCCATCGGCAGCCCCGCCCGAAGGGTTGCATTCCCATCCAAAAGCACGATGGAAGGCTTGAAGGTACTGTTCGGCGGATTCTCGCGAACCCTTTTTGACAGCGATGGAAACCCAGGCCTCGGATTTTCCATCCAACATTGCCTGCACGCTTTGGGCGCGTAATTTTGAGATCTCCATGTTGTATGCGGCATCGCCAGTCGTATCGGCGTGACCATAAATCATGGTCAAGTGGTCTTGATGTTCAGAGGCGTAAATCATGGCCTCGGTAAGAATGTTTAGTGGTCCAAATGCATCCGCGTCTGCGGCAGTTCCAAGGGCCATGAGGGCACTATTATGAAAGAAAAGTGCATCATGGACTTCAACGCAATCGGCGTGAAGAGGAGTGATTTTGAGAACCGGGGATTTTGTTTCGAGTTTTTTTGCCGAGAACCGCGCCTTAAAATACAGTTCCTTTCCGATGGAAGAAATGCCTTTCACCTGCACAGGCACGGTCCAATGCCGACAGCGCGCCCGATTTCCTCCTTGCCCTTCACCCACGGTCCCGGTTTCGGAAGCAACGATGGCATCATCCCCAACGTGGTACACCGTAAACCGAACCAAGTCCCCGGGCATCAAGTTTTCAGAATTCACACTAAGTGTGATTTTTTCACCTGAGGGTGAGGAGGTGAGAACTGACTCGGAGGCATCGGTACTGATCCACTGCGGCTGGCTTAGGCTGGCAGATTCTTCTTCGGCCTCTTTCTCCAAGTCCGCTTCCACTTTGGAAACTTCTTTGGTTTCTTTTTTTTGCAAGAGTGGCGCTTCCGGTTCCGGGGAATTTTAGCTTGGGGGTAGCGGATTTAGAAATGTAAAAAGTGAAGTTGTCTAAATCGTAAGGTCCGTTACCCTGCAAAGATTGATGATGAGCCATTAGCCATCTGCTCGAAACGATGCCCTGTACTTTCGTAACAACGACCACAGGGTAGTAATGATATTTGCTCAGGGCTTCGCGACGGGAAATAACCATCCATTCGGAGGGAAATCTTAATGCATCGTCTGGGAATGTCGGGACATAGAGTCATTTCTTGATAGGAAAGGAAGTTTGAAATCTAATTGATTTTTTGGAATTGTCTGGGGCTTGGCCCATTGCAAGGCAGGGGTAGTGATTTAAATCACATCGTGGTTTTTGCGGTAATTATACTGTTTGGTGTCGGTCTCGCCGCTAATATCATCATCGGCAAGGATGAAGATCACCTCCCGCTGAATCGCCAGGAGTAAATTCTGGAGTATCTTGGTATCATTTTCTCCAAATCCTGCATGGTCGACATCATCCGATGCCAAGACCAGGCCACGTAGCTACACACTTGTTCATTGGTGGGCCCATGCGCGGCGAAAGTTTTATGAGCTATTGAAGGATCAGTCAATCGCGCGAGAAACGGTGGCGGAGGTCAGGCGAACTTTGGTTGGACCTTTGGTTACTTCATTCTTCCAGTGGCTTGTCGAGCGATCAGAAATTGTGCTACCCTAAAGTAGTCTTGGCATGGCGATCAATGGAATGCCTGCGGTTAGTGGTTTTTCATTGTTTTTGCTTGACAAATTGTATCCTATAGGATACAATTGATCCAATGGACGTCCAAAAACAGTTGTATTTGCAAATTGGATAGATGGGTTAAAAGATCTTCGGGCAAGGGCTAAGATTCAAGTTAGGATTGAAAGACTTGCTTCCGGAAATGCAGGTGACTTTAAACCATTACAAAATGGAATATTCGAATTGCGAATTGATTATGGACCAGGTTATCGAGTGTATTATAAGAAAATCGAAAAGGTAATCGTCGTATTATTGGCTGGAGGAGATAAAAGTAGCCAACTCAAGGACATTAAAATGGCTGTAAAATTGGCTGAAAATCTTGGAGGAAAAATATGAAAAAAACTACAACAACTCGATATGATATTGCGGAGCATTTGCGAACACCGAAGGCAATGGCCGCTTATCTTGATGCATGTTTGGAGGATGCCGATGGGGATTCTGCGTTTATCGTAAAAGCACTTGGTGATATCGCAAGAGCAAAGGGAATGTCTCAAATTGCAAAAGATTCTGGGCTTTCACGTGAGAGTCTTTATAAAGCCCTTTCAGGTGAACGAAGCCCTGGTTTTGATACAATTTTAAAAGTTATGACCGCTTTGAAAATTCGATTGCATGCAGAGCCAGAACGCTTTATAAAGAAGACCGGTTAAAAAATATTACCCGAAATCTTGAGTGCCTCGATTCTCATTCGCGCCGCTTCATTGAGGCTGGGGTCGTCACCACCTTCCGCTAGGGCCATTTGATATAGGGGTAAAGCTTTCATCGGTTCACCGGCATTCTCTAGCAGGGACGCCATCGCTAAAAGAACCGGGCCCCGATTAATTCCTGTCGCTAAACGTTGCTGTAGGGCTTTCACCTGTCCAGCTACGCAGGTGCGCTTGATGGATAAGGGCGCGAAGACGGAGAAATCGGAAATTGAATTGATCGTGCAATAATCCGTGACCAAAGAATCATAGTGAGCACGTTGTACCCGATCCGCTTTAGTCAGATCGACCATGCCGGGGAAGGGGCGGAAAACGGACATGGCATAGGCGGCGAAATCGAGTTGCGCGTTGACTGCATCACCGCTATGGGACATGGTTTCCAGAATGGTCACTGACAGGTTTGGACCTTTACGGATATGGTCGCGAATTTCTGCGCCGTGATCGGCATAGATGAGTTTGGGTGCTGCGAATTCTAAAGCGGGTACGTCATCGGTGTGGATAGGACCTTCTCCGAAAAGCCCTTTCAAATTATCGGATTCAATCAGTTTATACAGGACATCGACGCCACGTAGGGTAACATTGGTGGAACCCTGCGAGGCATGAAGGTTTGCCTCCGCCGTTTCGCGGTCCAAATGGCCAGTGCCATTGATTCCTATTAACAGGTAATCACTGGCGGGCGCAAATTCGCCCACCGCATCGGGTAGCGTGCGAATCAGATAGGAGTTGGGAAAGGCTTTTGCGAAGGTGCGTCCGACCATGGAGAAGGTAGCCCAATCCATTTGGTAGGAATGTATAAATTGCACGAACATGCCTTCTGGACCTAGCTTTGAGCGCGCGGTGGTAAAAAAATCGAGCGAATACAATTCGGAAAGACCAGCCATCCAAGGATTGGAGGGTTCGGAAATAATAACGTCATAGCGTTTGTCAGTGAGAAGAAGATGAGCCTTTCCATCCTGCAAGATGAGACGCGTTTTGGGCTGCGAGATAACGTCTTTATTCCACTTTATGAAAAACCGACTTGCGCCCACCACTTGACGGTTGATCTCAAGAATGTCCAATGATTCGACGGGATAATTTAGCGCCTCGCCCGCGGTGATTCCACTTGCCAGCCCAAGCACCATAACCGAGCGGGGATGCGGATGAAATGCAAGGGGGAAATGCGCGCATAAAGCTTGCGTAAACATATCGGCCTGCGCCGAGGCATCGGCCTTTCCGGAATTAAAAAGCGTGAAATCCTCGTCACCTAATGGGCCCGTGGTTTTCCACACCGTAGTAAAACCGCCAATACCATCGCCATAATAAACCTCTTCGCCGCTGGATGCGCCCGATATAAGTCGATGGGGTTTGAATAATGCCTCCAGCCACCCGTAACCTAGAAGTTTTGGGTCGGCATCGTAATAGGCTGAACGAGATAGACCTAGCCTGTCCCATCGGGGCAGCACCATGGCCAGACTCAAAGAGGCTAATGCCAGAATCGCTAAACCGCCACGCAGCATGGGTCGAACCCGAGCGAGGGGGAAGGGCGTCAACGCCAACGCCAGCCCTCCCAATCCCTGAAGTCCTGCAACCAGGCTTATCGAAATTTCCTTTCCCAACCAGGGAACCAAAATCAGGCCCGCGCCCAAAGCGCCGAGCACGCCACCCAAGGTATTGATGGCAAAAGCGCGTCCAACATAACGGCCTGCCGAACCGCCGGGATGAAAGCCCATTCGCACCAAGAGCGGAAAGGAGGCTCCGAAGGCAATGGCGGGTGGAAACATGAATATCGACAAAGCTATGGCTTCGCAAGCGCGACCAGCCCAAAAACCATGGCGAAACGAAATCGCAAGTTTGGAAAAAAAGACCGGCCCATTGCCGAGCAATTGACTGGATACGAGGATTAAAATAGCAGCCAAAGCTTGGGTTAAGGCAAAGAGATGCCACGCCCCACCCCCTTCTGTGGCACCGGTGGATCTGCTCGAACCCAGGTCGGCCAATTTCCCAAAGAGAAGATTTCCCAAGGCGAGACCCAGAATAAAAGTGAAGAGCACTAAGGTAAAAGCGTAAGGCGTTGGACCCAAAACCAAACCGAGTAGGCGGGTCCAAATGACTTCGCAGGCCATTGCGCAAAATCCCGAGAGGGCAAAAATTCCTAAAGCCAAAATCGCCGGAAAGCCTTGCCAAGCATGGGTAACATCTGTGTTATGGTTACTTGTAAGGTACTCAATTGGATCAACTTTCTCTTTGTCAAACACAGCGGCTTCGTTTTTTTTTTACGGACGTGATCCCCACCAGCATCCGGCGGCCACCAAAGCGTTGAGGGCGGCGGCGAGACGGCCGGTTCCCGTCAATCCCAAAGTTTCTAGAAACCAGAATCCGCATAGAAGCGCGCCCATAGCCGCTCCGGCAGTATTGAGGCCATAGAGATAACCAAGGCGAGCAGCCCAATGTCCGCCCGTCCATGTCAATCGTCGGCAAAGAATGGGAAGGGTCGCGCCCATGCAGAGAACGGGTGGCAACAACAATACGGCGCAAAAAAGAAATAGGAAGACGTGATAGAGAACGGGATTGTCATGGAGGCGGCGATATCCAAAAGCGCAAAGGGGTATGGCTAAGGCGAAGAGCTTAGGCAAGACCAGGGCATAACTGCCCACGGTGACTTCGAGGTAGCAATACAATTTTATAAGTCCGCGGGGCTCACTTTGAGAATCCGCGAGTCGGCCACCGATTAAAGCGCCCAGCCCCAGGCCTCCCATGAACACACTAAGCACGAGGCTTACGGCATAAGGAGCTGCCCCGATTAAATGGGCCGTCATCCGGGTCCAAAGAATTTCGTAAATGAGACCGGTTAGACCTGAGAGGAAGAATCCGATATGAATCCAGACCACGAAAAGCCTTTCATGTCAGTGCAGGGGGCTAATCCCGATGACTCAGACTCATTGTCCGCTAATCACAAGCCCTGGGTCAATAAACCTCGTACTGACTTAAGAAATCGAGCGAAGCCGCCATGGCATTGACGGGATCGTTTTTGAAGGGATAGAGGTCGGGGGTATAATCCCAGCGATAATCGATGGCTCGAAGGCTCTTGAAAATTCCAGCGAAATCCACATCGCCATCGCCATAGAGCTTATGGGCATGAACCTTATCCTTGATATCCTCCAAATGGATATTGCGCAGTAAAGGCCCCAACCGAAGGATACAGGCTGCGATATCCTCACCCATCACTTCGCTATGACCGACATCAAAATTAACGAAGACGTCACCGGAGAAAGCGCGCCCCAAGGCCAAAAGCTGTTCCGTGGAGCGGATCACATGCTCCGGTTCCTGCTCGATCAAAAAAATCAATTGTGGATTTTTTTTTCGAATCAAGTTCGTCAGCACTGTGTTGAGGGCCTCTATTTGCATTCCCCCAGTCAATTCGGATTCAGGCAAACCCGTAGTGAGGGTCAAATGGGGGCTTCCCAAATGCGTGGCGATAGCCATGGACAACTCCGCGGCTTCGACTTTGCGCGCGCGGCCGAAGGCATCGAGGGTGGAAAAGCCGGGACGATGGGGTTCAGGACCCATTAGATAAGGCGCCCCCATATGCACATTTCTGAAAACCAGACCCACCGCTTCGAATTCACTGCGGACACCACGCCAGTAAGCACCGTCACCGGCGTGTTTCAGCATCTCAGGTGTTACCACTAACTCCACGCCCCGAAAGGGGGTAGGGCTGAGAAGATTTATGATTTCGGAAAAGGACAGGGCGTCGGGCAGGGATCCGGTGCTATAGCAAAGCATCCCAATACTCAAGCATTACGGGGTTGATTTGAAATTCGCAAACCGGCGTGAGGACGCTCTCTTCGTAGCGATTCACCTCACCCACCGCTTTCATCAGGATAAAGGCCATGCCTTTGCCGACCTTTTTATTATCCCGTTGTACACTGGCTAAAATTTGAGCGACGGAAATATCCTTCGGTATGGTCGGAAGGCCGCAAAGGCGGCTGAGTAGCATTGATTGCTTTTTGAATTCTTCAATGGGCATGATTCCCATGTGAAGCGCAAGTTGACCCGCTACGTTCATCCCGTGATAAACAGCTTCGCCATGAATCAAACGGCCCTGTGACAAATATTCCAAAGCATGGCCAACGGTATGTCCGTATTCCAACATCAGCCCCAGAGATTTTTCCTTGGGATCGAGTTTGGCGATTTCAAATTTTTGGGTCAAGCAGTTAAGCAGAAGCCTTTCCAACTGAGGCTCTGAAAATGTCTCGCGCACGGAGAAGAAACGCATGGCTTCATCATAGTGTTCTCCACCGAGGAGAATCGCGTTTTTGCAATATTCAACGCCCGCTGCGCGCAATTGTCGCAATGGTTCCGTGCGCACGTAACGGATATCGGCTATGGCTGCGACAGGTGTATTGAAGACTCCGAGGCGATTTTTTCCGCCTGCGAAATTAATGCCCTGTTTATTAGAAACGATCACATCGCTTTGCGCCATCAAGGTGGTGGGAAGTTGAATGAACCGAATGCCGCGATAAAGCAAGGATGCGGCTAAGCCGCCGATATTAAGAATCACTCCGCCACCGAAATTAAGGATGACGGAAGATTTGGTGATGCCACGTTCAAAAAGCTGTTGGCAGATAAATTCCAAGTTGGACATTTTCTTCTCGTTTTCCCCTTCGGGAATGAGCAGAATTTCAGGAGCGTTCTGACCCGAGAGAAGTTGCAGCAGGCCGGCTCCATGTAAACCGAAAATGGTTTGATCAGAAATGATGAAAATGCGATCGAGTTTCAATGTCTCCAGAAGCTCCGGAAGCTTATCAATAGCTCCCGCTCCGAAATGAATCGGCATTTGACCGGTTAACGGTGAAAACCAAGTTTTCACCGCAGCGGGCTTCACCGGGGAAGCTAGACTTTGAGTGGCTGTATCCACTTTTTCTTTCATCATTTTATTTCATTCCCCCACCCACACTAACTTCACGACGGACAACCGAACCCGGTATTCCAAAACCCTATCAACTCTAGTGTTATAGAATCTCAATCTATCCTATCCTATGGGTTTACTAAATTAATCTAACACGAGTACTTCGCTTAGGGATCAAGATTGTTTTCGTATCCTATCTTCGTCAGCCAGGAAGGCACTAAAAATTGAAAAATCTAGGCCTAACCTATTGCACCAACGTTCATCCCATAGTGGATTTGACTTCCTGGCGGGACATTATTGGGTCTTTTGGCCCATCCATTCGATCAGGCTTGGGGTGGAAAAGCCTCCCGATGGGACTTTGGTTTCCCGCTTCCTTGGTCGAAGAAATGAATCAAGACCCCCAAAACACCCTACTTCGATTTCAAAAAGTCCTCTCCGATAACCAACTTTTCGCCTTTACCTGCAATGCCTTTCCCTTTGGAAATTTTCACGAATCAGTCGTAAAAACCAAGGTCTATCATCCCAATTGGACCACGTCCGCGCGCCTTGAATACACCCTTGCTTGCGCCAAAATTTTGGCGGCCTTGATTCCGAAGGGAGAAACCGGTTCGGTCAGTACCTTGCCCTTGGGCTGGCGCATCGGTTGGA
>JAYVCH010000234.1:0-2908 GCA_043750055.1 Fibrobacteria bacterium
TATCCTAGTTTTTACCCCTATATTGAGTTCGAAATGAAATCAGGAAAAACCTATCGCATGCACGATATTTTTGATAAAGACTTAGATGAGGCCATTCTCCACGGTGTGGGCACATCCGAGGTGAAAATGGAGGCTTTTCCAAGAGTGTTTAAGGGATCAGAACATAATATTACCTTAGACCCAGCATGTCCAATCCCACCCCAGTAATTCTTCCACCATTCCCCATGCTCGCCTTGGACCGGCTTTTACCCTGGGCTTTTGAGGAGGACGAGGGCGCGGGCGATTTGACTTCCCTGGCCACCCTGGATGCTTCGACGCAAGGCCGGGCCACGCTGCTATGCAAACAGTCTGGTGTCATTGCCGGTTTACCTTTGGTGGAACGCATTTTCAAGTATCGCCGGGTTGCGGCGAAGGTCCAATATCATTGTAAAGAAGGGGATCGGGTTGAAGCGGGAGCGTTGCTCCTTACAGTCGAAGGTCCATTACAAGCCCTATTGGTTTGCGAAAGAACTATTCTCAATTTTTTACAACGGTTCTCAGGAATCGCAACATCGACTTCGCAATTTGTTCAAGCTCTGAAAGGATCAAAAACCAAAATATTGGACACGCGTAAAACCCTGCCCGGATATCGACTGCTGGACAAATATTCCGTTGCGGTTGGAGGAGGCAGAAACCATCGCATGGGTCTGTATGATATGGTCTTAGTTAAAGACAATCATGCCCAGGCATGCGGAGGGGTTCGTGCGGCCGTTGATAAAGTGGCAGTTCGGTATGCTGGTCAATTTCCCGTTGAAGCCGAAGTCAGTAATTTGACGGAGTTGGAAAGCCTACTCGATGCTAAAGTTGACATTGTACTATTGGATAATATGGATGATGCAACTTTGGAACGAGCCATTTCCTTGGCTCGCGAGAAAGCGCCGACGATTAAGCTTGAGGCCAGTGGCAATATGAATCTCGAGCGTGTGCGAAGGTTGGGTCCGGTGGGATTGGATTTTATTTCCGTGGGAGCGTTGACTCATAGTGTGATGGCAATGGATATTTCCATGAATATCGAAGGCGCAGATCTTAAGTCCTCGCAAGGTGAAATTGGGAGACCTCGATGACTATACGCGGAAAAACTGGCCTTCGATTGGCAGTTGATATCGGTAACACCAATACGGTCATTGGGCTGTTTGAAAACGGCGCTATCCTACGTCGGTGGAGATTGGCCACTCGCAAAGATACGACGGTAGATGAAATTACCTGGTGGTTGCACGGATTGATGCGCACGGAAGGCGATCGAGGACGAATCAGTGCTACTGCTATGGCCTCGGTCGTTCCTGCCCTGGATGATAGTTGGGTTCGCGCTTTGGAAGGAGAGTTTGGAACGGCTCCTCAGGTTTTAGATTTTTCCAATTGTCTAGGCTTGGACTTAGAATATGAGATCCCTCGCCAAATCGGTGCGGACAGACTCGCTAATGTATTGGGCGCCTATGCCCTGGGTCATGAACTGGGAATTGTCATCGACTTGGGAACCGCCACCACCTTCGATGTATTTGGAAATTATGGATATTGGGGTGGAATCATTTGTCCTGGTATTCACACTTCGTTGCGAAGTCTTGCGCAAAGTGCGGCGAAACTGTCTGAAGTCGAACTGAAATGGACGGACACGGCCATCGGTAAAACCACCGATGATGCGTTGCGAATTGGAATGCTGATGGGAACGCTGGGACAAGTGGAGTATTTGTTGCGCGCCATAATCAAAGAAAAGGGAATGCGTAAACCTTCCATTATTGCCACAGGCGGGCTTGCGCCACTTCTGGGAGAAAAATCAAAATCCATTCGATTTATAGAACCGGATTTGACCTTGATTGGAATTAATCACTTGCTCGATGGAAAGTCTGGAAAGAGGAGACGAAAGCAATGAAAAGAGTTTTAGTTACAGGTGGAGCTGGATTTTTAGGATCGCATCTTTGTGAAAAATTAGTGGACCAAGGCCATGACGTCGTTTGCCTTGATAATTATTTCACCGGTTCCAAACGCAATGTCGACCATCTTCGAAGTCGCGGTAATTTTGAACTGATTCGTCATGATGTCACCATGCCCTTGTTTTTAGAAGTCGACCAAATTTATAACTTGGCTTGTCCGGCCTCGCCCATCCACTATCAATACAACCCTGTCAAGACAATTAAAACCAGCGTTATGGGTGCGATCAATATGCTCGGACTCGCTAAGCGAGTGAAGGCGCGCATTTTGCAAGCGTCAACGAGTGAGGTCTATGGGGATCCAGAACAGCATCCACAAAAAGAAGGATATTGGGGTCATGTGAATCCAATTGGAACGCGTTCTTGTTATGACGAGGGAAAACGTGTGGCTGAGACTTTGTTTTTTGATTATATGCGCCAGAACAAAGTAGACATTCGGGTAATCCGAATCTTCAATACCTACGGTCCAAAAATGCATCCCCATGATGGTCGCGTGGTTTCAAACTTCATCGTCCAGGCTCTGCAAGGACAAGATATTACCATCTACGGAGATGGCCAGCAAACCCGTTCGTTTTGTTATGTCTCTGACTTGTTGGAGGGAATGGTGCGGTTGATGGACCATCCTTCCTTGGTGGGCCCGGTGAACGTGGGCAATCCGAATGAATTTACGATTCGTGAATTGGCCGAGCAGGTCATTGAACTGACGGGAAGTAAAAGCAAGATCGTCAAAAAACCCTTACCAAGTGATGATCCAAAGCAACGTCAACCCGACATTTCTTTGGCCAAAGAAAAATTGGGATGGGGCCCAACCATCGAGCTTCGCGAAGGTTTGAAAAAAACCATTGCCTACTTTGATTCTTTGCTTTCCGGCGGGACCGAAGGCACGATGGATAATTATTATCGACAAGGTCAGGAGTAGGCGGGTTACCGAGCGACTCGTAAGA
>JAYVCH010000235.1:0-2860 GCA_043750055.1 Fibrobacteria bacterium
TTCATCAATAGCATGTGGTTTTTAGGGTTTCCCTTATCCATGCTTGTCGGAGGATTTGTTTATCATACAGTGGGACCTAAAAAAATCATGCAGTTTGCATTTTTATCCCATTGCGCCGGCATTCTCCTCACCATTTTCTCTGGAAATTATATCGGGTTACTCATTTCCACCTTCCTGATCGGTTTGGGGAATGGATGTACGGAGGCTGCTTGCAATCCCATGATTGCCGATACCTATAAAGGTGTCGAGATGAGCAAAATGATGAACCGGTTCCATATGTGGTTTCCTGGTGGAATTGTAATTGGAGCCCTGGCATCTAAGTTCATGACCGATCATCACTTCAGCTGGCAAACACAAATTTGGGCCATTTTAATCCCAACCTTGGCATATGCTGCCCTCTTTTTCGGCCAGACTTTCCCAGAATCAAAAGACGTGGATTCACGGTCTTTGAGCGGAAACCTGAAAGCAATGTTTTCGCCTCTGTTTATTTTCATGTTCGTTTGCATGACCTTAACCGCAGTTTCGGAATTCATTCCTCAGAATTGGGTTGGCCTCATCTTGGCTCATAGCGGTGCTCAGCCTATGCTTATCTTAGCCCTGGTAACCGGCTTGATGGCCGTTGCTCGGTTTTTCGGTGGAAGCATTGTCTCCAAGTTAGATCAAACCGGGGTGTTATTAGGCTCTGCTATCCTTGCCACCTTGGGCGTATACCTTCTCAGCACTCAAACCGGTACCATGGCTTATCTTTCCGCAATGGTTTATGCCTGCGGAATTGCTTATTTCTGGCCTAACATGATTGGCTTCGTTGCGGCTAAGATACCTAAGAGCGGTGCATTAGGAATGTCCGTCATCGGCGCAGCAGGTATGTTTTCAACATCTATTTGGCAGCCCATCATTGGAAGCCTAATTGGATCAAACAGCGCGGCTGCTGCTGCTAAAGGGCTCACGGGCGATGAATTGGCCTTGGCTGCTGGCCAGGCTTCGTTAAAAAGTATGGCCATCTTCCCAGGTATTCTCATTGTTCTCTTCACCATCTTGTTTTTCTGGGTAAAGAACAAAAAGGCTGAACCTACCACAAGTGTTGGTGCCAAAGCCCAAAGCGTTTTATCCCATTAAAAAGTTGGGACTGGGGTGATTAAATCGCCCTTATTCTAACAGTTAAACTTCGACGCATCTAACCAACCCCGACACGGACCCGTGCCGGGGTTTTGTATTATAATGGGGCTTGCAAATCACCCACTTCACCGGATCTATTTTGGCAACCATACTTTCCGCATCCGCTCTCTCTAAAACCTATGGCGTTACCAAGGTCCTTCACGACTTGAATATGGACATTCAAAAAGGTGAAAGCGTGGCGATACTGGGCCAATCAGGTAGTGGTAAGACTACCCTGCTTAGTCTTCTTGCTGGGTTGGAACTCCCCGATGAAGGTTTTGTGGCCTTTGAATCCCAAAAATACCAGGCTTTGAATGTGGATGCGTTGGCACAGTTACGGGGACGTTCAATGGGAATTATTTTCCAGGAATATCACCTAGTGCCTTCCTTGACCGCAAAAGAAAATGTGTCGCTACCTCTGGAGATTCTGGGGGAAAAACAGGCGGCCCCCAGAGCAGAAGCCTTACTAGCTCGCGTGGGATTGTCCGCGCGAGGGCATCATTATCCCCATCAGCTTTCAGGAGGGGAACAACAGCGAGTGGCTATTGCACGGGCACTGGCCGCGAAGCCGCGCCTACTTTTTGCCGATGAGCCCACGGGCAATCTTGACGAAACCACTGCCGAAGAAGTGGAAGCATTGATTTTTTCACTGATTAAAGAAGAAGGGTTGACTGCCATTATTGTGACGCATAACCAGGAACTCGCGGCCCGATGTTCTCGGGTTTTGACCTTGCACCTGGGCCGATTTCGATGAAGGATTGAAAGTAAGGTTCGCATGCCGCTATTCCTTCGCCTCCTAAAACATCGCCGAGGGAACTGGATTTCGTTTGTCGCAATTTATGCGTTGGGTCTTTCGGTATTTTTGGTGGTTGATGGATTGTCCAAGAATTTTCAAGAAGAGCTTCGACTAAAATCAAAAGAGTTGTTGGAGGGCGAATTGCGCATCAGCGTAAGGAGGCCTTTTACCACAAACGAGGAATCGTCCCTGGAAAGTCAGTTGCCTCGTGGAACCCGCTCCGCCACCGTGTGGGGATTTTTATCCATGTTACGGGTTGCGAATGTTCCCGCGCAAGACTCCCTTTCAGCATTGAGTAAGCTGGTTCAAGTTAAAGCCATTTCACCAGAATATCCTTTGGTAGGCGCGTTCGCTTTTTTAGGCGCCTCCAAAGGAAAATGGTCAGGACATATTTCGGATTTGCGAAGCGGTGAGATTCTATTTCCACGCGAGCTGTTTTTGGCTTTGCATGTTCAAGTAGGCGACTCGGTCAAAATCGGAAAGAAGAATTTCATCATCAAGGATGAGTTTAACCGAAGACCGGGAGGAAATTTTGAATTCTGGGAGATGGGAAGCCGCGTCTATATTCCCTTGGCCGATATGGCGGCTACGGGACTAGAACAAAAGGGCAGTCGCATTTTCCGATATCGATTCTATACGCTCCCTCCAGGGACTGACTCTAAAGCATTGCGGGAAAAACTTGAAACGACTTTGTCCGATCCTGAAATTGAAATAGAGAGTTATACCGAATCGGGATCCGATATTAATCGAAGTTTTCATATGGTCACCGCTTTCTTGAAAATGTTGAGTCTCTCTGCTTTTCTCTTGTCCGCCGTAGGGGGTGCGTTCTTTTTTCGTAATCATTTGGTGGGTGAAAGACGAACGGTCGCTATCTTCGCTACGCTCGGCGCTTCACGGGCAAGTATTATT
>JAYVCH010000236.1:0-5722 GCA_043750055.1 Fibrobacteria bacterium
AGCACCTAATTCTCCTGCCCCCGTGAAATCTGCCAGAAAAACTTTTTCCCCCACCTCCACTCCCAATCGAGCAGCGAGGGCATAACCGAGAATAATACCGGGAAAAGATTTTCCGGAGGAATCGCGAAGCCCACCGAAAGCGTAATGGCCATGCGTTATTGTGTTGGACAATCCTATGACTTGACGGCTACTGGCGGTGTCAATCCCATACACCACGATTCCGTCCTGGTTTTTTTTGTGTGAGATAATGGTTTTGGACATGATAAAAGGCGATGCCGCGGTGACTGCTTTGACCCCCCTAACCCCAGTCAGCAAAGAATCATAGTTTGAGATGGGGGAATATTGATACTTGGTGATTTCAATATGGGCATCTTTGCCGATCAATTGCTTTTTCACTTCATGCTCAAACCCATTAATGGCGGAGAGCACGAAAATTAATAACCAGGTTCCCACCGTTACCCCGGCCGCTGAAAATAATGCGATGAGACCGGTGGACAAGGTCCGACGTTGGGCCCAGAAATATTTCCGGGCAATGAACCATTCAAAGTATTTCAAGCCAAGGCCTTCATTCGGGTTTCATCAACGGGAATAAAAGAACATCTTTTATGGTCGGGCTATCCGTCAGTAACATCACCATTCGATCGATGCCAATGCCGATGCCGCCAGTCGGTGGCATGCCGTACTCAAGCGCGCGGAGAAAATCTTCGTCCAAGGGATGGGTTTCATCCTCACCCCCGCGGCCGCGCTCCACCTGCTCTTCCAATAGTTTGCGTTGTAATACCGGGTCATTCAACTCAGAATAGGCATTGCCGACTTCCCAGCCATTGATATAGGGTTCAAATTGCTCCACCAAATCCGGATCGGAACGGTGAGCCTTGCACAAAGGCGTGCTTTCCTTAGGATGGTCAATGATGAAAACTGGACCCTCGAGTTTAGGTTCGCAGAGCGTCTCGAACAAAGCCTTAATCGCCAATCCCCGTCGAAAACTTCCCTTCAAATGCGCATCGCATTTTTCCATTTCGAACAGAAGATGTTCGTCGGAGAGAGCATCGACATCAAGACCAGAGTATTTGTGTATAGCGGCTTTGACGGTGAGCCTTGGCCAAGGAGGCGTCAGGTCGAATTCCTTGCCTTGATAGGTGAAACGCGTCGAGCCCGTGGCCGCAGTGCACGCCGTGGCATAAACATTTTCAAAGTGAATCATCATGTCATTGTAATCGGCGAAAGCCTGATAGAATTCTAAAAGCGTGAACTCGGGATTGTGAGTACGATCAATTCCTTCATTTCGGAAATCTTTAGCGAATTCAAAAACTCGGGGAAAACCACCTGTGATACAACGTTTCAGGTAAAGTTCATTGCTGACGCGAAGATAAAGAGGAATATCGAGGGCATTGTGATGTGTTAAAAAAGGGCGGGCACTGGCTCCACCGTAAATGGCTTGGAGAATTGGGGTTTCCACTTCTAGATAATCCTTACCCAACAAATAAGTACGAATAGACTGGATGATGCGTGAACGTTTCTTAAAGGTTTCACGGACATTGTCATTCAAAGTAAGGTCAATGTAACGCTGGCGATAACGGGTTTCCACATCACGAAATTCATCGAAAATAATCTTCTTGCCATCCTCGATTTTTTCTTTGGGTATAGGCAGAGGGCGGACGGCTTTGGAGAGAAGTTCCACCGTGCGAACATGCACGGTATATTCGCCCGTGCGAGTGATAAACATATATCCTCTCACCCCGACCCAGTCCCCGATATCCAAAAGCTTCACCAACTCAAAAGACCCTTCGCCGACCGCATCGCGGCCGAACATAACTTGTTGACGTCCCATATCGTCTTTCAAATGCACGAAGGCAAGTTTGCCTTTTAAGTTATAACGAACAATACGACCTGCGAAGGCAATTTCCGGACCTTGAATCACAATGTCTGAACTCGCCCCAACGGCTTCTACTTCGGGTGGCAGTAATTTGGATTTATCCAATAGGAGACCGGCACTATCATGGGTGGCAGCGAAGGAGTAAGGATAGGGATTGATTCCCATCTCCCTGAGCTTGCCTAATTTTTCCAACCTAGCTTCGACTTGATCGTTCATTTCCATAGGGCCATCTCTTTCAATCGTTCACCGAAAATCGAATTAGTTCCGTTCGCGTTCCGCATCGGCAGCCAATAAATAGGCATTGATGAAGCCGTCGATATTGCCGTTCAACACGCTTTCCGCATCAGTATTTTCAAAATCGGTGCGAGCATCCTTGACCATTTGGTAGGGCTGCAACACATAGGAGCGGATTTGGCTTCCCCACTCAATCTTGAGTTTGGAGGCAGCTTTAGCTTCCTTCTTGGCTTCCTCATCGTCTTTGAACTTCTGATAGACTCTGGCGCGCAACATTTTGATTGCGCTGGCCCGGTTTTTATGCTGACTGCGTTCGCCCTGGCAAGAAACCGCAATTCCGGTCGGAAGATGAGTCATACGTACGGCGGAATCGGTTTTATTAATGTGCTGGCCGCCCGCTCCACCGGCTCGAAATGTATCCACCTTAATATCTTTTTCATCCAAATCAAATTCAACTTCTTCAACTTCTGGATACAGGTAAACGGCGGCGAAAGAAGTGTGCCGTCTAGCATTGGAATCGAAAGGGGAAATCCGCACTAATCGATGGACGCCAATTTCGGATCGCAAGTATCCAAAAGCATATTCGCTTTGAATTTCAATCGTCGCGCTTTTGATTCCGGCTTCTTCACCTGGCTGTTCATCCAGGATTTCGAATTTAAATCCTTTTTTCTGTAACCAATACACATACATGCGAAGAAGCATGCGCGCCCAATCCTGGGACTCGGTGCCACCGGCTCCCGGATGAATGCTGAGGATGGCGGGTTTGTCGTCATCTTCACCCGACAACATTTTTTTTAATTCTAGTTCACGGACTTTCGCTTCCAAACCGATAGCGGACTCTTTAGCCTCGGCTAAGGAGGCGGAATCTTTATCCTCTTCAGCCATGGTCGCGAGTAATTCCAATTCCCCCGCTTGCATCTTTAAGGAATTCCATTGATCCAACCACCATTGATTGTTCTTGATCTTTTTCTGGATGGATTGAGCTTTAGCGGTGTCGGACCAGAAACCGGGTTCCGAGGCGGTACGTTCTAGGAGCGCTACTTCTTCTTCCCTATGAGCGAGGTCAAAGATACCCCCATAGGCGTTCGACTCTGGCCTTTAAATTATTGATCTCTTCCATGCCGAACTCCCTTAATAACAGAATTAAAGTTAGTCAAAATGACCCGCAGTTTCACCGCATTGGGCCAACGGGGAGTTTGTTATAGGGGAAGTGGGATGAGGTAGAACTAAATGTTTGCGCGAATGGGAATGCCTAGTGCACTAAGTTCAGCCTTGATATCGGAAATTTCGTAAGTCCCATAGTGAACCATAGAGGCAACCAAGCCCGCATCAGCTCGCCCTTGAAGAAAGGCCTTGGATAAATGGCTGGGCCTACCTGCTCCCCCCGAGGCAATAATGGGAACATTGACCGCATCGGAAATGAGTCGCGTTAATGTCAGTTCATACCCATTCTTAGTGCCATCCGCGTCGATGGAATTCACGCAGATCTCCCCTGCGCCTAAAGCCACAGCCTCACGAGCCCAGGCAACGGCGTCAATGCCCATGGCCTTCCGACCTCCCTGAATATAAACCTCGTATCCAGAAGGCAAATCGGTGCGATCGGTTTTCTTGGCGTCTAGACCCAACACGATACATTGATTTCCAAAGGCGCGTGCTCCCTGGCGAATAATGTCAGGGTGTTGCACTGCGAGTGAATTTAAGCTGACTTTTTCAGCACCCGCCAACAACACTTCGCGCATATCCTCAAGATTACGAATTCCCCCGCCGACGGAAAAGGGGATGAAAACGTTTCGGGCTACCGCTTTGACCATGGCGATGTCAATCGGACGTTTTTCCGCGGAAGCCATAATATCATAAAACACCAATTCATCTACGCCATCTTGATAATACTTTCGACCCATGTCCACGGGATCGCCAAGGTCCATATTTTCCTTGAACTTTATTCCCTTGGTCACTTTGCCGTTCCGGACATCTAGACAGACGATTACCCTTTTAGTCAACATAATCAGGAGTCCATCTTCATTGGGGCTGGCCTTCCCATTCGCAAAAGTTCTTAAGCAGTGTCAATCCCCACTTGCCGCTTTTTTCGGCATGGAACTGGCAGGCTACCAGATTTTTTCGACCGATCACGGAGGCAAAAGCAACGCCCCCATACTCCGTTTCCGCCAAGATATCGCTTTGATTATTGGGAGAAGGATAAAAACTATGTACGAAATAAAATTCCGCGCCGCTCGGAATGCCCTTGAAAATCGGATGTACCGATCTACTTTGTGAGGAATGTCTCACTTGATTCCAACCCATATGTGGGACCTTGTTACCTACCGAAGGAGTAAAAATTTCGGTGCCTCCGGAAAGAAAACCGAGGCCAGTTGTACGGCCATCTTCCAAGCTCCAGTCCATGATAATTTGGCAGCCCACACAAATTCCAAGGAAGGGTTTACCTGACTCGATATAAGTTTTGAGGATGGGCTCTAGGCCTAGAAGATGAAGTTGTTCCATCGCCGAACCCGCAGCACCCACGCCGGGAAAAATTAAACGGCTAGCATTGGCAATCGCATTGGCGTCGGACGTAATCACCGACTCCACACCGATTTCAGTGAGAGCGAGTTGAACGGAAGTAAGGTTTCCCGCCTTGTAATCGACGATGGCGATCATGGTGACTCGCCTTCCTGTTTACTTAGCCAGGCGAACTTGGCGGGTGGAGATACGGACTCGATCCGCCAAGGCGGGCGACTCTTGAACTTGAGACGGCTGATCTCCAACAATTTCAAAACCCATGTCACGAATCATTTCCATATCGAGGGAAGCGGCTTGACCTTCACTGGTCAAATAATCACCGACGAAGATGGAATTGGCTGCGAAAAGTCCCATGGGCTGCAGGCTGCGCAAATGCAATTCACGACCACCGGCAATACGGATTTCGGCTCCTGGATTTGTGAGTCGCATGAGGCAAAGTATTTTCAAGCAAAAGTTGGGCTTCAACTCCTCGTGATGACCGAGGGCCGTCCCCTTGAACGGAATCAAGAAGTTAACAGGAATGGAATCCACTCCCAATTCACGTAACCGCAAGGCGACGTCAATAATATCTTCACGAGTTTCACCCATGCCAAACAAGGCCCCGCTGCAGGAGGAAAGTCCCACTTCACGGACTTTTCGAACAGTGTCAAGTCTATCGGAGAAGCTATGAGTAGAGCAAATTTCGCCATAGTGGCGTTCGCTGGTGTTCAGGTTATGGTTGTAAGCATCCACGCCGGCTTCGTTCAAAGCGGAAGCCTGGCCATCTTTCAAAAGGCCCAAGCAAGCGCATAATTCCAACTGAGGAAATCGGGTTTTGACACGGCGTACAGCCTCGGCGACCGCTCCCACGTCCTTGTCCGAAGGTCCACGCATGGACGCAACCATGCATAATCTCGCTGCTTTGTTCGCCACTGCTTTTTCGGCCGCCAACTCCACTTCTTCCGGCGTCATCAATTTGTATTTCTCAACGGGAACATCCGATTGACTTGACTGGGAACAATAACCGCAATCTTCGGCGCAAATACCACTTTGAATATTCACCAAAAAGTTGAGGCGAACACGCTTGCCAAAATGGGCTTGTCGAACTTTGTACGT
>JAYVCH010000237.1:0-9397 GCA_043750055.1 Fibrobacteria bacterium
ATGATTTACTCGATCATTGCGATGTAGTCATATTGGCGGTGAAGCCACAGATTTTTCATCATATCGCTCCGGGATTGCATCCCAAGAGTGGGCCTAAAGAACGCGTGGTTTTAAGCGTCATGGCTGGGGTGACTAGTGCAAGTATCCGGACGCATTTTCCCGATGATTATCAGATCGTAAGAGTTATGCCTAATTTGCCCTTATCGGTTGGCGAAGGCGCAACCGCAATTGAAATTGATGGTCATTCAGAAGCGACGATTTTGGTCGCCGAACATATTTTCAAGGCGGCGGGAAAAACCGTACGTGT
This sequence comes from Fibrobacteria bacterium, assembly GCA_043750055.1. GTDB lineage: Bacteria > Fibrobacterota > Fibrobacteria > UBA11236 > UBA11236 > Chersky-265. Next base: position 308 of record JAYVCH010000237.1, read on the forward strand.
CACCGGTTATCAAATGGATGCTGTGACGGGATTGTCCGGCAGTGGACCAGCTTATGTTTTTGAATTTCTGGAAGGCCTGATTTTGGCAGGTGTCAAAGCGGGATTGGCTCGCGAAGTCGCGACCTCGTTAGTGCTACAAACGGTAAAAGGCGCTTTGAGATTGCTCGATTCCGGAAAAGAAAGTCCGGCGCAATGGTCCGCGAAGGTTTGCTCACCAGGCGGGACAACGATTCATGGATTGCATGTTTTGGAAAATGCCGGGTTCAAAGGAATATTGATGGCAGCGGTGGAAGCGGCTGTTGGAAGATCTAAGGAGCTATCGGCAAAATAATTCGTTCCTAATTTCCAATTCGAGCCCCAGCACCCCATGGCCCCAATTTGGATATGGCATCAGCAGGACTTCCCATACTCCTGAAGCTTAACATACTCACTTTTCCTGCTCTAAACTCATAGTCCAAAAAGTCCAAGTGAAGTTGCTTCTACCATGGTGGGGAAGGGTATAATAATGACGTGAACTCTATTTTGAAAATCATTAGGGGGCTGGCTCCTTTTTTATTCCTGCTGTGGGGTACTCTGGGCATTTCCCATGGAAAATTAGCGGTAAGCCTACTGGGCGCCTATTTTGAGGACCGGGATAGTTTGTTTGTCGAGGGGTTAAATTCGGATCTAGGTCAGGATCTGGCAACTGATACTTCACTGCTTGTTTACAACCTACGAAAAAAACACTCTCACATTTTGGATTCCTTGCATTCCAAAGGGGTGCTAAACCAACAAGGGTTTCTTTCGGGGATCGCCGGTGGTTTGGTAAAGTGGGGTTTAGTTTTGGATTGTAAGGAGCGAAGGGAAGAAATCCGCTGCCGCCTGGAGGCCATAGATTTAAACACGGGGATAGGTACCTTGGTTGATACCCTCCGAATGCTTTCCGAAGCAATTGATAAGCGAAAGCAATTAAGCCAAGCCCTGGTCAGTCCTATTTCGGGTTTTTTTTCTCAAAAGAAAACTCAAACTTCGAAGGTGGGGATTTTAAAAATTGTCCCTCCTGCAAACCCCGCAATGCTGATCCGAGGTTTACAAATAATGAAGAAGGGAGAGATTTCCGATCTTCCTGTCGGATTTACTCTGGTTATTGGTGACGCTCCGCATCTGCTCATCATCAGTATGGAAAATGTCCATTATGTTCTCTATCCTAATTCTTCTTATACCTATATGTTACCTAAGGTAATCCAGTTGAATTTTGGCACTTTAGGGATTCTTAAAGGAATCGATTCTACCTCAATGGAGGGAAAGTTGCGTTCTGTGACTGCGTTGGATAAAACCAATTTGATTTGGAGATCTTTGGCCAATGTGGCGGCGCTTGATAGCAATAATGTGCTTTGGAAGGGCTTGGGAAAAGTGACGTCTCTGGATAGTCATAATTTGATTTTGAAAAATCTCGCAAAAGTCACTTCCTTGGATTCCAACAACCTGTTATTTAAAACCCTAGGCAATGTTACGGCGTTAGACTCGACTAATATGCTCCTACGAACTCTGACCCAAGTCGCGGCGCTTGACTCGAGTAATTTGGTTTGGAAAGGATTGGGACAGGTCTCTTCTTTGGACAGCAACAATCTTATTTGGCGTAAGTTAAACCAAGTAGCCTCTTTGGATAGCAATAGTATTTGGAACAAATTGGGATTGCTGGCTTTTCAGGATAATACGGTTGTCTTGACGCCGTCTTTCATATCTCGAGGCCAGCCCCAAGCCGTACTTTTTCGCCATGAAGGCAGCATGTCCACTTTGGAAGTTGTAAAAGGAAATATTTCATTACAACCTCTTTTGAGTTCTCAAGATCCCATTCCAATTAGTGCATTGCATGTTGTGCGCACACGAGGTTTTTCCATTAAACAGGAACGATTGAATCAGGTCCGGGGGGACCGTATCATTCATGAATTGGAAAGTGCTAATCCTGCGAAGGGGGCTTTAAATTTTATTTCGTTTCTCCCCGGAAAATTATTTGCGGTAGGCCTCTCCCTCCGTACTGCGGATCGTCCAGTGCAGGCATTCATATCGGGAACATTTAGGGACATCGACGCAGAGGTAGATGTGCTATCTTCGGAAAAAGAAGGCTGGACCGAATTCTCGAAAACTTATCGAACGGGTCTGGAAGAGTCTGGATGTTACCTATGTAGCCCCAATCGAGTTGGGCCATGAAAAAATTGGGTTTCTATAAACTGTTCTTCATTTTGGGTTCCGGTTTTCTGGGAAGCGTATGGGCCCAAAAATCGGATTCCCTCGAATCGGGACAAGAAAAGGGCTACCCCTGGATTGCTCATAGTTCTATTGATGCTTTTTATCTTAATTCTCCCGTAGCGCCTGGTAAGGCTGATCCCTATCAGGTTTCACTTTATCAGGGTGTTACGGTTCAGTCCTTATCCTTTGCGTCGTTTCATATTGGACTTCGATCTCGAGAAACCTTAGGGCCCGGTTTCTCAACACCTTATCGAGAACCTTTCGAACTTAAATTGTCGGGGACAACGGAAATTTTCCGTGATCTGCTTTATGTGAGTTTGGGGGGAAATGTCCCTATCTATTCGGGATCCTTTCAGATGGAAGATACCGCCGCGCTCTTTAATGACTTCAATGTGTACAGTCCTATGCCTTACTCCGCTTATATTTCACCTCGTGCCCTTCAGGCGGGTGTATTTGGACGATACGCTTGGTCAGCTTGGACTAGCCTATTTGGTTTCACCTATACCAGACCGGCTAAATTGGATATCATCCCCAACCATTCTTTTTATCCTGCCCCAATGTTTAGTTTTAGCGGTCGCGCCATTTTAGAATCCGGAGCCTCTAAACACCGTTTGGATCTCAAGGCGACATTTTATACGCCGGAAGGGAATGAGCTTCATGTTCTGTCTCATGATGAAGGAGATGTCTGGCAGTTGCGGTATGGCTATCTCAAAGGTCACGCAAAGGTGGCGTGGCAAGGAGGGTTGGGTGTGGTTTTTCATATGCCCGATGCCAACCGAAAATATAAAATCGAATCGGTATTGGAAAAAACGGTAAGCAACGATAATATTCAACGAGCCTATGGAGAGTTTTCATTTTCTTGGGTTCCACACCCTGATATTCTATGGCGATTTTACCTGCTTCCAAAAGTACTATACTCGTTTAAAGACTTGGAATTTGGAAATGAAACTGAATTAGGATTTGGGTTTGGTTTAAAAATTTGGGATGTACACAGAGTACGCGCAGTTGGAAATTTTCTTTACGGAAACTTTTCTCGACAACAGTATTCAGGTTTTGGGATTAAAGGAGAATTTTCTTTTCGTCATCTCGGTTTCCAAGATATTGAGGAGCCTGCCGACACGGAAATACAGTAGGCTAAACCAATTCAATTTCAAACGGGTAAAAATTATTTATGGAAGAACTAAAAAAGTGGTATAGAGCGAGTCTTCCAGCCAGCATTGAGGCGCTGAAGACCGCTCGAAAAACTCTGGATAAAGGTCAGGGGAGTTTCGACTCCTTACGCAGAATCGCACATACCATAAAAAATTCGGCCCATAGTCATGGACTAAGTGTTTTGACTGATTGTGCAAAAGCTGTGGAGCAGTCATCGCCTGAAGAAATGCCGAAGCATTTTGATGAACTGTTGAAAGAGCTTCTCAAAATTACCTCTGCGCATCGGCCCAGCGAACTTCCAGTGATTCTAATCGTAGAACACGATGCTCAAATGGCCAATTTGTTAAATACCATCCTCTACGCATCAGATAGGGAAATTATTGTCGTCGGCGGCTCGGGTAAGGCTCTGGACATTTTACAAGAACGCAGCGTTTCATTAATTATCCTTGATTTATCGCTTCCAGATACCGATGGTAGAAATTTTTTAGTGGTTCTCCGTGAACGTTCTGCAACCGCGGGCGTGCCAGTCATTGTCCTTTCAGGCATGGGCGGTCCGGGTCCAAAGACAGAGTGCTTTGCCTTGGGTGCAGATGCCTATTTTGAAAAACCGATAGCGCCGGAAGTGCTTAAGGCAGCCGTATCCGCGAGGTTACACAAATCGGTAGAACATCGACGAGCATCTCGTCAAGATGCCTTGACGGGGCTGTCTAATCGTGCGGCATTTTGTGAAGGATTTCAAAGGGCAATGGCCTTGGCGGATCGCAAAAAAGAATCATTAAGTCTGGCCATGTTTGACTTTGATTTATTGCGTCGCATAAATGACAATATGGGTCATGTGGCCGGAGACGGTGCCTTGCGTCACGCCGCTCAAGTATTTTCGCATGCCATTCGGCGTTCGGATTTTATCGCACGATGGGGGGGAGACGAATTCGTATTACTACTCCCGAACACGACTCTTGTCGGTGCCCGGCGAACCGTTGAGAAGATGATGACGTCATTGGCTTCTTCTCCTTTTCGGACCCAGGACGGCCGTCCACTTCCACTCACTTTTTCGGCAGGTTTGGTAGCAGTACCTCATGATGCAAAAGTCGAAGATGTTATGACCACGGCCGATCGATTGCTTTATGTCGCAAAAACAACTGGACGCGGCAAATTAATTTCTGAAATGGATATTGTCGCCTTACCCCATCATAAAGTTCTCTTGGTCGAGAGCGAGGAGCAAGTAGCCAAATTCATTACCATTTGTCTGGAGCAGGAAGGGATTGAAGTTCAACGGTGTGAGGATGGATTGTCATGCTTCAATATCCTTTTGTCGAGTCCAATTTCATTATTGATCTTGGATTTGAAACAGAACTCCATTAACGGTCAATCACTTGTGTCGGAGTTCAGACGGCAATGGAGAGGCAAGCCCATACCCGTGCTAATGTTGACTGCGTTAGGCAAGGATGCGGATGTGACTAGGGGTTTTGAACATGGTGCGGATGATTATCTTGTGAGACCCTTCACGCCTTTTGATTTAATGACGCGAGTTCATAATCTATTGAAAAAATGATTCGAAATCAGCCTTTGGTTTCCTGTGTTGAAGTGGATCTGAGGGAAGCCTGTTTACTGGCAAACTCGGCAGCTTTCAACCCCGCGATGCTTTTGCGAATAATCAATGCCGTCTCATGATTCTGATTTAGAATATCCTTGGGTTGATTCAGCACGCCTTTAGATCGCCAATACCAGAAAAGCGTTTCACGTAATACCGCCAAAATGAGAATGGTAAGTGTGATACCAATAACTACAAAGACGAGAATCAACAACATGGCACTGAAATTTCCCATGAGCGAGCCTAAACCTTTCTTACTCCTCTATACTGAGCTAAAATAGTTCGCTACTTGGGAGGCGGCAGGGGAATTCTCTAGTATTTTCAGACTAAAAGCTCCCGAATCGTCCCAAATTGACTCGATAAACTCTAAGAAAATTGTTGAAGATCAGGTTACCTAATAGAGGGGGGGCGCATCAAATAGCGCTTCTCAAGCGTAAGTCTTGTAATCAATTTCCGGAAACAGATTATTTGTGGATTCAAGATTGGCCAAAAATGGCTCGTAAATATTTCCAGAATGTATTTGGCGATAGAGTTCATGGCAGTTATGGAGGTGAACTTTTGTCCGCTTGACCGCATAGTCAACCATGGTTCCCGTTTTCATAATGAAGGCCCAGTCGGAAGCTTGTGCCAATAAAAGTTCTCGGGCCATTTGGTTACGGGCTCTTTGATCCTGGTTACTGGCAGGAGGCATTTTCGCGATTTCATGCATCAAGTCTCCCGCTTTATGTAGGTGAGGATAAATCCAGTCATTCGAACTATTCAGCCAAACATCGGCATAACCTCCCGCACCCCAAGAAGAAAAAGATGGATCAGAATGGGGAACATCTTTATGCTTCATCAAATAATCACGAGGAGTTGATAATTCCACATTATGTGACCCTGTCAATATCTTGCGCATGACTTTACCCAAAAACATGGGGCCTTCAAACCACCAATGTCCGAATAGCTCTGCATCATAAGGGCAGACAATACAGGCAGGAGTATCTAACCGGGACTTGAGCCAATTGGCTTGCATGTCCCGATTGAACACAAAGTTTTCTGCGTGTTCGTCCGTGGCTTGTTTGGCCCATTCTTCCACATAAGGTTCTTTGTAATTTCCCTTACCCGTTATCCGGAAATACTTAATGCCCGTATTAATACGCAATCCCATCGGATGAATGTAGGGCGCAATATACGGGATGTCGAGATCGAAACCGATGTCTCGGTAGAATTCTCTATATCGCGAATCACCCGGATACCCTTCCTCTGCCGACCAAACCGCTTTGGAGGATTCCTGATCTCGGGCAAAGGCGAAAGCCCCGTGCGGCGTCTCTATGGGTGCATAATTGCCCTTGGGAGACGGAGGTTGGCCTTGAAGAATACCATGGGTATCGACAAAAAAGTAGCGAAGACCCGCAGCCTTGATTTGCTTGTCCAAACCTTTATAATATCCGCATTCTCCGAGCCAAATTCCCCAAGGTTCTTGGCCGAAATGTTTCCAATAATTTTGAACCGCGATGCCCAATTGCGCTTCAACAGAACGTGGAGACTGTCGCAGGTTAGGCAGAAAACCGTGGGTGGCTCCGCAGGTGATGATTTCAAGGTTACCAAGCTTTTGGAATTTTCGAAATCCATTCAATAGATTGCGGTGATAACGATTGAAAACCTTATGACATTCTTCAAAAAGATTTCGGTACATGGCAGCGAGATAACAAAAGGCCAGATCATTTTTGGTACGCGTGCACTCTTTTTCCGCTAGTTCCCGGAGTCGATTGATGTGATTTACGTAACGCGTTTGTAATAATTCGTCCGCCAGCATCTCACATAGGGGCGGAGTCAAGCTCATGGTTATTTTGAACGGCAGATTGTCGCGGTGGAGCGACTCGAAGGTCTGCAACAGTGGGATATAAGTTTCCGTTATTGCTTCAAAGAACCAATCCTCTTCGAGGAAACGGGCATGTTCAGGATGTCGGACAAAGGGAAGGTGGGCATGTAAGACAAAATTCAGGTAACCCATCAGGTTAGGACCAACTCCTTCAAGTCATAAGTCAGGGAGCGTCTGATGCCCGAAGCTCCGATTAACTGAAGCGTTAAAACATTGGTATCAAAAGGGAACTCTGTTTGGAAGCGGCCTGTCATATCCAAAGGGATGCGCTTGCCATCAATCTCGATTTGGGTTCCAAGAAGAACTTTTCCAGAAATTTCCAATTTTGCCTTTGTAGATTTGGATCGTTTTCCAAGACTTACGCCTTTGGCAGGGGGTTCGTTTCCCAAGTTAGCCGAAACTGATTCTGAGGAAGACTTCTGTGAAGCTCCTCGAGACCACGACGAAGAACTGAAACTTTCAGAACTGAGATTCCATTCCGGGCTCAAATTACGAATGTCCTCGACTACCAAATGTTCGGAACTTCCGAAACTCTTGGTGTGTTTCGAAGCATAGGCGAGAACGTCCCCTTTTTCAGCTAGTCGTTTTTGGGTGACAATCCAACTTTCGGGAAGCTCGGAAAGATTTGATCGGATTAAGGCGATGAAATGCCCGGAATCACTGAGCCATCCCAGTTCAACCTGATAACTTTGACCAATTTGTGGCACCCCGAAGTACCATTTTTTGGCCCAGAAAAAAACGGGAATAAAAGAAAAATTGGGTTCAAAAAGGGATTTAGCTTCCCAATTGATTTTTAATGTTTCGCGATAGTTTGCCTGCGGAAGTTTTTCGGTTTCCCTTTCTCCAAGAAGCTTCGGTGTCAGCTCCCAATAACAGAACATGTACTCAGGATCTTTCGGCATCAACACTAACTTGGACTCATTGAATTGACTCGGCAGCTCTGGGACTACCACAGGAAAACCAAATTCCTTTTGCGCGGGAAACTGTTCGAAGCTCTTATCTCTCCAAATTTTTTCCTTCGTTTCTCCAGGTTTTAAAACCGAAATGACAATTTCCTCGAGACCTGGTTCAGGCCCATCAGTTGATGTGGTATTCGCTTTAGAAGATTTTTTTTTAGGTGGCGTAACAGTTTTGGCTTTTTCGACCTTGGGAAGGGTAGCTTTAACCGATTTCGCAGGCTTTTTTTTCACTGCGGCAGATTTGGGTATTTTCGCTGGGGCAGATTTGGGAATTTTAGAGGATTTAGATTGGACCTTTGATTTTGATTTCTTTTCCAATTTGCTTTTCATAGCAGAATCCTCCAGATGCTCACACTATCTTCGCTTCCGAACCGGTTGTCCCCACACACCGACTCCAGTAAGGGTCAAAGATAGTTTGATAAAATCTTCAGTCCAAAAATTGTCTTCTATAGAACCGCGGTGCCCATATTTTAGGGCAACGTCAAGAAGGTTACCCCTTCTCCCTAGCGGTAAACTGGCCCCTGTAGTTAAGAAGTACAAGTCCGTCTGATCCAAATATAATCTTTCAAATCCCAAACCCCCGCGAAGTGCCATTTTGCGGTAATACCTATCATATGGCCCCCCCGATCCCTGATATTCATATCCAGTTCCCAGATGAAAAGCAGGGTTCAGATGGGCATTTTGATTCTGATCCCATCCCTCCCAAGAAAAATCGGCGACAACGGTTTGATTTAAGAGGGGTTTAAAAGCCCCACCCACCGCCAAAGACAAGGGTAAATCTCTGTTTTCTTGCATTTTACGGGTCCATAACAGGCCTTTCACACTTCGTGTTAGGGTTCGATCCAAGGTCGAACCCAGGGACCCGGAAGCAGCTAAACTGAAGGTCTTTTGCCGAAATGTCATGGAAGCGGAGGGGTAGCCACCGGAACTTCGAACGGAGAGTGTGTCTTCGATGTCTATTCCATTATATAATTGTGAATTAATGTCACCCTCAGAAAATACCTTGGATTCGATAGACCGTTCATGACCCAAAATAAAATGGTATCCCAGTGAGAGGGACAAAATGGAGAGGGGGGCATAAGCAAGATTGCCACCAACTTCATACAAACCTCCTTCAGCACTCAACGATGCAATTGCTGAGGGGTCTGGAGAGGTAAAGGGAGTATAGCTGAAGTTCCGATGAAATAATTGCCGATAGTCGAGGGCTATGTTCATGGGCAATCGGGTTTGGAAATTCATCGCAATGGCTGGCAATAGAAACGAAGTAAAGCGATTTGAGTTTTGGCTGTCCTGAA
>JAYVCH010000238.1:0-17029 GCA_043750055.1 Fibrobacteria bacterium
GAGAGTCGGAAATCAAGTCGAGTCAAATCGCCATCAGCATTTTGGATTGAAATTTCTTTTTGACGCTCCCATTGTCCGTCCGGTGGGCCGTGAAACTCCAGCGTATAGACGGTGTGATTATTACTGTCACGATTTCTAAAAATTCGGGATGGGCCTCCATTGGAGCCGACGTCGAGAATCATTGGCACAAGCGAGGCGGGGTTCAGCGCCGTGAGCCTGCGATAGAGCCAAAGCTTCTCCGCCATCTGTAAGCCTTTTCCTGCCAAAGCCAACCGATAGGCGGACAGGGCTGAATCACGCCCTCCACCTTGTTCTAAAATTCTGCCCAATAAATATCGAGCTTGGGAGAGGATCTCTTCATTTTGCGTTTCCGACAGCAATGTTTCGAGGCGCGTTTTAGCTCCAGTGGCATCTCCCTCGATGAGGTAGAGATATCTTGCCGCTTCGACTGACTGCTGTTGCGAATTAAAATCGGCATCTTTTTCTTGGGCAAGACTCGACTCAGCCAAGCCCAGGAGCATGGCCAAGATGAGAAAATAAACGGATGTGCCCATCGCTATCATTCCGATTTGACCTCGGTGGGATCAAATTTGTAACCCACTCCGCGAACGCTTTTGATAACAATCGGGTTCTCGGTATCTTTCTCTATTTTTTGCCTAAGCTTCACAATTTGATTGTCAACCGTTCTGGTGGTGGGCATGTTTTCAATAGAATAACCCCAGATGACTTGTAACAAATCTTCTCGGGTCACGACTTCACCTTTACGTGTGGAAAAATATTTTAGGATCTGAAATTCTTTTGCGGAAAGTTCAATGGGTTGACCAGCTTTGGTTGCTTCGTATTTTTTAAAATCAATCCGTACATCTTCAAATTCAAGCACATCGGAAATCGAAGTTCCCGCACTTTTGTCATGTTCAATTCGCCTAAGCATACTTTTAATACGGGCCATAAGCTCAAACACGCTGAAGGGTTTGGTGACATAATCATCCGCACCCATTTCCAAACCCTGGATTTTATTTATCTCTTCCGTTTTAGCAGTCAACATCAGGATAAAGACTTTGGGATACGTTTTCCGAATATAACGGCAAACGTCATATCCACTGGCCTTGGGAAGCATCAAGTCCAGAATGACAAGATGGGGTTGATGATCTCGAACTTTTTCCATGGCTTGTTCACCATCAATGGCCACTTCGATTTCGTACCCTTCGATTTCCAGTAAATCCACCAACCCTAAACGAATGGCCTCTTCATCTTCAACAATCAAGATCCTATGCATGATTTGCCTTGGGGAAAAGAAGGATCATTTCCGTACCTTCATTCAATTTGCTGTTCACCTTAATTTGAGCCCGATGGGAATCGAGAATTTGTTTCACGATGGCCAACCCAAGTCCGCTGCCTTTGGTTTTACGTGTCATTTCATCTCCGGCGCGAAAAAATTTATCGAAAATTCTTTTGAGGTCCACACTTGAAATCCCAATCCCTTCATCCTTTACCTTTAGCGTAACCTTGTCTCCTTGGTCCTCCACATTCACCGTTACCGTAGTCCCGGTTTGCGAGTACTTCAAGGCGTTTTCCAGCAGATTCTGGACTACGGATCGCATGGAATCGTAGTCCCCCGTAATCTGACCCGAGGCGTCTAAATGTAGGACCAGTTTAATTCCAGCTTTTTCGAATTCCGTGGACATGAGCCCGGCGACTTCTCGAACCGGGGCGCAAAGGTCAAGGGGAGAATAATTGAATTTTGATTTTTTCTCTTCCAAACGGGTAAAATTTAAAATTCCTTCAATCATTCCTTGGAGACGAAGGGCTTCTTCCCCGATCAGGGTTGCATAGCGTTTGCGTTTATTTTCCTGGGTTTGTCGGCCACTTTCAAGAATCTCTGCGAACATTCGAATGGCCGTGAGTGGGGTTTTTAACTCATGCGAAACCGCGGAAAGGAAATTTGATTTCATAAGAACCATATGTCGCTCGTTCTTGATGCCCCTGAATACGAAAAAAGATCCTACTAATAATGCGGCCAAGGAAAATCCAAGTAAAGTGTAAAGAAGCGTTAGTTTACGCCTACCGATAGCAATGACTTCGCTTTCTTTCTTTTTGAAAACGACTAGTTTCCAAGCTGGAAAATCACTAGCAAGCGCCGTTTCCATGGCCACTTTCCGTTCCGATAGCGAATCCGTACTCAAAACAATTTGGTCCCTTTGATTGATTAAAGCGAAATCCATATCCTTCCAACTACTTTTCTTGGATTGTAGGATCTCGCTCTGAATCGCTTCCACAAAAACTGCTTCGTTAAGTCTTGCTATCACGCGTGTTTCCTTGTCCAACCAGGGATAGCCGATAATGAGATAGGGAATCCCATCCAAGTAATTCATCTGGATGGGATTTTGAAAATCCAACGCTCGCGATCGAATAAGTGCTTCGGGACTGACTTTCCATTCCTGCGAAACAAATTCAGCATTGATCAAAAAGATTTCTGATTTCTGATGAATCGACCAAAAATAATCCCGGATTTCACGAGGCAAGTTTTCAACCGAAGTCAACAGGCTAACTGTTTCGGAAAGGTAGAATCGAACTTGATGATAGTTGGTGAAACCATTTCCACGCAATAAAGCCTGAATGAGTTCTCGCCCTTGTATTACCGACTCTTCGGTAAGATTAAGGCCAATCAAACATTTAATTTCGAGCAGCCACAAACCATACCGATATAAGGAGCCGGCCCTGGTTGAATATAGGCTGTCCGCAACGTGGTTGAAGACGCGAATCAGTCGAACTGCATGCAGATAGCGACCCATTTTATATTCAAATTGAATCGCCGAAATTGCTTCCTGGGCCTTCATTGGAAGCCCAAGGGAATCGGGATCGGCGGCGGGGGAAGCATTGGTGGGCTGCATTGAGAGTGAGTTTCCTGCCAAGGCAGAATTTCCAACAATCAACCCATTTCCTCCTACTGAACTTCCAATTGTTGTATTCGAGACAGGAGGACCGGTTGTATCCTGGTACAATAGGCGACGGGGGAAAACCATTTCTTCCCCTCGAAAAATGGCCAAACTTTGCACGAGAGAATTATCGAGAAGATCGGTGGCGAGAAACAAATAATTATCCGGTGAGGAGGAAGAACTGGATCGCTGCAATTGCTCTTGAAGGCGAGCGAGGTGTTCGGATTTGGTTTTGTCCAAAACGCCCTGTATCGCATCAAGAAACTCACCGTTGCGGCTCTCCAAGGATTTTTCGATGAGGATCCGTTCGTCTTTTACAGTTCTTAAGCTGAGATATGCAAGAATGAGACCAGGCACCAGGATACTGAGCAGGAAAACCTGGTAAAGGTGCTTGGAAATATTCACTTTAGAACGCTCCCGAGTGGTTGCCCATCGCCCACCTCAAATTGGTTCCCAATCAATGGGAAGCGGACCCAGACAATATAGCAAGTGGGGTAAAGGAAGGCCTCAAAACAGCAGGGTCTCGAGGGCCAAGAGAACAGGTTCACCCAATTGTCGATAAATGAAATTTCTGGCAAAGGGGAAATTGTAGACTTCCAAACACAGTAAAACCATGGTGAAGACGATAAAGGCGACGAAAAAACCGATGACATAATAAAGGATGAAAAAAAGCACTTTTCGAGGCTCTAGGGTTTTCTTATCAATAGTGATGGCAATTAAAAAATTAAGTAAAACCGTTGTCATAGCGTTTAAAAGCTAAAAATAAGTAGGTCTTTAAGGGCAACGAAGGGGTATTTACATCGTCGCAGTTTGAACCACGATCGTATAATCTCCGCGATTGATTATACCTGGAAGCAAATCCTTAATGAGGACGGTAGCCGATTTGTCCTTGATACTCACAACTAAACCATTACCCAAAACTTTATCTGTCATATGGCCATCGACACGGTTAAAAAAAAGAACCATATCCCCAATTTTAAAACCTTTAGAAGAACCTCGGTCAACAATGGCGAAAGAAAAGGGTTGAGGTAATTGTTCCAACTCGGTAACCCAAACCACTTGGGCAGCGAGCTTTCCATCGCTGACTGGGGTATATCCCGTGGTGGTCACTTCAGGTGCGCCTTCGAATGGACATGCACGTGCCTTGTTGGAAATAGTTCCAAAGCATTTAATCAATCGGCCGACGGAACTTTTTGAACCTACTCTAAGGATTTCAATGATACCATTGGTTTTTATCAGACGGCCCAAGGGTCGGCCAGCGGCAAAGGTTCTGTAACTCTCTCCAACTTCATAGGTTCGGTATAAGTCTCCCGGTTTAACTCCAACCTCATTACCCGAGGCGATGACGACTTCTTCGAAGAGTTGCAGTATGTTGGATTCGTTCGAGGCCGAATACCGTAATTTACACTCACCGCGATAGAATTTCCCACCTTGCTCGGCCTCGGAAATAAAAGGCGTGGTTAACACGATAGCCTGTGAGAGGTAATGTTTAATGGGTCCGGAGGGGTTTGCCGTGGTATTTGGACCCCCGGTGTCTTCCGCATACTTGGATTGGTAAACCAACGGTTGGAGAGGCCCGACTTTCTGGAGGTAGTTTCGCGTCCGTCGTTCTTCATTCAATCGCCAATCGGTTTTTCTTTTATCTGTTGCATCCATTTTTTGTTTTTCTTGTACTTCAGAAGTTTCGGAATGAGAACCTTTCCATTCTTGATTATTCATTGGTGTCGTCGCTTGCGGAGTGGATTTCCAGATACTCTGCCACTGTAAAGGATCTTTAAGATTATTCTTACTGATTTCCCAAACGTACTGCGGACTTTTTCCTGAAAGCGGCTCATCCGCATATAGTGGAGCACCATAGAAAGTTGTACTCAGGGTCAGAATTAGGCTCCAGCGAGAATTTTTTAAGCGCATTAATCGGTCACCTTGTGTGTGGTTTTTGAGTTCACCCGAACCCCTTTATGATGAAACTTTTGTCCTGTCGGACGCAAGGATTTTCCGTTTTTGGGGTCTTTTACTTTTTAGAGGTAGCCTCAAAAAAGAAAAGAAGGGAAGGGTGGACTCCTCGGGAGTTGTAAAACCGGGTTCAAGGCAAATTTAAAAATAGGGGTATAAACCTGACTTTAATGCGCGTTTTAAGGGGTGTCACAGAACGGCACGCTGCCACGCTTCTTTTTTCACCTTACAAAGAGCTAGCCGGTCTGTTCATTGGAGCGGTTTGTGAACGCCAAATTTCGCAGGATTACGAGGGTCTATACGGGTGACTTAAGTCCTTGAAAAACTAGGGATTTATAGCCTCCACCCCCTAAAATTTAAAGACGTCCCAAACAAGGAGGTTCAGATGTACAGCCTGAACGATTCCAACATGCAACCCTATCACACCACAGGTCAAGTCGCCAAAGCTCTCCGAGTTTCGGTCTCGACCCTAAAGCGTTGGCTGGAAGAAAATCCCAGCCTCGCAGGATTCAGAACGAACGCGACTGGATGGCGTTTATTCTCGCCTGACGAGATTGAGCATCTGCGCGAGCACCAGCGACGACGAAAAAAGGAAGGTAAAACTTTCAAGCCATCGACATTGAGGCCTGTCAACGATGATTAAGATCGTGACCATCCTCATATCCGTTGGAATCCTGGCCTACAACGCCATGGCTGCCCAGACGCGTTCCCGATCCGAAGGGGTCCCGGGATTGCAGGCATCCAATGTCGTAGGACTAGGTGACATCTGGGTTACCGGGGGCTCTAGTTCCTATTTCCTTGTCCGCCCAGTGTCCAACCAAAAGTTGGCGCAAAGTGTGGATTCGGCATACCGCAACGATTTCCGCCTGCTGTACGGGTCCGGAGATAAGTTGCATAGGGACTTGACACTCGTGCCTAACCTGGGCGCTTCTCTTGGTCTTGCCAATTTCATGCAACTGGAAATCGAGGGAGTACCCTGGGACGGGGCAAAGCTCGGTGCAACCACGGCGCGTCTAAAAATTACCACACCGGGAAACGACAACCTAAGGCTTTTGGGACTTGCTGTGTTATTGAACGCAACGCTATCGACGGAGGAAGACATTTATTCCAAGGGAGAAACGACTCCCGGCTTCGACCCGATTTTGTATTTCGGCGTAGTTGCAGATTTGGACCTGGTGAAGATGTTCCATTCTTTTCCTGTCAAAGCCTACTTCAATTATTTCAACATGGACGATTACCGGTTGGTACATGCCTATGAGCAACATCAGGCCCGTTTCGCCCTGGAGTACATGGGGTACCGCAAGGGTTACTATGCGCGCTTGGGAGGAATGATGTATAAACCTTTGCCAACTCGGTTCAATCCAAATCCTAAGGGCGGATTCCTGGAGACACTGTACGAATTTGGCTTGGGTTATCGGGCAGCAATTGGCGATCGGCTCTTGTTTACCGCCGATGTGTCCATGGATCCATTGCATCCAATTTCGTTTTACACCCAGGAAACGCGCAAACCGCCCAAGATACAAATTGGTTTCGAGGCTCCATTGATTTTCAATGAAACCAGATCCGAGGCCATTCGTGCGCTCATTTTCAATGAGGAACAACGTAAGCAGTATCGGGAGATGGTGGCAAAAAATCCGGTTCAGAAAAAAGACCAGGTAGACAGCACTGCCGCCGGCACTTCTGCGGGTTTGAAGGTGGATGAAATCGGTTTGGAGGACAGAAAAGCGACGCAATCAAAGGATGTTTTCAAAGGGGTGTTTGATCAGACTGAAACCGAAAATGCGGAAAAGCGAAAGCAAATCCGTACGGAATTAAAACAAATAGAGGATTTGCTGCAATGAAAAAGATTACACACATCCTTATCCTGATTTTCTTGCTTGCGGCGCAGACTGTGTTAGCGCAGGCCAAACGAACTCGTCATGACGGGTTGAGCACTTCTCAATCCTCTTCAACAGGAGGGGACGGCAATTTGGACATCACCATTTTTGGAAGGGCCTTCTTGTGGGACAACTCAGCGGCTCAAAAAATTCCGCCCGTACTTCCGCATGTGGAGCTGAATTATGGCGTCACAGATTATTTCGACGCCTCTGGAGGTATCAATGCCTTGAGCTATGTGTTTTCTCCAGGCTACATGTATGCCAAAGCTAAACTCACAACCCCGGATAACAAATCCATCCGTTTCCTGGGCTTTAGCCTTATAGGGGAGATGAAGAAAACCATGCTCAGTTATTTCCCATCCAATGGTTATCGCGTGAAAACGGAAGGGTTTGGACCGGAAGGATTCCTACTTGGGAATTCGGAAACAATTTCAACCTGGAAATTCACAACCTCGGCGGACATGGAATTGATTCGGATTTCTTCCTTATTACCCTTCAAGCTCTATGCCAATCTGGGTTGGGAATGTGAATTTGCTTCCGCTATCAATGAGGATAACGCAGACCGAGTCCGGCTGGGAAAACGAAAGATTCATATCCCGGATCAGGATTTCTCCTTATTGCCCATGTCCATTGGAGTGGAACTAAAAACCTATACCACTGACTTTTTCTCTGAACTAGAGGCGCAACCCTTCGTGACGCAAGTGACAAAGAAAATGAGCGCTGAAATTCGTGGAAATTCTGGAGGAGATTGGAAGCGATTTTATGTTGTCGGCAAGGCTTTCGACTTGCACATCCTGGAGACACCCATGTACGTGAATTCGGGTGCGAAGTTGAAATACAAGAATGGTCTGGAATTACAAGGAGGTCTTTCGTGGTTGTTGAGTAGCGATCGAGGCCCAAGATTGGGGCCTTGCGATGTTTTCATAAATCCTTGCAAAGAAGGTGCTACGGACGGTTATTCACCATTCTATCCGCAATGGAAAGTGTTTTGGCTGATGCGTTATCCATTCTGGTTTACGCAGCCCTCCAGCGAATTGTATCGGTCATTCTTGCTTAAACGCTATCAGGATAAGCGCAAGAAAGTCAATTTAGAAGAAACCTTGGACGCCCCTGTGGTTCAAGCTGAGGAATTAGACGCAAACGAGAGGAGAAAGAAATTGGAAAGGCGAAGAAAGGAGGCTGATGGTAAAGCCATCGACCTCAACTAGGTTCGGGATGCCGCTCTTGCGGCTCCTGTTCCTGGTTTTATTAACCCTGAGTGCCATTGCCGGCGCCGCGGCTCCCGCTGCCTCAGGCTCAAGCCTTGGCTGGAATCCTGGCCTTGGCCTGGGATCAAATGTACCCAATGATAAGGGTCTTTGGTCTCAGGCCGATGCCATGGTAAACCGTCTACGCGAAGAGCGAAGGAAGCTCAACCTCATTCTGGAGGAGCTGGAGCGCTTGCAATACATGGGTCAAGACTTCCGTGACCTTCAGGTCTATCCAACAAACCTGACTCGCCTAGGTCCTGAGGATGACGTGAAATTGGATCGAATGATCGAAAGGTTGGAGCGGAATTTAACCAAAACCCATAAGCAGGTGATTGAGCTAGAAAAGCCCTTGGAAGATGCTTACTTCATCGCGAAGGAAATGTTGGAAGAAAGTCCAAATCAAGACATGATTGACATTCTGTTAAAAGATAATGTCAGCCGTATTGGCCAGCTCGTCTTGGTTCAAAAGGAATTGAACAGGCGTTGGGATGATGCATTCGCTTTACTTGCGGAATATCGTACTCGCGTCGGGATTAGAAAATCCGCGAACTTAAACGGATTTATTGAAGAAGACTTCTTCAAAGTCCTAATGGCCAATGTCGGTCGCGCTTCGCAGCGTTTCTATGGGGAGTTGGACGATTACAAGGATTCTCTTGCTACTCGTAGCAGTAAGCCCGAGTGGGAGAAAATGGCTTCCATTGATTTGGCACGTGTTAAAGCACGTTTAACATCCAAAAGTATAGAGATGATTCAAGAAGAACTACAAAGGCTATCCTTGCGGTTCAATGGACGAATCTCCATTGGCTTGGTGAATTATTATTTGGGCACAAGCTTCATGGAAGGTGGCCTACCCGTTAAGGCAGCGGCTGCTTATTCTCAAGTCAAGTCTGATAGTCGAATGTTTGGGCCCGCCAGCTTAGGGGTCTTACAGGCATTGTTC
Organism: Fibrobacteria bacterium; assembly: GCA_043750055.1. Classification (GTDB taxonomy): domain Bacteria; phylum Fibrobacterota; class Fibrobacteria; order UBA11236; family UBA11236; genus Chersky-265. Next base: position 8,957 of record JAYVCH010000238.1, read on the forward strand.
CAATCGAGACAAGACGACTCTTTAGTAATCAAGTATCTGGCATTCAAGAAAGCGGGAATTTTGGATAACAAGCTTTTGCCTCCAGCCCATTTCCTTGCTATTCAAAGCTGTTATGCATCTGGGTTGGATTCCTTATTAGAACAGGAAATGGAATCCACTACTTCGAAAAACGTGTATCATTTCAAATCCCTTTTTGTCTATGTGAAGTCCCTGGTTCGTCAGAGGAGAAATGCCGAGGCAAGAGCTGTCCTTATTACTCTGGTTAGCGAGTCGCAAATTAATGCTGGCCTGCATAACCAAGCGATATTGGCCCTTGCCCACCTGAATTTCGAAGAAGGCCATTATGAAACATCACTCAAGGGTTATCAGAATCTGCTTGATCAGCAAGGATTCCAGGCAGAAGCGCTATATGGAATGGTTTGGTCCAATATCAAACTTGGGGACTTTGATGCATCGGAATTCATTCTCAAGAAATTGATTTCACAATACCCCGATAATCCGTGGGCTATCGAAGGGTTCATGGTATTGGTACGCAAGGTCATGATAAAGGCTAAGAATGAATGGGTCTTCCGTGTCATGGTTGATAAGGAATCGGAACAATTACGGGAGTTTACCAAGAAGCTGAACGACCGCGACGACAACAAGATGATATCGACCGAGCAGTTGGTGGCCATCAAGGCTAAATTGACTAAGGCAGTGACTGCCCTGGGAAGACAGAAACCGTTATCGGCGGAACAAATTGCCAAGCTCTATCAACAGGGATTGGGACTTTGCGACTTTGTCGAGGATAGATACAAGACAGGAGAATACTCAGAACAAACCTTTAATCGCGAACGCGAAGTGGTGATTGCGAAATTAGTGGATCCTGGCCATGGAAATTCTGCGGCCTCTGATTCTGTAGCAGCGGATACCACTAATTTCCGTCGAGAAATTAAACAAAAACTCTTCGAGAGCCGTGCTCTGGCTTTGGATATTCACGTCATGCATAAGGCTTGGTTGGAAGAATTACTCAAATATTCTCAACGTAAGCTGCAAGAAGAAATTGCCGTTGTGCGAAAAGATAGTACTAAGACTAAGGCAGTCGCTGAAATGGCCAAACGCTCCCATGTGCTTGCCGATGATATTTCAGAAAGAGTGGCTGGAAAATCAGATGACATTTTACGCCGAATCCGTGAATTGTCAGAAGATCCAAACTCCCTAAGTCTTATGGATTGGCTCTTGTTCCAAAAGGGATATCTTTATTTTGGACTTGAAGAAGACGCGCTTAAAAAGCGATTGGCTTCCTATCAATGGCTGGAAGCGCAAGCTGGGCCCGGTAACTTAAAACAATTGGAACCCAGTATTTATCCTGAAAGCTTTGAGTTGCCTTGGAAAGAATTGATAGAAAAATTCCCGAATTCTCCCTATGTGCCCGCAGCCCTGTATTACATGGGCTACACTCAATCGGTTCGTGGTGAAGCCGCATCGGGTTTGAAGTATTTCGAGGAATTGGTAGAGCGTTTCCCGCAAGCTACCTATGCACAGCAGGCCTATATCTTCATTGGTGAATTTTACTTCAATCAAAACAATCTGGAAAAAGCAGCCGAAGCTTATGATAAGGTGTTGGATTTCGCAGATTCCAAATACTTCGAACAAGCCTTGTATAAACTGGCATGGACACGCTATCGTGCTAATTCCTATAAGACAGCTATCAGCTCTTTCACTTTCATCCTAGAGGAATCGGGGCGTAAATCCATGGGTAAGGTCAAATCCGTGCTCACCAGTGAAGCACTACAATTTGCGGCACTGTCTATTGCAGAAAGCGACACCAGTGGTGATGGTGGATTGAAACAGAGCAAGGCTTTTGCCGACAAGTTGGGCGATTCTTATTTGGGCGCAAAACTCTTGCATCGCATGGCCGTGATTTATACCCAACAGGGCCGTCTGGACCGCTCAAAGCATGCTTTGGAAGCCTTGTTAAATGGGTACCCCGATTACGATCGAATGCCGGAGGCCATCATGGAACTTGGATTGGCTTATGAAAAAGAGACAAATTACAAGCGGGCGGCCGAAGTCCGTGAGAAGATATTCAAGCTCTATTGCCGTAATGGAGAATGGTACAAGAAATTGAAATCCAAAGAATCAAGACAGATAGCGGATTCGGTCAGCGAAATGGCAATTGAATTGGTTGCGAGGCATTATCAATATGAAGCTAAAGCGTTGAAGGATGCTTCTGGAGAGGGGGCGCGAATACGCGAGACATATTATCGCAAAGCTATTTCAGCCTACGAAACCTTCTTATCAATTTATCCGGAAAATAAGAATCGAACGAAGTACAATTACCAAGAAGCGGAATCGTTCTATTCATTGGGAGAGTTTGCCGCAGCGGCCAAGAAATATATGGAAGTGTCTATGATGGGAGATAAAACTCTTAAGAAAACGGCAGCTTATAACGCCATTGTCGCGGCCCAGGAAATGCTCAAGAAGGTCGAGGATGAAAAGAAGTAAAACCTGGCTTCGTCATGTATCGACGGGACTAATCAGTTTCCTCATCTTTGGATGCGGATCCTTCAAGTCCTTGCATAAACAGGAAGTCAAAACCCTTACTCCGGATTTGAAGGAGGTCACCGTTGCCGCTCCCAAGGGGGATACTGTGGCCTCTTTCGATTTAGGATTAAAGAAGAACGATTCAACCAGAACGCCCTCTATTCAGGCTTCGGAACTCTATCTTAAAACCTTGGATAATTATTTGAAATTGGCTCCCGACGATGAAAAAGTTCCGGAAATTCTATTGTGGAAAGGCAATCATCTTTATGAACAAAACGATTTTTCAAAGGCTTTAGAAGTATACCAGGATTTAAGAAAGCGCTTTCCTACCAGCCCCATGGTTTTCGAGGCCACCCAAATGTCGGCTCAGTCCTATGCTCAATTGGGAAATTTAGAAGAAGCGGAAAAAACATATCGCTCCATGCTTAAAGAAAGCAATATAGAAGGGCAGGCTGAGGCACGAGAACGATTGTCCCAGTCCATTTATTTACAGGCAGAAAAAAACGAAAAAGAAGGAAATTTACAAGCGGCTTCAGAAGGATATAGTCGTGTGGCGAAAGAATTTGCGACCACGGAAATTGCCCCAGTTGCAATGTTCAACTCTGGAGTCATGCTGGAAAAGCAAAAGAAATGGAAAGAAGCGATTCAAATTTATGGATTATTCTTCGACCAATTTTTTGATTCCAAATTGCTGCCCAAGGTTCTTTTTAGGGAAGCAAAATGCCGAGAATTGGATGGACAATGGCAAGTGGCCGGTGAAAAATATTTGAACCTGGTCAGGGTAAATCCTGAAAGCCCAGATGCAGAAGCGTCACTTTACAATGCTGGGTTTGCCTTTTTCAATGCCAAGCTTCCAGATTCAGCAGCCAAGTCTTTTGAGGCATATGCCAAAAAGTATCCGCAAAATGTCGAAGCTCCTAACCTTTTGTTTCGAGCGGTGGAAATGTTTGGGGAAATGCAAAATTGGGATAAGGTCTCGGAGTTACAATCACTATTCACCCGACGTTATGCCACCGATAAGGCTAGACTGATTCAGGCATTGTGCATGGGTGGTACGGCGGCATTTCAACGGGGACGACAAGACGAAGCAGCACAATTAATGAAGCAAGTGGTCACGGAATACTCCCTGTTAAAGGTGCCCGATGCGTCAGCCCGATTCTACGGAGCACAGGCACAACATACCCTCGCGGAATTATCCGGAAAAAAAATGCGCGCGGCGCCACTCAGGTCTTCATCCTTTGATGCCGATCTAAAAATCAAGACGGGCCTTTTAAAAAATACGGCAGAGCAATACCTCAAAGTTTTAGATTTTCGCATTGTGGATTGGACCATTCGGGCAGCCTTTTCACTCGGCCAAAGTTTTGAGGATTTTGGAACGTCCGTCTATTTGAGTCCGAGAAAAATCGGAAAAACGCCTTCGGAAAAATTAGATATGGAAGAAGATGCAATGGCCTCTTTGTCCTTCGCCTTCGCGAAGGCGCAGCAACAATACCTGCAGGTCTTGACCATTGGAAGAAAGCAGGAAGTCAATAACAAATGGGTTGGTGATGCGAATTTGAGAATGATTGCGATGGCAACCAGTTTTATTGGCTACCAAATAAAGGCCATGGAACAAGTTCCTCAATTGATAAAGGTGGAGACGGGAACTCCGGAAAAAGCTATTGCGACTAAGCTGCAACAAATCGGTCGCATATCTCCCTATCATGAACAGGGGATGAAATATTTTATCGCCTTTTTGGATATCGCACAGGAATATGAACTCGATCCCAGAGTCGTTGATTCTCTAGCCACGAAAATTCTGAAAAGTACTCGAGATTTAGGCAGTCATTATTCTGCGGCAGCCGAACTCGCTAGGTCCGCTCCCTTTCCCAATGGGTTCCAACCAATGGAACGTTTCTTTTATCAAGTGAAACTTTTGCAGGAAGGTATTCCAAAACTGGAAACCAAGTCGATGGAATATTTTCAATCAGGGTTAGATTTCGCGACAAAATATAATCTCACCAAAGATCCCTTAAACGACAGTTTGAAAATTTTGCTGGGACGGGCCATGTTTATTCAAGCGAAGTGTCTGGACTTACTCTCGCAAGAAGCCTTGGTTAATCCTCCGATTCCTCCCGAGGCAGGCCCTGAACAACGCAAAACCTATTCCGAAAAATTGGAAAACGTGGGATTCCAATTACAGGATCAAGCCCTGGAGCATTATCATAAGTTGATTGAGAAGGTCATTACAGGAGTGATAAGCACCGATTGGGGAGAGTTGGTTTTTGCTAGACTATTTCAAATTGAGCCGGATAAATGGTCCCGCACCTCGGAAATAGATACAACCATGACAATCTATACAGGGAAAGAATGGGCTGCACTTTCTGATTTTCCAAAAACGGGCTGGCCTGCTCCAGACAGTCCAGATTGGAAAAAAGTTCGCAAAGGCATAGTGCCAAAAAAAGAATATCCCCACGATGTCATGGCTCAGTTCCGGTTTCTCTGGTGCGGAGACAAAGGTCAAGGTCCCAAAATAGATTCCATGACGTCGAATTACATTCCCTGGAAGCAAGTTTGGGCCCAAACTTCATTTACGCTTCCAAACCATGTTCAATCCCTGGAGCTTATGGTTGTAGCTCCTCAGGAATGGTCCGTACAAATCGATAAAGATGAAGTTTTGTCGTTCAAATCCGTACCGGGATCTTGGGAAAAAGGGACTAGCAAGGATGTCTGGCCCACGCTTTCAAAAAAATTAAAGGTTGGGGATCATTTTTTGCGCATTTACGCACAGAATCAAAAACCTACCGAAGGCTTTGGAATCTGGATGCAAATGAAGATCAAATACAAATTGGACGGTGCCGGGGCTGTTTTTCCTTGGAATCAAATCTCTCCTACTCCTGACTATTTAAAAAAGTTGCGCGAAGAGATAATTCCGATTCAAAACTTCACCAATCGTGGGCCAAAACAATGATTTATTCCCAAGTAACTCTTAAGATCGCGATTTTAAATCCGATACAATAAGCAAGAATGGGTCCTTTATATCGAATACCGTATCGTCCTTGGTTTGTAGGATTAACATTAATCGCAAGCCTATCCTTTAACCTTTTTTCAAAAGGGAAAGAGGAGGCTTCAATAACACTGGGCTCGACGAATAAAAAAGTTCCCATTGTTGTCCCCCTCCTCAAAAAAGAAGCAGAGGCGACCTCGCTTTCAGCTTCTTCTGCAAAGGCCCCAGCTTCTTCCGCAAAGGCGACGGCTTCAGAAGCAAAAGCGCAAGCTTTATCTGCAAAAAACTCTGCTGATGCGGATCCGTCTTCTGCATTTGCAGAATTGAAATTCAATAAAACCCTGATCATTGAGGGTCGAGTTGAAAAGCCGCAAGTTCAATTTACCTTGTTGAAAGAACCTCCACCCGAAAAAGAAGTTCAATTCGAAACCAGTTTTCTGAAAAACATTTTAAAACTGGATAGGGAAAATACTTTTAAGGTAAACGAAACCTACGGACGTTAAATGTACTGATTCATTCCTAACTAAGGAAATCGTTTACTTGAATTTCAGTATACTTCGGTCCCACATTTCTGGTGCTTCAAATCCTAATAAGTTTACAGTAGTCGCAGCGAGGTTTGAAAGTCCAAAGCCACTCCCTTCAACTGCATAGGCGCCATTGTTTTTTTTATCATAGAAAATGCAGGGAACTGGATTCAAGGTGTGGCTGGTTTTCGCTTTCACTCGACCGTCTTTTGCATAAGTAGGCTTGCCCGTTTTTTTATCCAGCTCGAACATTTCATCCGCATTGCCATGATCGGCAGTGATGATGGCCATGCCCCCAACGGAATCGATTGCGGCAAGCAGGCGGCCTAAACATAGGTCTACTGCCTCAATAGCCATAGTGGCAGCACGCAGGTTCCCTGTATGTCCAACCATATCCCCATTCGCATAGTTGATGCGAAGATATTTGAATTTTCCCGTTTTCAATTCTTGCATGACCGCGTCGGTAATTTCAGCCGCTTTCATCCAGGGACGTTCGTCAAAGGAAACTCGGTCGGAAGGAACTTCAATCCAAGTTTCCAGTTTCTCATCGAATTTTCCGCTACGGTTTCCGTTCCAGAAATAGGTGACATGGCCGAATTTCTGAGTTTCGGAACATGCCAATTGGGTAATGCCAGACAAGGAAAGCTGTTCACCCATGGTATTTCGAATTTCCGGTGGGCTTACCAAGTATCGCTTGGGAATATGCAGGTCACCGTCGTATTCGAGCATTCCCGAATAGACAACTTTGGGAAAACGGATACGATTGAAATGGGTAAAGGATTCGTATTCAAAGGCTTTGGAAATTTCAATGGAGCGATCTCCACGGAAATTAAAAAAGACGACGCTGTCGCCATCTACAATGGGTCCCAGGGCCTGGCCATTCTTGGCAATCACGAAGGCAGGCAAATCCTGATCAGAGACGCGCCCACCCTCATTGCGAAGAGTTGTAATCGCTTCTTCAGCGTTATTAAATTGGCGCCCTTCCCCGAGTACGTGAATTTTCCAACCTCTTTCGACCATGTCCCAATCGGCATCATATCGATCCATGGTGATTTTCATTCGACCTCCACCACTGGCAATACGAGCGTCAAAATCGGCGCTAGAAATTTCTTTAAGGAAGGCTTCAAAAGGCAAGACATAATCCAAGGCTGAAGTTTCGCCGACATCTCGACCATCGAGTAGAATATGAATACGGACTTTGCGGACGCCTTCTTGTTTGGCACGCCTGATCAGCGCAGTCAAGTGATTCACATGGGAGTGGACATTCCCATCAGAAAATAATCCCAGGAAATGGAGAGTGCCGTGCGAAACGGAGTTGGCAATAATTTCTTTCCAGGCATGGCGTTCAAATAATTTTCCTGAAGCGATACTTTGATTGACTAAGGACGCGCCTTGCTCATAAACTTGACCCGATCCAAGGGCATTGTGTCCAACTTCCGAATTTCCCATATCGTCATCACTAGGAAGCCCAACGGCCTTGCCATGGGCCTTCAACAACACATTCGGGTAGTTTGCGAATAAGGAATCAAGTATGGGTTTATTCGCTTGGGCTATAGCATTGCCTTCCGAGTTTTTGGAAATGCCATAGCCATCCATGACTATGGTGACCACTGGACCGGTATGACCTGGGAAGGAAACCAATCTTTTTAGCATGCGAATATCCTTTGATGTCTACCGAGGTTTTTCAACTTTTGTGATGAGGTCCTGTTTTGTGATGAGGTCCTGTATAGCCTTCGGGTGGTCTTTTATCGACTCGATTCAATATGCTGTATCGATCAGGAATGAAAAGGACCATGACTTCAAGGTTGTCTGTTCCTGGAAACATATCCATGGGTACGATTTTGGCGATCATGTAACCACTTTTACGCCATTGATTGACTTCCTTAGTCAACACATCCATGTCGCAGAATATATGCAAGACTCGTACCGGAGCTCGTGCGGCCAAAGCGCGAATTACGCCAGGGTCGGTTCCTTGTTTGGGAGGATCTAGAAGAATGGCCTCAGGAATACCGGCATCGGAAGGAGGTAAAAGTCTAT
>JAYVCH010000239.1:0-12814 GCA_043750055.1 Fibrobacteria bacterium
ATTTAGCTTCGGTACTGAAACAATTGATGAACATTCCCCAGATGGAAGACGTCGAATTCGCATACCGTTCTCAAAAAAACGCTCCAACCTAAAAAAGGAGCGGGTGGTCGCTCAGGAGTTTTTATTAAATCCAAAAATCTGGTTATTCTCAGCGTTTCGGCTGGCGCGGGCCATGTTCGCGCTGCGGAGGCTCTGCGAACCTATGCGGCTGATCTCTATCCTGGCGTCAAAGCCATTCATTTGGATTTGATGGAATGGGTCCCATCCATGTTTCGCAAGCTGTATGCCGATTCCTTTTTATATGTGGTCGAAAAGCAGCCGGAACTTTGGGGTTATCTCTATGGACGTACCGACCGACCCAAGGATGGATCAAAATTCGAAACCCTCCGTAAGGGAGTGGAACGACTCAACACGGTTCGATTCATGAAGGTACTCAAGGACCTAGACCCAGATCATGTCATTTGCACACACTTTCTGCCTGCTCAATTATTGTCCCGTAAAATTGGCAAAGGCGTTTTTAAATTACCAACTTGGGTTCAAGTTACAGACTTTGATGTTCATCGGCTTTGGATTCATGACCATCTCAATGGATACTTCGCTGCAAGCCAGGAAGTGGCTTGGAGAATGGCGGATCGAGGCATTGATTCCAGTACCATTGAAGTGACGGGCATACCGATTATGCCAGCTTTTTCAAAACCCTTTGACAAGGCTCAGTGCGCGCTTGAATTAGGCCTAAACCCCAAATGCAAAGTCTTGCTGTTAATGGCAGGCGGGGCTGGAGTTGGTGCCGGAACCCAAGGGGGTGGCATGGACCAAACTGCTTCCCGGTTGTTGGCTATGCCCGGCGACTTTCAAGTCGTCGCCTTGGCCGGACGAAATGAAAAGCTGCTACAAGATTTACATCAATTGGCCGAATCGTATCCGGGTCGTTTACACCCTCAAGGCTTCACTCGCACGATCGAAAGGATCATGGCGGCGAGTGATGTGGCTATCACAAAACCTGGTGGTTTGACCTCCTCTGAATGTCTGGCAATGGGATTGCCGATGATCCTCGTTAATCCCATTCCGGGCCAAGAAGAACGCAATGCCGATTACTTGTTGGAAAATGGCGCTGCTCTCAAGGCCTATGATGCAGCCGGATTGGAATTCCGGGTCAAAACTCTTTTGGAAAACCCCTCCCGTTTAAATACCCTACGAACCTCGGCTTTAGCAATTAGCCATCCCAAAGCCGCTGAATCGGTGCTTCGAACAGTATTAGGTTCTCCAGATAGAGAGCAACAGGAATTGGGTTAGACTTTTAATTTGTGGATTTGTGTTCAATCCAATTTTCAGTTGCAGCGCGATCAGGATCACGACCATACAGACCCGTCAAGTCCCCTTGATCCAGAATATGTCCTTTTATGGCCGCATCCAATTCAGGTTTTGTCGCCCGCAAAGACAGATTCAATTTGACATCCAGCGCATAGATAAGGAATCGATATCGGTGCACGCCCCAACGAGGGCAAGGCCCCACCCAAGCGGGCATTTGAAAATCCGTCTCGCCTTCAACCGAACCATCTGGGATACTGTTTTCGCTTATCACCTTGGTTGAGGCTTGCATATTCCAAACGGTCCAATGTACCCAATCGCCGGACAAGGCGTCGGGGTCTTCCATGATCAAAACAAGACTCAACGTTTTTGGGGAAACTCCCTGTATATGTAAAGGAGGGCTAATATTATCTCCATCACAAGTATATTTTCCGGGTATAAATCCGTTCTCAAGAAAAGCTGGACTGTAGATTTTAAGACCCCAGGTCTTTACGAAGATCGGGTCGCGAGGAAAAATTCCATAGGGCCAAACCGAGGCCAACCCTAGGAAGCAAACGAAAAAGGCGGACGTTTTCATGTCCCCTCCCGAAAGCGTCGGACAACCGCGTGCGCATAATTAGCTTACTCTCAATTCTCTGGAGAGGGCAAGGAGAAATACAACATGTCTAGGGCAAGGATTGGGACAATTAGAACCGATAGGCTTAAAACCATTAAAATTACCAGGAATAACGAAGCGTATAAATGATAGCCTTCTCTTTATCTGCAGGGATTTTAAGGGAAAATCTTATTGTGGTTTGATCCATTTTCTCAAAAGGAATCGTGGTTTTGGCCATGTCCCATTGGCTTCCGCGCCAGGGATGTTCGTAAACCATCACTTCTATTGCTTCTTTTTTATGGTTTCGAACTTTGATTTCAAAGGTCTCTTCTACAACATGCCCCGATGACAAAGAACGGAAATCGCTTTGGGTTCGTGAACCGACAATGTCAAAGGCATTTCCCAGATAGAGTCGAACCTCTTCATTTTTGGGCGTATGATCTAAAAGATCTTCGCCAACAAATTGTTCTTGTCCATCATCATCGCGCTTATAAACCCGCACCTTTCCCTTTGGAAGCGGCATACCCAGTCCTGATTTCTCATCATTGCGAAAGTTCATATAGACGCCGACCTTGGGATTCCCCTGCTGACCGAAACTTCCCTGATTGCGATAGTTGGCATTGTTAACCCAAAAATGCCAGCCAGCATCGATCCCATCGTAAATAAGAATTTTTTTGGCCACTGCATTTTTTGCAGAGACCAATTCTATTTGTTTGCTCTCGTTATTGTTCAAGTTGGTGTGCCGTTGTAAGGAATATAATTTGTATTCGAAAAGTTCTTTCTGTTGGAATTGAGGCTCCGACGCTACCGCCATTTTCATTTCGTTACGCGCTTCGTAAACATTCTGCTGAACTTGATTTACGTCTCCGGCCACTAACTTTAATCCGGCATCTTTGAAACTGGTCCCTGAATTGTTGACCAAGGTCACCCATCCCTTTAGGTCGAGATGATCATCGTCTTTATTCAATAAGGCCACATAATCACATGACCATGAGATGGCGTTAGCCAAATAACTAATCTCGCTGCGATGCTCTCCCGCCTGATCGGAAGTTAACATCCATTCCAATTGTGGCTTCAAAATCAAACCTTCAGGAAGACTCGGCAATACCAAACGACCCACTGGATTCAATTCAATCTTGCCTCCAATTTCAGCCACCATACCAGGATGAGTTCCCTCATGCGTAGCGCCATATTCTTCCGAATTTCCTCCGGAAGAAAGGAGATTACCAAACACGGAATACTCTTTTTTAGTCTCTGCATTTACGCGAACGAATTCGACTTGTTTGCCAAGATATTTTTCCAGGATTTTTCCGTGATTGACTAAATCATATTGGTAATTCTGTTCCAGCACGCGTACACCGGCTGGATTGGTAAGGCTGGAAAAATGCAGGGAGGTGGGATCGATGGTCGCCGGAATTTCAGGAACTATCACATAATTTTGGCCTTTGCCCAAGTTTATAGTCCGCTCCTCGCGAATCAAAGCCAGGTTGGAATTGTAAACGGTTAAATTCACGGACTTTCGTTCACTGGCAATACGAGTCGGATTCGTATTTGTAGCGGTCGTGGCGATTTGTGTCACCGAGGATACGCCAGAAATGGCTACCCCCATCCCAAAAAAAACAATAGGAACAAACAGTAGCTTCGAAATTGAAAAACGGGAATATAGATTCAAAATAGTGTCCACCTGCGACCACCTTTCTCTACTTATAAACTAACAAGCCCGGGAAGTTTAAATTCTTTCAAGGGATGATTTCAAATTGATGGAAGGCCAGGATCGGCATTCGCCGCTCAACATCCAAAGGCAGCGTTTGAGGATTTTCTCCATAACCTCCGCTAATTTTTCCCTGACCTTCTATAGCGCGCTTCAAAAAGACTTTGATGAAATCCTTTTGATAATAAACGATTTTGTCGATGGGTACATTTCCCCCAGTATCCTCCACAGTAAACGGTATCGCCTGCGGATCCATGTTTTCCAGTCGACTTTGGACCCAAGAAAATTTTAAAGTAACGACATGCCCCTGTTCTAACACGGCCGACTCTAGTTCCGGCGCGAGATATTCAATCGGACGCCCATACACTTTTCCTAGGGCGCAATTTGCCAATCTTTCCGCCAGCACAAAATTTCCTGATGTAGAATAGTGAATGTTGTCATCAAGCGATAAATCCAAAGCAGGGACAACGGTGAGATCGGAAATTTGTTTAGCGGCTATACGCTGAGCCTCGCGAACTTGAGCCCATTGCCTATCCACTTTGCCTGGATCTGCGGATCGAGTTCGCCCCAACTGTACAGTCAGTATCGGTAGTTTTAAATTTCCCAATCCCTTACGCCAACCAAGTACAGATTCCGTAAAGCGTTGCAAATAGGTTTCCGCAAGCCCAGGCTTGGTATCCGATTCCCCTTGAATCCAAATCATGCCTTTCACTCGGCCACCGGCAAGCTCGACACGTTTTTTAAGATTTGCGAACAAGACTCCATTTTCAGGATGCCAAGCCTCTAGGGGTGATCCACCCAAAGCTGTGGGAATCAAAGCAATCGGATAACCCAGTTCCCTTTTCAAAATTCTTGCGAAGTGCAAAAATGGAGAATGTCCATTATTGTATTTTTCCCGCGATTCACCAAAAATTATGTCGGTGGAATCATGCAAGGGATGAGTGGCCATTCCCCACTCCCCATTTTGCCCCAGCATATGAATCCCGATTTCGGGGCCATCTTGGTATCCGTCACGGCCGTACCCAGATGCATTACTTTGACCTGCGACAATCCAAATATCACCGACACCTATAAAATGACGCATGTCTCCTCTTAAAGACCACTCTCCCAGTTTATTTCCTTTAGGATTGAATCGGGTCTCCAGGCGATAAGGCCCCCCTGCGGGTATCGGACCCATTTCACAATACCAAGCTCCAGCAGCTTCGGAAGAGGCCGCTGAGGCAGCGGTCGCTGAGGCAGCGGCCGCTGAGGCAGCGGTCGCTGAGGCAGCGGTCGCTGAGGCAGCGGTCGCTGCGGTAGCGGGGGCTGAATCAACAGTCAATTGCCACTGCATGTTTTTGTTGACGGGTAGCCCCGTTTCTTCACGAACCACTCGCCATTCAACCTCACCTCCTACAATCCCAAGGAGCCCCATACTTTCTTTATTTCGCCAAGTGCCCTTTGCCAAAATGATTGCGGTCCCATCGGTATCCTGTTGTAGCACTTGCCAATTGAGTGGTCCCTGTTCTAGGATGACCCCCCACGCCGGTTCCCCCGAACCTTCGAGTTTTTGCATCTTCATTATTTCGATTGCGATTTGGAATCTTGGTCGCCACCCGCAGTCATAGCGTGTTGACCTTTTTTTTCTCGCTTAAGAATGGATGCAAGCAAACCTTGTCCCGACAGAGATTCAAACCCAATCGAAACCAATACCGCCAATAAAAATGGAAGGAAATAATAAATACAGCGATAAGCCAATAAAGCCCCCAAAAGTGAATAAGCGGGGAGGGCAGGAGTCAAAACCGCCATTGCCGTGCCCTCCCAAATACCTAGACTGCCAGGTACTGGAAAAAATAGCACAACAATTTTAACCGCCATAAACGCACCCAAAAAATAGGCCGGCCCTTCATAGCCAGCAGCGCGCAAAGCAGTGGCGGGGAGTAAAAAATAAAGAGTCATCGCCCCTAGGGCGAAATGCACCATAGACATTAGAATTTGTAGTAAAAATTTTACTTGTCCTGGTTTTCTAACTAGTACCTTACCTATTTGAAATTCAGGTGTTTTTCCAAACCCATTCCAAAGTATCATGCCGAGTGGTGGAAGAATTAAAATCCAACCAAGAATCCGTGGAGAAAGGGGAAACGAAATAGAATTGGGCAAAACCACGGGATGGAGGATTTCACTTAATCCTACCAAAAGAAATAATCCATTCAAAAAGGCAAGTTTAGACAGGAAGATTACTTTTGCAGTATCCAGAACTGGAATTCCCCAAGCGAGGTAGTATCGTAACCGCAACCCTACGCCGGTAAAAAGAGAGAGTCCGATATTGTTAGTAAATGCGTTTCCAACAAATGCAGCCATCATCGCACGGTAAGGACGGATATTTAATCCTATTCCAATCGCTCCAAAGTAATCATAGCTCGACTGAACTCCATAACTCAAAAGGGAGCAACCCACAGCAAGAATAATTCGAGGAAATGGAATAGCCCGCAGGCTTGCCACCACTTCATCCTTATCGTAGTGGCTTAAAGTTCGGCTGAACAACCAAAGAAAAAAAACCAGTAAACCAAAACCAAAAACGGTTCCTGCCACAGACAGGTATTTCTTGGGCAGCGTCTTAATCAACGTTTAACGTACCGAACCCACTGGGCAGAAGAATCATCCTCCTGATCCAACATATCAAAGGAATTAGTCGTCATGTTACGGATGATGCGTGTCGCTTTTCTATCCACCTTTTCAATTTCCCAATTCTCGGAATTGCAGTCATTGCGTTTGCGAACTTCAGTAAGATGGAATTCGATAGATTCATGATCCCCCTTCCATTCCCCTTTATTCTCTACTAATAGGCAGGCGCTCTGGAATTTCTTTCGTGAATAGGTATTGTTCTGATTGAGGCTAAGCTTGGTTGCCATGCCTCCTGCATCCTGCTTTTGAGCGCTATAAACGCCGTAATTCACAATATCATTGGAGGTACCAAATGTAGCTGTGCGTGTGGAATGTTGGGCACAGTTCGCCACAAAAAATACGGTAGCGAGCGATAACAAAGTCAGGGATAGAAGATTTATAGGAAGCCGAATTCTCATTGCCTACCTCCTCAGTCAAGGCACAAGGTAGTAAATCAATTCGAATAGACTATCGAGATCCACCTTTGAGGTTCTGACGACTTTGCCGCAACCACATTTTGATCACCTCACCAATGGCAGAATAATCGGGAGCATTTGGCTTTGCCTCAACCATGGGCATATTCCCATTTTCAAGAACTTTTGCGGCGTCTTTAGCTCCAGCGAGAAATCCTTTCGCTGGCTCGAAGTAAGGCGCGAGAGCTTCTATCATGGCTAAACCCAGCATTCGTACTTGAGGGAATTTTGAATCCGTAAAAGTCACCGCCATCCTATAACTTTGGGAATGTGCTTGTGCACCCACCAAAAGCTGACCCGCTTCTCGAATGTCAGATGAGGAAAAGGGACTTGACTCCAGTCGCCGTACCAATTCCTCGATATCTTGTTTGACCTGCTCTTCAGTCATGGAATTTATTATACAAAGGGTAAACCAAGGGGCGCAACCGCCCCTTTTAAAACGTCAAAGATGGGGTTCTACGTCAACCCCAACTAACAATGTTTTGATCTGCAACATAACCGCATTTCTCACATTGGGGATTATGCAATGAAATCGGGCTGTTCTCACAATGTGGGCAGACATTGGTGTCCAAAAGAAGACGAATCTCCTTACCCATGCGATATCCACATTCCTTACACTCTTTGACACGAGATTTGAAGCTCCAACGGGACCAACAGTTAGGGCAATGATCATGTGGAACCTTCATCATCACTCCGTCCACGATATACTTCGCGGGTGAGGATTCGCTCGAACACAAGTAAGGACGCGAACCATCCATACAGGTGATTCCCGTATCTGTGGTCTTAAGCGACTTCTCACGGTTCTCGTCGAAAACTTCGACGGAAAAATTCACCGTAAGGGAATAGCCCTTGGGAAGGTTGGCGGAAATCTCCCTCAGCTTGTCCTCAACCATGGTGAGTTTCTGTTCGCGATAAAGTCGTTGCAGCTCGGTGAAGAGCATGTCGGCCAGTTCATGCGTCTGATCGTATGTATTCACATCCATCATATACCTCAGTCGGGGAATGATTTCGATTGGTTGGAAATTCTTTTCCAACCCTTAATTAATTTAAACTAAAAGTAATCCTGTGGCAGTATTGTACATGAATGTTACGGTCACGAATAACTTCAAAAGCGGCAAGGATGGAACAGCAACGCTTATGTCATTTGGGATTATTGGATCTTAAGTGTTTTTAAAACTCAAAATCCAAAAGCAGCGTTTCAGAATTTAAAATCAACGACTACGATTTGGGAGTCCGTTCCAAGACGCATAGGCGGCCCCCAAAACCCAGTTCCAGTGCAAACGATAAGATCCGTATCCGGCCCTAGTCGATAGAGGCCACCGAGATATTTAAAGGCAAGCCGGACAATGGCATTGAAAGGAAAAATTTGTCCGGCATGAGTATGCCCACTCAATACCAAATCGACTCGCTTATGGATGGCTGGCTGCAATTTTTTCGGTTGATGCGCCAATAGAATAGAAGGCTTCGAAGAATCTATCCCATCTAATGCTTTTACGAGATCACAAGCGACCCCCGCAGCGGGAAACCGATTCGCGGACTGATCATGGATGCCGCAAATTTGAATTCCCGATGACGTGATTTTCGTCTCATTATTAAGTACTTGAATTCCCGACCTCTCCATCAAGGTTTGAAACCTTTTTAAACCAGAATAAAAATCATGATTCCCACTCACGGCAAAAACCCCTTCTTTGGATTGAAGTTTTTTT
Source organism: Fibrobacteria bacterium (assembly GCA_043750055.1). GTDB lineage: Bacteria > Fibrobacterota > Fibrobacteria > UBA11236 > UBA11236 > Chersky-265. The sequence goes on from JAYVCH010000239.1 coordinate 8,437, forward strand.
AAAATTTGGATAGCATTTTCATCATCTGGGAATTCGGGATCTAAAAAATCTCCTGTTACAAAAATCATATCGGGTTCCAAGGAATTGATCTTTTTTACCAGTGATTCCAAAAAAGCGGTGCCCAAGGTCAGGCCGAGATGAACATCAGAAATTTGTACGAATCGTCGTTTAAGATTTTTCTGGTAACGAGGGGATCGATCTAAATCAAAAGGCACATTTTTAGGACCATTAAAAACCTGATAAGCCGCCCACAGAATCATGGATAACACCGCTAAAGCTGTTACGGAAATCCATTGTACAGGATCGATCTTTCCCCCGAATCCGAAAGAGTATATTCCCGATCTCAATACGGAAGACACTAGCAGCCAAAAGCTGAATAAAAAAACGGAGCCAATCCAAACCATGGAAACCCAATGAATAAAACTAACGAGTGAATTTCGCCAACGTAATGTCAGAAATCGGGATAAAGGCACAAGAAGGGCAAAGACCCATAACAAGCCGATTAGAAAAGGTTTATTTATCCCTACCGAGGCGAGGTTTTTGTAGACGTAATAGTGCATCGCCGACCAAGTACCAATTGCCGAAAAAAGAAATGCGATTAAACCTATTATCATGATGGATAAAATACCCTTCCGCGCAGGTAATAATCCACCATTAGATTATCCAACCCCTAAATTGAGTAAAGTATTTGGTTTAACCCCAGAAGAGGAGCTTACGAGAAACCTGTGCGATAGCGAGAGCTGCCTCGAGGGTTTTTTCGACAACAGTGAAATGACCCATTTTACGTTTGGGCTCGGCCTTGCTTTTTCCATAAAGATGCAAAACCAGATTTTTCTCCCTTAAAACCTTTTCCGTACCGCGCAGAATATGGCCGCCACCATCTCCGATAAGATTGATCATCACGGAGGGATTGAGAATCTCAGTGGAACCCAAAGGTAGGCCACAAATGGCGCGAATTTGTTGTTCGAATTGTGAACAGCGACAGGCATCCAAGGTATAATGTCCTGAATTATGCGGTCGAGGTGCGATTTCATTAACGAGAATTCCATCATTCTCAACCAAGAAAAGTTCGACGCAATAAGTTCCGATGATACCGAGGGCCTCACCTACAGCCTCGGCCATCTCAACGGCTTTTTGTGACGCCGCTTTTGAAATTCGAGCCGGTACCATGGCCGTATCCAGAATATTTTCGACATGGATGTTTTCCGAAACGGGGTAGGCCTTTGCGACGCCAGCAATACCACGACAGGCCACCACACTTAATTCCTTTTGAAAGGAAACTTTCTTTTCCCAAATCAAAGGCTGACCTTGATACAAACGCTCAAACGCGGCAGCGGCCGCTTCCATGTCCGAAACAATGGCCTGGCCTTTGCCATCATAACCGCCTCGAACTGTCTTTATGACGGCAGGCAAACCCACGGTCCGCGCCGCCTCTTGTAATTCCGCCAGCGACTCCACGGCCAAAAACTCGGTAACGGCCAAGCCCGCGTCTTTAAGAAATTGTTTTTCTAAAAGCCTATCCTGACTGATGCGCAGCACCCGACTATTGGGATAAACAGGCTTGCCAAAGCTTTCCAGAAACTCGACGGCACCGGCATCGATATTTTCGAATTCATAAGTAATGACATCGGCTAACTCTGATAGCGCACGGAGCGCTTTTTCATCGGTATAGTCCGCTTGAATTTGTTCATCGGCAACCTGACCACAGGGTGAGTCTAAAGTTGGCTCCAAGGTCACAACCCGGTAACCCATGCGTTTCGCTTCCAAGGCAAACATGCGGCCCAGTTGACCGCCGCCTAATATTCCCAAGGTTTTACCCGGAACAAGGATCTTCACTTTAAAGTCCGGGAATTTTCATCGCCCGCACGTCTGTATCCAGGGATGCGCGATGGCGATCGACGGCCGTCGCAATAGTGGGATATTTGATTGCGAGAATTCGCGCTGCCATCAATCCTGCGTTCTTGCCATTTCCAATAGCCATTGTCGCCACGGGAATACCCCCAGGCATTTGCGCAATCGATAAGAGAGAGTCTAGCCCGTTCAAATGTTTGGAGGTCACAGGCACGCCTATTACGGGCAAGGAGGTCAACGACGCCGTCATTCCTGGCAAATGGGCTGCGCCGCCCGCTCCAGCGATAATCACTTCCAGTCCCCGGCTCTTCGCTGATTTAGCATACTCCACCATTAGTTCGGGAGTTCGATGGGCTGAAACCACTTTTCGCTCATGCGCAATGGAGAAGCTCTCCAATACCTTGGCGGCCTCTTTCATGGTTTCCCAATCCGAGATACTACCCATGATGATTCCAACCAGGGGTTTTTTGGATTGTGAAAGTTTGGTTTTTTTCGAGGTCAATTTGACTTTCATTATCACTTTCTCAGAAACCGGCAGCAGGCATGTCCGGTTTCACAAAGTTTGAATCGCGTTTGCCAGAATCCAAAGACGAGGAAGATGTAAAGGATGAATTCTCTAGGGGAGGGAAGGTTTGTTTTCCGGCTTTATCCCACTCATGAACTGTGCCTTTTACCAGTTGACCTGACTGAAAGGATCTTTCTTGCCATAACTTTCCGTTATCATGCCACCAAGTAGCCAAACCATCTAATTTACCCTCACTGTAATTGGCTTCGAATTTTTTTTTGCCATCTTGATACCATTCCCGCCAAACGCCATGGGTCAATCCAACTTTAAAAACAGTTTGCCATTGCTTCTGACCGTTGGCATACCAAACGGTAGCATAACCATTTTTTTTGCCCGCTTTATAATTCGCTTCATAGGACTTGCGACCCTCGGAGAAAAAATAAAGGACCAGTCCATTTTCTTTTCCACCCTGCCAATTGATTTCGCCTTTTTTAGAACCATTTGGGAAAAATTCTTCCGAGAGACCTTGCCTGACTTCATGTTTATTTTCATCCAAGTAAAACTCGTAACGTTCTTTTAGCTGACCCCCTGGGTACAGAACTTCGTGCTTTTTAATCTCAATGGCATAAACGGAAACCAGGGAGAATAGCAACAAAGCTATAACCATTTTTGAAAATGCGAAGTCTATCATAGCGATGGAAAGGAAATATAGCTTTTCAAGCTCTAGGAAGGAAAGGGGTTAAGTCGCAGGAAGCGAAAACCCCAATCCCAAGGTTTGATCTGTAGGCACTGTCGACGTTTATCCGGCCACGTTTAGGGCCATTATCCTTTCTTGAGCCCCTTTTACAGGGACGACACCATCGCCTGAGACCGAGCTACATGTTGAAGGGAACGGCCTTGTTGAAGCACTAGGTAATGAGCCATTGCATCGTCCTTAAATCTCGATATCAGGGCGCGGGAGCTTCCCACTGGAATTACCTGAAATTGGATTAATCCGCCTAAAGCATTGTATATGGAAAGACGGCCAATGACCTTCGACGGAACGAATTCGAGAATATAGTCTTGACCCTGACGGCTCAATCGAAGGCCCTGTAAGGTCTCCACGGACTTGGAGAGAGACACCGTGGTGCTTAAGGTTATATTCAAGAAAGATCCAGCAACCGTCAAACTGACCGGACCCATCCAATCTGAAAAGCCGGGCTTTGAAACCCTTACAGTTGCAGAGTTCGTCGTTAAGGGAATGCCACTAAAGGAATAATCTCCCGTTGCGCTGGAGGTGGCTGAGAGGGTAAGTCCTCCTACTCCCACACCCACAAATACGAGCTTGGCGCCTTCAATCGGCTTGCCACTTCCGTCTCTGACTAAACCCGTAAGCATCTTCGAATTGGTGGCTGTGACACGGGTCAAATAGATGAATCCCGTATCTTTTTCATTCGCTGCAATAGACCGGATAACCTCCTTACTTACAAACCCAGTCAAGTTAGCTGAAACGGTATAGCTTCCGGAAATGACAGTTGCAAATGTCACCCAGCCTTTTGCATCGGTGATACCTGTATAAATTTTCGGTGTCGGGCCTTGCAGTAAAGCGGCCACGGAGGCTCCTGATAAAGGTTTGTTTCCAGTGGAGTCGAGGCCCACAAAAATGTTCATGGTTCCCGTCGTGAGCTTGGTCAAAGTAATATTGACTGAATCGGTTTCCCCATTGGCAATGACTCGGTTGGACGAAGTGGCGGGATTATAATTTAAATGGGAGGCCAAGAGCGAATAAGGATTTAAACTGGTTGAAGGTTGGAGACCGGTAAAGGAGAACGCGCCGGTGGTGTCGGTCACCACCGTATCCACGGCTTCCCAGGTATATTGAGCATTCACCAGCACACGCTTACGTAATATGACCATTGAGATGCCGGCGGAGGCTTTTGTATCCAAGTCCAAAACAGTTCCAACCATAGCTGCGGTGGGCTTGGGGGTCATTTTCAGGGTGAGAGGTACCTTTATAGTGTCACTAACAGGAACAATTATGTT
>JAYVCH010000240.1:0-2595 GCA_043750055.1 Fibrobacteria bacterium
GGAAATTTATTGCTAATACCACGGTTTGGACTTTGGGGCGCGACGATTTCGGCTGCGCTTTGTTATTTGATTATTTCGATCATGGTCACAAGAAAAAGCCAACAGCTTTTTCCCATTACCCTTTCTTGGCGAGCGCTGGCACCGATTTTGTTTTGGTTAGCATTGGGATGGGGATTTGGCATTGCGGTGCAGGGCTCTCCGATAACCTATTCCTGGAGCCTGCGATTGGCCTTCTTGGCGGCATTCTATCTTTTCCCAATCTTGACGGGAAGCTTGCCGTTTCGTTCCTTGCTAAAAGGGAACCGGTAAAGGGGGGAGCGATGGGCGATTGGACTGATGGTAAAAATGCCACGCGACAATGAAACCCGGATCGGAAAATGGAGCGAAGAAGATTTCCTACAGAGTTTTCCCCCGAGCCTCTTTCTGTGTGCCGATGGTTGGCTTTGCCTCCAGAAGAATTACTTAAAGCCTGCAAACAGGCCCGTTTCCAAGGTTCTGGGCCTGGAGGTCAAAAACGAAATCGTGTGTACAGTGGCATCCGCCTCACGCATGAAGCGTCTGGACTCTATGTGGAGTCGGATGCCAGCCGGGAATCGCGACGTAACCTGGAAGATGCCCTCCATCGTTTGCGAATTGAATTAGCCCTATCCGTGCTCTCGGAAAAAGGGGGCAAAGCTAAGCAACCCGTAACGACCGAAAATCAGGACCAGGCTTGGGTTATCGAATCAACTGCCGCATTTCAGCATCCAGACTTTCGCACGCAAGCTAGTCCATCCCATGTTGATTTTCCAATCTTGGCCCTTCGAGCTATTTATTTTTTGAATAAATATGATGGGCAAATTGCGGCCGCGGCGAAATCGCTAAACTGCACGGCTTCGGCTTTGACACGGTTTCTGAAATTAGATAAAACGGTTTGGACCGCCGCACGTCGTATTCGCGAAGCCCATGGCCTTCATCCATTGAAATAAAAAGAAGTCAAAAAATTGAAAATTAAAATTATGGAAAAGGTTTTGAAAAATTTAGGATTAAACTTTTTTTCGGCTGCGGCAGCGTAAAATGTTTCCCACTGCGAAACGATATGGTCCCATGAGAATTCTCTGCGCACAAAAGCATGGCCTTGTTTCCCAATGGTCTCACCCAATCCTGGATTATTCAATAGCTTGAGAATGGTTGCTGCGAGTTCATCAGAATCTCGTTGCGGACACAGCAGTCCTGTTTGACCATCTTTAATGATGTCGGGGATGCCACCCACATTGGAAGCCACAACGGGTCGGGCATAATTAAGAGCCTCCAATAAAACGACACCCAAACCTTCAGTCTCACCTTGTGAATCTACGATGGCGGGCAAACAGAATACGTCACACTGACGATACCATGCGATCAACTCTGCTTCGGACACTTTGCCTGCGAAAATCACTTTATCCTGCAAGCCCAATTCTTTAACAGCCGCCTGCAATTTTGTTTCCACATTGGGATCGCCCTTGCCCACGATAACGATTTTAGCATCGACGGAAGCCAAGATTTTGGGCAAGGCTTGAATCAAATAAACAATCCCCTTGCGCTCAACGACACGTCCCACCGTTAAAATAATTTTAGTGGCATTGTGGGCCGGGGGCAATGGGTCACCGCTCAAAGGCGATCCAAATCCAATAATACTCTGCTGAACCGGCATCAAATTTGTAACTAAACCCGCCGTGAAACTGGAGTTGGCTACCGTAGCTTGGGCGTGACGTAAGCAAAAACGAAGCACGGGAACGATGGCTTTAAATTTGGCCGCGAGTAACAGGCAAGCCCCATGAAAATGCAGGATGAGGCGAGGTCGGTTTTTCGACGTTAATGTCGCTGCCCAACCCATCAAACCATGAGGGAAGGGCCAATGGCAATGGATAAAGTCATAGTCCTTTTGTCTGGCCACGCGCATGGCCGCGATCATTCCAAAAAACACGTAGGGGAAAAGCAGAAGCTTGAAGAAAAGGCTGCCCCTGATTTTATTCGGAGCTCCCTGATCATGAGTTAACGACTCCCAAGGCGCGAAGAAATATCGGAACCGATAAACCTGAACGCCGCCCACTTGCTGATTCTTTAGGCCCCGAAAAGAGGGGGCTAAAACCTCAATTTCATATCCCCGACTTTTCAAATGCCGAATGGTGTCTATCATCCAAGGGTTCTGATTGTCCTTTTCATCGCGGCTGTAAGTAGAGGAAATGTATAGAATACGGCAGGGTTTTTTCACTTGCAGGTTCACAAATTTCATCCCAAAAAGTTAGAAATATACCGATATTGATTGAAATCGCTTTGCATTCCCCCCTCATTCACCTAAATTGAGTCTGGGACGGTCTGCGCACTTTCGTCCCTGAGGTAAATATGAAATCGACACTTTCCTTATATACCGGTTTGGTATTCGCGACATGGGCTGGTGCAAGCGTTTGTAACCAGAACTATCATCTTCAATCTGCGACGCAATTTATGTTGAAGGGGGATTCACCATCCACTCTGCCCTCTCTGCCTATATTTACTTGCACAAAAACATGATTGAATTTACTGAGCAGGGCGAGAACTGATAAACCAATGCTGAACAATCACTTACAATCCTCC
>JAYVCH010000241.1:0-3929 GCA_043750055.1 Fibrobacteria bacterium
TTTTTCGGTCCAATGCCGCCATCCATCTGAATATCCAGGGACAATCCCAAAGCCTCGGCGCGAGCTCGGAGTTTTCGCGCTTTGTCCAAAGCATAAGGAATGAATTTCTGTCCACCGAATCCAGGATTCACGGACATGATTAGAACAAGATCCAATTCGGAAAGCACATGTTCCAACGATTCAATGGGCGTGGCGGGATTCAGACTCACGCCTACACGCATACGAAAACCATCTTTTTTGGTTAGACTTTTCACTGTCTTTACCAGGGAGTCCAAGTGAAGGGTCGATTCTTGATGCACGGTGATGGAATCGGCTCCCGCCTTCGCGAAGTCTCCTACGTATTTTTCAGGATTGACTATCATGAGGTGGCAATCCAAGGGTAGCTTGCAGAATTTGGAAATGGCTTCGACCACCACTGGTCCGATGGAAATATTGGGAACGAAATTTCCGTCCATGATATCGAGGTGAACCCAGTCTGCCCCGCCTTTTTCAATTTCCGCGATTTGGGATCCAAGTGAAGCAAAGTCTGCGTTTAGGATGCTGGGGGCCAATTTTCGAATAAGAGCCATGAATCCTCCTGAGTTTTGGAAAATTAGTTTATTCTCTGCCGACTTAACGGCTGAAGAAATCGGGGGTTTGGACAAGGATTATATTAAGGGCCTCTTTAGCCAAGTCTTCCGGTATCCCGAATGTTACCCCTAGAACGTCCAGCATTTCCATTTTCGTAAGTTTTCGCATCTCCCCGCCCTCCGAGGTCCGCGTCAGAAAACTTCGTTTCTGCAAATAATATTGCACCCCGTCTTTAACTCTGTTTAACACCGGATAGGCCATCATGGGCAATCGATAGGACGCTGACCAATGCGCCAGGAATTCTTCTTGTCCCACCGGGCGTTTACGAAAATCAAAACGGGGCTTGAGACCGTCTTTGGGCCCACTCCAAAGCCTCCAGACCTCTTCGGTGGGCAAATCCTCAACGCGCAAATGATTGGGTGAAATCCAAATAGCCACGGACAAACCTCCAACGGGAAGCGACAAGGGTGCGAAAATCATATAGCCGGGATCAAGCAGATAAGATCGGCCTTGCCAATCAAATCGAAGTCCACAATGGATATTTTTAGCGCGACCTTTGTCTCCCATTAAAAAAGCGCAGTTCATTCCCGCAGCTAAAACCCGCTCCGCCAGCCACCAGGTCAAAGAAAAACAAGTGCCACCCGCGCCAGTGTCCCGTGCGCGTTCGAGCCAATCGGTGGACAAGCCTAGGGTACTTTCCATGTTACCGCCCTGACGGAAGGCGACGATTTTGCTTAGGTTTTCATAGGGTAATGCGGAAAGTTCGCGAAGGGCCAATAGGATAGATTTGGGAAATGCTTCCCCCGGGCGAGAGAAATCACTTGAACAAATTATAGCGGGCTCTTTGTTCCAGAAAAAGATCAATCAAGGTTAAAGCAGCCATGGCTTCTACAATCACCACCGCACGGGGTAACACGCAGGGGTCATGTCTTCCTTTGGCCACCAAGGTTCTTACTTTCCCATTTTTATCCACAGTTTGTTGGGACATGGATATGGTTGCCGTAGGCTTGAACGCGATACGACAAAGGATAGGCTCGCCATTGGTAATGCCACCCTGAATCCCACCCGAGCGATTTGTAGCGGTACCGATGGTTGAAAAACCCGAACCCGCCCGACCGGGTTTGCCCTTGTTCACGAAGGAATCATTATGTTCGCTGCCGCGTAAACGCGTTCCCGCGAAGCCACTTCCCACTTCAAAGCCTTTGGTGGCAGGTAAAGAAAGAAATGCGCGCGCCAGCTCTGCCTCGGTACGATGAAAGACCGGTTCGCCAATGCCTTTGGGCGCTTTTTTGATCACGAGTTGAATCACGCCACCGAGCGAGTCTTGCGACTTGCGCGCTTCATCAATCGCTTGCGCCATTTTTTGGGCAGCCACGGGATCGGCGCAGCGGACTAAATTCGATTCGATGGTTTTAAAATTGGCTTTGAGCGGATCGAGGGTCGCATCAATGTTACCCACCTGGGACACATAAGCCAGGATTTCGGTGCCGCAGACTTCTTTCAAAATTTTTCGGGCGACGGCTCCGGCCGCCACGCGACCAATGGTTTCACGGGCGGAAGCGCGACCGCCTCCGCGATAATCACGAAAGCCATATTTTAAATCATAGGTGAAGTCTGCATGGGAGGGACGATAGAGGTCAACCATATCCCCATAATCGTGTGACCGCTGATCCGTATTTGGAACCGTCATTCCTATGGGCGTACCGGTGGTTTTACCTTCGAACAAACCCGATAGGATTTCCACCCGGTCCGCTTCTTTGCGAGGCGTGGTCAACTTGCTCTGGCCGGGACGTCGTCTATCCAAATCGAATTGAATTTCCGCTTCCGAGAGTTTCAAGCCTGCGGGACAGCCGTCTAGAACCACACCCACGGCCTTGCCATGGCTTTCGCCGAACGTAGAAATACGGAATAGATTACCGAAGGAGCTGGACATGGTTCAGGCCTTTATTTCTGGATCAGGTTTCGATTGCAACTTGGGATTCTGCTTGTGACGGTCCGCGTCCCGGATAGTTTTCTTCTCCAGATTTTTAGCAAACGCATCGGTGAGATCGATGCCGGTTTGATTCGCAAGACAAATAAGGACAAACAGCACATCGGCCATTTCATCGCCCAGATCCTTGGCTAAATCCGATTTCTTGAAACTTTGATCCCCGTAAGTCCGGGCCATGATGCGGGCCACTTCGCCCACTTCTTCCATTAAAATAGCGGTATTGGTCATCTCAGTAAAATACCTAACGCCGACCGTCTTGATCCAGGTATCGACCTGGCTTTGAGCCTCTTTGAGTGTCATAACCAAAACTTAATTCACAAACCCCCGCCTTCACAGTCAAGCATTGGGAGCAGATTCCTATCTCTTGAAGCAGATTCCTATCTTAAAGCCCGCCATGGACATCCTTATCGTTACCCAGGATTTCGCCCCCGAAAAAGGAGGCATTCAAACCTATGTGATAGAATTGGCCAAATCCTTCCTGGCCAACGGTCATACCGTCCGGGTTATTTGTCCAGGTCGTAAAGACGAGGTCAACCCCCTACCTGGTCTTGCCGAACTCGTTCGGATTTCCGTTCACAGCTCCTGGCTTTTTTTGCCCTTGCTGACGTACCTTCCCCGTTACCTCAAGCGGCATCCCACCGTCACACGGGTCCTTTATGCGCAATGGCAAGGGGCACTGGCCGAATTGTTCATGTCCACTTCGAAAAAACAACATCGTAGCTACGCTCTGGTGCATGGTAGGGAACTGTTAACTTCCGTACTCGGCCCTTTGGCCCATTTTCTAATGCCCAAAGTCTTCGCCCGCATGGACGCGGCATTCCCCAATAGTGCGGAAGTGATGCGCTTGACACGCGCACTGGCGCGGCCCGCTTGCCCACTACATCTAGCTCATCCAGGCGTGGACCCGGAGCAATTCCACCCGATGGACGCCAACTTTCTCCGCCAACGTTACGGCCTCGAGTCCAAAAAAATTCTTCTCTGCATCACACGCATGGTGGCTCGGAAAAATTTGAAACGTTTGATAGAGGTCATGCCCCTTGTCCTTTCCGAAGTTCCCGATGTGGTTTTGCTCTTGGGGGGAAACGGTCCTGAACGAGAAGCCTTGCAAACCCAGACTAGGGACCTGGGCCTACAAAACCAAGTTCGCTTCCTGGGCCGTATTTTGGACGAAGAACTCGTAGCCCATTTCAACCTCGCCGACGTTTTCACTTTACCGAGTTTCTCCTCTCCCAAAGACATCGAAGGTTTCGGAATCGTTTTTCTGGAAGCCGGTGCCTGTGAAGTTGCCGCAGTCGGTTCCCTTTCCGGCGGCATCCCCGATGCGGTTGAAGATGGGGTCACCGGCCTCTTAGTTCCTCCTGAGGACCTC
>JAYVCH010000242.1:0-7113 GCA_043750055.1 Fibrobacteria bacterium
CATGGCTAGGGTGGCCTCCTCTCCCTGTCCAGGACAGATTTGCGTTAAGACCGGTATCATTCGTCATGCTCCTGAAGAAGTGGCTTGTGTCCCTGCACAAGTCCTTTTAATTCTGGAAGGGCCCGCAGGCCCTAACCCGAAGTCCAAGGGAGCCGATGCCATTACCTTCTGAATCGGAAAACCTAGATGCTAAGGGCGATTTAAGTTTAAACCTCCAAAAACGATTTAAGCCTAGAGTCACGGCTCAAGGTTTCGCCCTGGCCTTACTCATCGCGGCGAGTCTTCAAATTATGGAAAGCCTTCTCCCCCGCATTCCTCTATTCCCCTGGATGCGAATAGGATTATCTTATGTCGTTATTCTACCCTTTCTTTTGGAATACGGACCCTATGGAGCTTTTATTTTACTGTTTGCACGGAATCTAATCACCATTCTTTATGGTGGACAACCTTTCATCACCTTTCTGATTGGCACTGGTGCAGGAGCAATTGCCATCTTCGGTACGGGTGGTTTGGCACAATGGGCGACAAGAAAAAAAATCTTGGGCATTCTCGGTAGTAGTATCCTACTCGCCGTCGCATTTAACTTGAGTCAATTGGTACTGGTTAAATGGCTCGTGATTCGACATACCGGATTTTATTTTTTGATTGGACCGATGTTAACCTGGTCCTTGTTATCTGGAACCTTGATAGCCTTGTTGGTGCATTTTTCTGAAACTGACCTCGAACGCATGTTCGCCCTGCCCTCGATTCAAGATTTGCCTGCAACGCTTTCCTCATTGGGGTCAACGTTAGGTTCAGCTTCTGGGTCAGGGTCACCTTCAGAGTCACCATCATCGTCGTCGTCGTCGTCATCGTCATCGTCATCGTCATCGTCATCGTCATCGTCATCGTCGTCGTCATCGTCGTCATCATTGGGTGTGAATTCGAAAAATATTCCTTTTGTTATAGGTCTAGTCGCTCTGGCTGGACTTGTTGTCGGAAATTATCACTGGATCCAGCTTCCCGCTTTTCTCATCCTACTTTGGCTTTGTCCTAAACCAGCAAGAATGCTCTTCGCATCTTGGCCCTTTTTCTTCTATCTAGCCTGGCTTCATTTGTTTAGGACACCGGGAGAATATGTTTTCAAGGATTGGATCACTCAAGAGGGCGTACATCGCTTCATTCTGAATTCTTTTCGAATGGCAAACTTCATTTTATTGGGAAGATGGCTGTCTCGGAATTTTCCCTGGCGGCCTGGCGGACGCGCTGAATCGCCCTATTTACAGGGGTTTTTGCTCTCTCTACCCCTATTAGGGAATATGTTTGAGTCCAGCTTAGTTTTCGGAAAAGAAATGGGAAAAAGAATATGGGCGGGACAACGTCATGGGATATTGACTCCCGCTTTTTCAGCGTGGCAAAAAAAAATGGAAGAAGCTGCTAAAGAGACTTCTACCAAAGTGCAGAGGTCCGAAGCCATTGATTACAAATGAGTTAGTCGGTGGTGACGGTTAACTCGGGATGCGCTTTTTTCTGAAGCGCACTCTCGATATACATCAAGGTTCCGCTCGTCGAACTGGGACAGCTCCCGCAGGCACCTTCATAATGGATTCGGACATTCGAACCCTCAATTCCTAAAAGCTCCAAACCGCCACCATCACCGGCGAGCCCGGGTCGAACCATTTCATCGAAAATGTGATTTAGATGGAGAATCTGTTCTTCCAAACTCAGCTTAAAAAAGTCCGCAGGCCTTTGAATACTGGCGCCGGCGGCATGAGGATCAAAATCGTCATCAAGTGGTGGAGCATCCTCGGCCGAGATCACAGTCTCTTCAAGTATGTCCGCTATCGGAGTCAAAAGTTGAGACCAGTCCCCGTCCTCGTCTTTATTCACCGTAACGGTGGTTCCCACATAAAAAACAGATGTGACATGTGGAAGCTCGAATAGTCGCCTTGCAGTATGATCAGCTTGGGCCGATTCAATATCCGGATAAGACCGGGAACCGGAAGTGACCACCTTACAATCCATATGGAATCGGGTGGCTAGGGGATTTGGAGTTTCCGAAGTTTTCTGAACTTTGGCCATGGGCTTGCCTGGAAAAGGATTCCACCAATCTAACAAAAAGGCCAAGGCTGAACCAAATCGTAATTCGTCTTGTTACCTGTCTGTTTATTACTTTATAGTTATCAAGTGAGTAACAGCATAAAAATGTCCGATACCATGAAAATTGAGCAACGTGGCCAAGGGGTAATCCATCATGAATATCGTCGTGGATTGGGCGATTGGATGTTGGAAATCGGCAAATCACTGATTCGCGACCCTGAAGCGCGTCATCATTTTCTCTCCAGTTATGCCGCCTTCGCCAATGCCATTTCGCTTTCGCGAACACCCAGCAGCGACTTAGAAAAAACTATCCGATTCCATGATCGCAGTATGCCGATAACCCTGGCGAGTCCGATTATTCTCGCCGCGGGTGGAAATAAATATGCCGATCATCTTCCAGCATTCAGCGTGCTAGGATTCGGCGCCATCAGTGTAGGGTCCGCTACAAGCAATCCTCGTGAGGGAAATACTTTCCGTCCGCGCATGCGCATGTTACCTAGGGATCGCTCGATGAGCAATTCTATGGGACTGAATAATCCGGGCATCGAAATTATCGCGCACGAAGTAGACAAAGCCCTCGGAATTTGCCATCGTCGTAAATTGGTTCTTGGCATAAGTGTTGCCGATACTCCTGGCATGGAAGAATCCGATGAAAAAATCGCGGATGTGATGACCACTTTTCGTCGCGCCTACCGCGCCGCGGATTATATCGAATTAAATGTGAGCTGTCCCAATACGGGACTTGAACGCATGGATGGTCAAGAAGGTTTTTTGCGTGAATTGTTGCAAGAAATTATGGAAGCTCGAAAAACTCTCGCTCCCAAAAAAGCCGTTTTCGTAAAACTCTCTCCCGATATGAGTGCACATGCACTTGACGCCAACCTTCAAGTCATATCCGATACCGGGGTAACCGGACTGGTACTGTTCAATACTTTTCCCGGAGAAAAAGCTCGTTACCTACGCATGAACACGCCCGAAGTCGAAATAAATTCCGTAACAGATGCTGGCGGTAAAGGCGGATTATCAGGACGGATTCTTTATAAGAACACCTTGCCTGCTGTACAATACATACGAAGACAGCTTCCCAAGATCACAATTTTTGCCAGCGGTGGAATTGACCACGGAGCCAAAGTCATGGACTTGTTGGAAGCTGGAGCCGATGCAGTTCAATGCTATACGGTTCTGGCCTACCGTTGGAATGCGATCCGAAAAATGAATCGAGAATTATTAGATGCAATGCGCGCCAGGGGAATTCGGTCCCTGGACGGTTATGTCCCCCCTACTTGAAATGGCAACCAATCCATTTCGATTCCGTTTTAAAAAAACCATTCTTTTCCTGCCCATTTTCCTCATATGTCTTTTTTGCGCTACCGTTTCAGTTTTCGCTTCCGAGGTAGAATTAAACCTAGAAGATGGTTCTCCAGTCGCCAAACCACGAAAAGCGTTTATGCTGAATGCAGGAATGGGTTATTCCATTGGAAACAGTTTGGGATTGCAGCCGCAACTTGGCGGTTACCTCGATCTTCCTAAATCCTGGCAAGCGGGGTTAAAAATAAGGCTTGTAACCAGCAATACCGTGGACCTGTACGATTATTTCCCCCAGACAAGCCTGGATATTCGAAAGTCGTGGCTGGGAGATGAAGGCTCCGACCCCGTCCGTAATTCTGAATATTTTGGACTTTCGATCGGAGGTTACTTGGCTTATGGCTTCGGAGGAGAAAAAATTGGGTTGCGACCACTCGGCGCTATTGAACTTGGAAAGTATTGGATGCCCTTCGACAATCTCCCCTTTGGAATGGATATTTCTCTTGAACTATCCCGTTTCTTTTCCGGTCATTTGGGGGACCGGGCCGAACTGGTTTTCATCACCACCAGTTTATCCTGTTTCTATGTTCTCCCCTAACCAATCCAACGACACCGAACTCACCCATACTCTTTAGTGTCCTCTCGCCATCGCTGCTTGATAAACACGATCGACGCCAACGGCGAAGGCTGCGTCGCGATAATTAATACCATGTTTCTTGGCGGCCTGGGTTACTCCTATCAATGCCCCGGACATGAATCTATCCAACTCTAATTTGCTTTCCGCTCTTTCCCAATGATGCATTTGAATATTTTGGGCCCACTCAAAGTAAGAACCCACCACGCCCCCGGCATTGGCGAGGATATCGGGAACCACAATCGTTCCCTGGCTATTGAGAAACTCATCAGCCTCAGGGGTAATGGGACCATTGGCGCCTTCAATAATATAGCGAGCCTTTATTTTATTCATGTTCCCAGCGTCTATGACGTGACCCAGGGCAGCGGGTACCAGAATATCGCAATCCAATCCCATGATATCGAGTTCCTCACGAGTTGCAAATTCTCCCTGTGAAAATCCAGCGAGGGTGTGTTTGAGCTCTATGTGCGCCATCAGCTTTTCTACATCCAGGCCATTGCGATCCACCACGACTCCCGTAAAATCGCTCACCGCAATCACCTTAGCGCTCATTCTATGCAAGTGCAAGGCCGCGAAACTGCCAACATTTCCAAATCCTTGAATCGCCACCGTTTTTCCGCTCAGGAATTCTTTGCGTTCTTCCAAAATCCGACGCGTGATCATTGCCACACCCAGTCCTGTTGCGTCTAAACGATCGGGTGTTCCCTCCAACATCACGGGCTTACCAGTTACAATAGCTGGGGAGTAACCGCTGATTTGACCATAAGCATCCATCATCCATCCCATTGTCTTGGGATTGGTACCCATATCCGGCGCCATTATATCCTTGTAAGGACCAATCATATTTTTGACACTGGAAATAAATCGGCGCGTCAAGGCCTGTAATTCCCTTTCCGACATTTTTGTTGGATCGACTGCGATACCACCCTTTGCTCCTCCGAAGGGAATATTCACGATTGCACATTTCCAAGTCATCAGAGAAGCCAACGCTTTGACTTCATCGAGATCGACATCGGGGTGATAACGAACGCCCCCCTTATAGGGGCCACGAACGCCGTTGTGTTGCACACGATAGCCTTCAAAAACCTGCATGTCACCCTTGTCATCCACAATTGGCAAAGACACCTTGGTTTCCCGCCAGCAAGTGGTGAGAAGTTTGCGATAATTTTCTTTGATGCCCAGCAATTCTGAGGCACGATTGACTCGATTGTTTACAGCACCGAATGGGGTCAATTTAGGATTGGGTTGAATCATACGCCCTTTCATGGAATCCTGGCCACCCAGATGACTACCATTAATGGTTTTCTTTATTATACACTCTGCCCCCTCCTTTGAAAAGAGGGGGCACTAAAGCAAAAAATCGAGATTTTCTCACCCAAGAAACTCAAGGTTGATTCGGAATCGAGTCCATAATCGACGCTAGGAATTGCCTTCGGCCACTGGAAAGAAGTTTGGACTCGCGATTTAAAAAATCATGCGCGGCCTTTCCAGGAATGTCCATCGCCAACAAAATCCATTCTAGCCGTTCATCCGATGAAAATCGGAGGGGACAGTATTTTTCCAACGCCTCCCAATTTTTTTGGCTTCCTTCCACCAAGAGCCTTCTTGCTATTTGCCGGTTATATAGATATTCATCTTGCAACACGGGAATTAGTTTGGGCCATTCCTTTATGATTCCGTGGCGACTCAACGCCCAGAGATTCTCTTGCCGTTCAAGCGAAGATGTTTTCGCTATGCGATTCAGCAAGGTTGCCACATCTACTGACTTAGGGTAAGTCCCAAGGCTCCGTACCGCAGCCTTTCTTATTTCTTCACTATCCGCTTTCAGGTAAAGCCGGGCAATGGGCAAGAATGCACTATCCCCTAACTCCGATCCAATATGCAATAATTGGGGTTGAACACTATCGGGAGAAATAGGCAAAGCGGCCGCAATCCGCAGAACAACTATCGGATTTTTTCCGGAATCGGAAATGGCAGCAAATAGATGTTCAACATAATGTCTTTGCCTTGGTGATTGACCCGTCAAACGGACATGCAATAAATAATTTGGGGTAGCGGAATCGAGAACCAAAATTTTTTCACAACTCTCACGTGCCACCTTGAAACGCGGTTCACCCGTTGCCGCAATAATGAATAAAGAGTCCAATCGAGTCAGGGAGGTTTTGGCTTCAGTCCCATCAATTAAAAATATTAAAAAAATTATTGTCATCCATTTCGACACCAGATGATGTGAAGCTGCGAGCTGGGAAATGGAATAGTGTTTATCGATCGAGCCCAAAGCCATTCCCCTTGGTTTTTCCGTTAAAAATACGCCACGCTTTTCCATCTGCGTGCTGTGGTCGATATCGATCCTTTCCCTGTTGATCCAAAAAGAAACCAAAACTTCCTCTATCTCGACGCATATCCGCATGTCCCAAAGCCATTTCAAGATTGATTGATTCATAAATGTCATTGCCGAGCGCGTCCTGTAAAATCCCCAAACCATTGGCACTACCGGCACCCTGACTCATATCTGTCGCAAAATAATTGTCATTCCCGATGCGATCATAGAGCAAGCCGAATCCCAAATCATGGCCACAGCCTTGACTCACTCCTTTGGAAGCATAGTGATCGTTTCCCCCGAAATCAAGCAGTGCTCCAATCGCTATATGCACGCCAGCGCCTTGCGCATATTGGTACGCATCGTAACGGTCATCACCAGCCTCATCAATTAATAATCCTAATGCATACCAGTAGGCCGAACCTTGACCGAAAATATCCGCCACATACAAATCATTTCCTGCTCCGTCACGCAAGAGTCCAATACCCCCGGAATAGTTGGGAGAAAATCCGGTGGCAAAGCCTTGGACCATATGAATATTGTGGTCGGTATAGCGCAATTCATCCCGGAAGGTCGGCCGCGCCAGATATTGATCATTTCCTGATCGGTCTAAGAGAAAACCCGCTCCTTTGGTCGACCCTGCGCCTTCCGACATTAAACTGGCCGAATAGACATCGCTTCCACTTTCGTCTTCAATCATCCCAATTCCAAAAAATGCGAAGCCTAGAGAGGCGCAACGAGCCTCGTAAACATCTTGACCCTTCGCATCAAAAAC
>JAYVCH010000243.1:0-7864 GCA_043750055.1 Fibrobacteria bacterium
CTTTGGGGTCGGCACTACGAACTCGATTTTTTAACCCAAATCTTGGGCAAAAAATTCAAAACATTTTGGACAGTAGTGAACTAATCCTTTACAATCCGAAACCATATCGATCGAAATTAAATGACCGTAACATGTAGGCTTCCCTGACGTTAGGATTACCTTCCTCGGAAATCTTTGTAGATTATGTTTTAATTAAATGGCCCTTGAAGGAGTCGAAATGTTTGGTTTGAGTCACATGCAAAAATCCCTGGTTCTCGTTTTTCTTTTAAGCGAAATCGTATTGGCTGGACCTCCGAGAGGAAAACCCGTACAACCTGAACCTGAAGAAATTGCCACTCAACAAGCATTGACGAAAAGCCTAAAAGGGAAAATTATCTGGTCCACCTCCCGAGATGGCAATCATGACATCTACATTATGAATATCGATGGAACGGATTCTAAGCCATTAACCAAGGGACCGAAAACGGATTGGTATTCACGTTTTTCTGCTGATGGAAAGCGCGTTATTTTCACCCGATCTAAAATGGATTGGACCCTTGAGACCGAGGCCAACTCCCCAGAGCGTTGGGATACTTGGGTGATCAATACCGATGGCATGGACGAAAAATTGTTGATCCCAAACTCAACGTGGGCGAGTTGGACCCGAGATGGAAAATCCATCGTCTATTCTCGTGGGTCCAAGGTCTTTATGTGTAACTCCGATGGGACGGGCGAAACTTTGTTAGCCGATGGAGATAAGGAATGGAAAGGGGGATTGGCCCAACATCCTTCGCTTTCCGATGATGGGCAATTCCTGGCCTTGACCCTGCGTGGTAGTTCCCGCGAAACCGGAATCTTAAATCTGAAAACTCATAAATATTTTACATCAGGGGGAGGCTGTCAATTCAGTTTCTTTCCGAACTCCCATCGTTGTATTCGCGTGAATGAAACCGGAATGGGCGGCACTTCTATTTTTGCCTTTGATCTCAAGGAGGATGGAACTCATGGAAAAATTGATGGAGGGATCATAGATGGCAAAAACATTGTCTTCATGGATTTGCCAGGCCGACGTTCGCACGAATACTTTCCCAGACTCTCTCCCAAGGGCGACTATTTAATTTGGTGTGCAACCCAAAGAGGTCATGATCATGACATTGCCGACTATGAAATACAGCTCTGGAAAATTGGTGACCCACCCGAAAAATCGGCTCGCCTAACCTACCATACTGGAAATGATCGCTGGCCCGATATCCTCTTCCAATAAGATAATCCTCAAGAACATCCATGGTATTTACTGAAGATGTATTCCTCTTTTACTTTCTGCCTTTGGTCTTGGCCGTCTATTATCTGATCCCCTACCCAAAAAATCCCGAGCCCGGGCAATCTCGGTATTGGCTCCGCAATCTTTGGCTCACGTTGATGGGCTATATCTTTTATGCCTGGTTCGAACCCTGGTTCGTTCTACCCATGATGTTCACCAATGTCTTTGATTACTATTGTGGACTTTATCTCGGTCGTGAGGGTATGACTCCTCGTCATCGAAAATTGGCTGTGACCATTTCCATGGTTTCGAATCTTAGCCTCTTAGGCGTTTTCAAGTACGGCGTCTTTACTCAAGAGAATTTGAATTACCTCCTAGCCGCGGTCGGCCAACCCACCTTTAGCGTGTTGCAAATCGCCTTTCCCATCGGCATTTCCTTTTACACCTTCCACAGCATGAGTTATGTCATCGATGTATACCGGGGCGAAAAACCCGTTCGTTCCTTCGCCGACTTCTCCGCATTTGTCTCCTTGTTCCCGCAATTGGTCGCCGGACCGATTCTACGATATAATGTCTTGGCTGGCCAATTGCATTCTCGCACCCATAGCTTGTCCCTCTTCGCAAGGGGAACATTGTTGTTCTTCGTTGGCTTCGCAATGAAAATCCTGCTAGCGAATCCCGTTGGTAAAATTGCCGATGCCGTTTTCTCGGCCCAAAGCCCCCACGCACTCGACGCCTGGTGGGGTGTACTGGCTTATGCCTTTCAAATCTATTTCGACTTCAATGGATATTCCGTCATGGCGCTTGGTTTGGGAATGATGTTTGGCTTCGAACTGATTCGAAATTTCAATGCGCCGTATCATGCAGATAGCATCACGGATTTTTGGCGACGTTGGCATATTTCACTTTCGACTTGGCTGCGTGAATATCTCTATGTACCCCTGGGCGGAAACCGCAAAGGAGAAAAGCGTACCTATATCAATTTGGCGCTCGTCATGCTCCTCGGTGGCTTCTGGCATGGCTCGCAATGGCAATTCATATTTTGGGGAGCCATCCACGGCACCATGCTTGGATTAGAACGCTGGGGCGGTAAGAAACCCTTGTATGCTAAACTTCCGCGTCAACTGCGCGTCGCTTTTACTTTTTTTGTTATCCTCATAACCTGGGTGTTCTTTAGGGCCGATGGACTACCCCATGCGTTTCACTATTTGGGTTGCATGTTCGGCCTCAGCCAACCGGCACCCTTCGCCGACCTTTTACGAGTCGAGGTGTATCGTTTACAAAATTGGATGGACATGATCCTCTGCGCCGTGGCTATCTATCAGCCTTTACAGAGTTATGAATTTGGAAGGCAACTATCTTGGCCTAAATTTACCCTCGCCTTCTCGATTTTCTTATTGGCTGTGGTGATGATGTACACTCAATCTTTCAATCCATTCCTGTATTTTCAATTCTGAGGTGACATGCGTAAACTGGAATATACCCATATCGCCGCCCTATCTGCCATCTGTGCTGGATTTCCCGTGGCCCAAGCCATCCATGAACTTTGGATCGACAAGGAGTCTCCCCACTTTTTAGAAATTTTCACGCGCAAGCCCAGCAAGGAAAATCTACACAGTTGGGATGACAATGCGAAAGACCGAAGCATTTTCGCAAAATGGTTAAGGCCCAAAACTCTTCAGCTTCGTTTCGATGTCCTAGGTGAAATGGCGCCTAAAGTGTTGCAAGGTGAAGGAGATTGGCTTTTCTACAACCAGGATGTGGATTATCTTTTGCAGCCGCCCTATACTGATGCGCGTTTTTACAAAGGAACATTCGATACTTTGATCACAGGAAAAAGAGTGAATGTTCGCAATCCCTTGGTGGCGATAACTGAATTTCGTGATCGGCTTAAGGAACGGGGAATCGAATTACTGCTTGTCCCCATTCCTGGAAAGCCCGCAATCTATCCCGAAAAACTTTGGAAGGGATTCCAAGGCCAACCCCCTTCCCCAACCCTGCTACTATTAGAAGAATTAAAAAAACAGGGATTTTTAGTAGTGGATTTATTCACCCCATTTTTAAGATCGAAAGCGACCGGTGGCCCACCCTTATATTTAAAAAGAGACACCCATTGGACTCCGCAAGGAATTGAAGTCGCTGCGGAAGTACTTGCCAGTCGCATCCGCGAGATGGGTTTCGCTGCTGATTCCGATGGAGCCGTACATCCTCGCTATATTTTAAAAGACACCGCAGCCGAACGTTGGGGCGATATCGCGGAAATGACCAAGGTCCCACAACGAAAAAACGTGTGGGCTACCGACCCGATCAATGCGAGACAAGTCATTGATCTTGAAACTGGATCACCCTATAAAGATGACATCCGCTCGCCTATTTTATGGCTCGGTGATAGCTTTTCACGTATTTATCAAACCGATGCACCGAACTCATCGGGAATCATTTCCCATGTTGCCTACCGACTTAATCGACCTCTAACATCCATAGTCAATGACGGTGGTGCATCAACCGTGGTTCGGCAACAATTAGCTCGAAAGGCCGAATTGTTGAGGGGCAAAAAGTTGCTAGTGTGG
Organism: Fibrobacteria bacterium; assembly: GCA_043750055.1. GTDB lineage: Bacteria > Fibrobacterota > Fibrobacteria > UBA11236 > UBA11236 > Chersky-265. The sequence continues at coordinate 3,811 of JAYVCH010000243.1, forward strand.
GCCTTCGTGGAACGTGATTTGCGATTCGGTGCTAAGGGTTGGCAAGTCCAAGATTTGCCTGAACCGTAGCAACTCACAGCTTTTCCCCTGCCTGCGGGATGAAATATCATTATAATTCAAAAACAAACCTATTTCAGATTCAATAACTCATGCCAAAACGAAACATGATTCGGACTTTCGTCTTGTCTTTTGGCCTAACTCTCACGCTCACATTCGACGCACCGATTTGGGCTCAACTTCCAAACCTGGTTGATGCTGAGGATTTAAAAATCGAATTATCGCATCCAGCCGATCGTGCCTGGTGGGATTCTCGCCTCCAACGCGCGATTGAAAACGGATACCGACCCGATTCTTTTCATTCAGAGGATCGGCCCTTGCCAAAAATAAGCGCCGAAGTCATTTCCGTGGATTATGCTTGGCATACCGAAGGACATCCCTCCGTGGATTCGCTTAAGTCCAGAAATTGCACCAGCGTGATCCGATATCTTTCTTATGACGACAAGGGAAAGGGTGGAAAGAATATTCAGCCGGATGAATGGGCACTTTTGTTAAACGGTGGGATTGCGATTACCCTCATCTGGGAATGGTTTGCCGAAGACTGTTTGGGAGGCGCTGCCAAAGGCAAAGAACAGGGCTCGGCCGCTGTGGAACAAGCCAGGATGCTTGGATATCCACTTGGTTGCGCGATATATGGCGCCTGTGATTTTGACATCAAATCCACACAATGGAACACTTCGGCGAGAGCCTACTTCCAAGCGTTTGCCAATACAGTTCGGGCCGCTGGCTATCGGCCCGGAATCTATGGTCCAACCGATGCGATTGAATGGGCTTGGGAAGATGGCTCCATCGATTTTGGTTGGCAGGCCACCGCTTCCTGGGCATGGTCGGGAGGTCGAAACAAAACCTTGAACCCTCATGCAAATCTTTCCCAGGATAGGCTAGGATGGAGCATCGATGGTCAAAGTTGCGATAAAAATTCCATCAAGGCGGAGTTCTATGGCCAAGCTCTTCCTCAGCAATGGCCACCAATGGTTGCGATTCGTTTTTCGAATTTAAATTTTAGGAAAAGCCAGGGACTCGCCCTTCATCCATTGACTAATCTCAAGGGCCAAATTCGATTTGGCACACAAGAAACTATTTCATTACATCGCTTTTAAATTCAATGGCGCATTGCTTCTTTGGAAATAGAAACCTTGTATCGATAAGGGGATGATTCCGGGCCCAATACCAACAGCCCTTCCGACCCTTTGAAAAATACCGGCCCAGGAGCATGCTTATCTCCAATACGCACACCATCGACGCTTGCGCCTAATTGACTTCCCCGATCCAAAACACCAATACGGTCTCCATCCTTGATTAGACTGACATGATGGCGTGAAACCTGCAGGGGAGCCTGGTCATGGATTTCAAGGTCGTTATTTACAATCGGGTCACGAGTTTTTCTCCCAATTTTGAATGGGAACATTTTAAAATGCACTGGATTATTCGCAATAGCTTCGATTGCTTGGGGTGTCATTCCCTCAAAACAATAGTTCACACTCTGAATGGGATGGGATGCAAGTGGGGTAACTGAAGCTTTGGACAATGGTGATGCCGCCGCCGCAACAACAATACTCGATTTTGATCCCATATCCAAAATAGCCGACTGAAGTTGAGCATTGAGCATATTTGCGTCACGCAATCGCTCAAATATGTTTTTAAGAATATTGACAATAGCCTCGGGATTCGCCTTCATGTTGGCATACAAATCATCCCGATGAATTTCCCGAACCAAGGTCGCTTCAACAGCCGTCACCGTGGCGCTACGGGGCATGTCGTCAACCATGCTCATTTCACCAAAGGTCGCTCCGGTTTCCAGTAAAGCAATTTGGACAATCTTTCCATTTTGCTCTTTAGAAACCACCACCTTACCTTTTTCGATCACAAAGGCCGTCTCTCCAGGTTCATGCTCTTTAATCACAACCTCCCCGGCTGAGAACTGACGCATAGTGATCATGATATCTCCTAAATACGTTTATTAAAAAATTCTTGCCTTTATCGTAAGACGTATATGCTGCAGAATTCAATTATGCTAGCAGAAAAAGACTAACCCTCAACCTTAGGTTCAGGTAATAATTTCATAGCTAACCAGGGAGTTAAACACAGTGATGTCCCCAAAAGCAGGAGCAGCCCCAGCACGGCGAAATTCCCAATACTGATAATTCCCATATGGGTTGTAAACAACATGCCAGCATACCCAGCCGTAGTTGTCAAGGTGGAGACACAAACTAACATTCCAATCCCACTATACAACTCACCGATTTTATTACGACCCAGTCTTAAATATCCCAAAAGCATATAGCTCGCGACATCGACCGCATATCCTTGCAAAGTTGTAATTACAATCAAGTTGAAGGGGCCGACCTTAAGTCCGATTAATCCCATCAGGCCCAAAATACAGACGACTCCGACCGTCATTTCAATTAGACATGCCAGTAAGAGCCGCCAATCCCTAAAAATCAGCCCCAGCAAAACAATCAAGACGGCAAACATCCAGAGGGAGACGCGTAGGCTATCTGACTTCACAATTCTTACAATATCGCTGAACACAAAACTGGAACAATAACTTCGGAGAGCATGCCCCCCAGCCGTTAGTGTTCCATAATGAGTTTGAAAAATCGTGGCATCTTTTGCATCTGAAGATTTGAAAGTCCCATAGATAAATCCGATTTTTCCATAAGAGCCATCGCGTTCTCGCAATAAGTTAAGCGACCATGGAGGCAAATCTTGAGGCGTGAACGGTTTCGCCAAGGCCAACTCTCGAAGGTTGGCTATCATATCCGAATCATCGCCCCTAGCCTTATTGAAGACTCTCGCAGCGATTAGTTCACCGATATGAGAAATTTCTACCAGCCGTTCTTGTTGGGCTTGCGCAGGTGGGACAAAGGTCGATAGAGTTAAAAAACTCCGGAGGTAAGGATCGCGGACCACCGTCAGTCGGTTAAGCAAAGTGTCTTGCAAGGCGGCTAAGGACGCAGAATCATCGCCCATAACGACAACGGGCTGACTGCTGGTACGATTGCTTCCCAAAGCAATTTTCACCGGAAGGCCGTCTTTTTCTTTTCGCGTTTCTCGCAAATTTGCAAAGTCATATTCGAACTGCAACTTGGAAGCAAAAAAGGCTAAACCCACCGAGGCCAAAAGCACAAAAAAAGCGGAATAGGTAACAAGGCGAGGCCAATTCGGTTTCCAAGCCAACGGCCATTTTAATTGCTTGGCAGGAACAATGCGAAACCATCGTAACCCTGGAAGCGAACCCAGACTGTTGATCGCAAAAATAAAGGCGGGAAGGCAAAGATAAACACCCAGCAAACTCGCGACGATTCCACAGGAGGCTTGTACTCCGAATTCATAAAACCCAACAAATTTGGAGGCCAGCAAAGTTAATAGTCCCGCGACCGTGGTAGAAGCTGCGACAACGAGGGAAAAAAACAATTCATCCAAAGTACGAATCAGCGCCGATTCCCAGCTCTCTCCCTCCCGAACAAGCCGCAGGGCATAGCCCATCACATAAATGGAAAAGTCGATGCCCATTCCAAATAAAATGGAGACCACGAAAGCGGTATAGAGATTCAAATGTCCATAAATGCCCATGGTCAAAGCCAGGGTGACGGCACAGGCAATAACAGCTTGCAAGAAAATCACAATGACCGGGCCAAGCCCGCGGAAAAAAAGCGCAATGATGAGAATATTCAAACCCACCGAAATGACAGTCGCCAGAATTCCATTTTTGGACAAGGCATCGACATCGGCTAATTCTTTATACGGCCCTTCCACGCTCACTTCTAATCGCGGTCCATATTCAGTTCGCATCTCGGCCAGCAAAGCGTTGCTGCGGGTGACCACGGTGCCCACATAATCAAAATCCGAACTTGGCTTTGAGAGAGAGGCTTGTACCAAGCCAATTAAGCGACCTTCCTTGGTGCGACCCATTAATCTTGAACGCAAGGAATCGGGAATATTGTCTTTTGCATCAAAGGTTTTATCTGACTTTTTAGGTTTTTTCAGAAATCTT
>JAYVCH010000244.1:0-10703 GCA_043750055.1 Fibrobacteria bacterium
TGCAATTTTCAATGGATAAAAAAACGGGCTTGCCTTGCTTTCAGTCGAAAACGGAAATGGCCGATATGGTCATGGAATTGAAAGAGGAAAAAGCGGAGACTCCTGTTCACCTCTATCGCTATGAGGAAGATATTTACGAGTAGAATAATTGTTTTTGTGGTTTTGGCCGCATTCTATTTTTCTGGCTGCGCGTTCACAGAATATGGAAATCGCATTAACCAGGAAGCGCAAACCATTGCGCGCCAAGAAGACAAGCGCCAGTCTCTTGAAACCAGTTATATCATTGTCCTCAACAGTTTAGAATCGCATCCTACTGAAGAAAAATTGATCAAAGAACGAGATCGTCTGCGGGATAAGTTGCGCGATATTGATTTTGATATCCAAGAAAAGCGAAAGGCCCTCGATCAATCGTTTATCGAATGGGAACAGAAAATTGTTCAAGAAAAAGTGGAAAAGCAAATGATCGACAAAGAAGTCCATGAGAATATGGGCAAAGATGAGGACGTCGAGTTCCAGAATAAATAATTCTAGATTGCCGGAGCCCCGTTTTCCAGGTTTAAATTCCGTATATCTTTCGAGTGTTTAGTCGTGCAGCCTTATAAATTTCTTCCAATGAAATCCCTTTTAGATCAGCCAACTTTTGAGCAATCAGGGGGATATGTCCGGGATGAGCCGCTTTCCCACGATGGGGAATCGGCGCCAGAAACGGACCATCTGTCTCTAAGAGAAACCGATCCAACGGTATCGTTGAAGCAATACCTTGGAGTTCGACCGCATTTTTAAAGGTGAGGATGCCAGTAAACCCCAAACATAATTGCGTGAATTCGGAGAGCAGCGCGGTCGCCATATTTTCAGACGAAGTGAAACAGTGGACATGGACTTTCCAGTCTTGTGGAATTTCCGCGCGCATGATTGCAAGCGTATCTTCTTCGGCTTCGCGAGTATGAATGATGAGTGGTTTACCTAACCCTATTCCTTTTTGAATTTGTCGTGTGAATACCTCCCGCTGAATTTTACGAAGTGAAAAATCGTAATGATAGTCCAATCCAATTTCACCCCAGGCCACGGTTTTGGATTTATCCATTGCTGAAACAAGTTGGGTTTCTAAGTCTGGATTATAATGCTGGGCGTCATGAGGATGAATTCCAAATGCCCCGAAGATTTTTTCTTCATCCATCAATGCCAAGGTGGGTTGGATGGAAAGTGGATCACAAGAGATAGTGATGCATCCCCCAAAATTGTCAGGTAAGAAACGAGCTTCAAATTCAGAAAAATCCTTCAAGTTTAATTTGGATAGGATAGAATCCAAATGACAGTGAGTATCAATAAAGTCCAGGGTCGAGGTTTCCATCCTCGAAAGATATATTTATCCAGGCTGCAGTTTATCCCCTTGTCCAGGAGAAATACCATGAACCCGATTCAAGAAAAGTTAGCGGCGCTGGGATTAATAATTCCCCCAACGCCCAAACCCTTGGGCTCTTATATTCCCGCTGTGCGAACCGGGAATCTAGTCTTTGTATCTGGCCAGCTACCTATGGTCGAAGGGCAACTTCGATTTAAAGGGAAAATCGGTAAAGAGTTAGACATTGCTCAGGGTCAGGAAGCGTCACGAATTTGTCTCCTGAATATTTTGGCGGCGCTGGGTGTAGCTGGAGTAATACCGCAAGACGTTATTCGAGTCGTGCGATTAGGGGGTTTTGTTCAATGTGTGGATGGGTTTGTCGATCAGCCCAAAGTGATTAATGGAGCTTCCGATTTATGTCGTGACCTATTTGGAGAGGCCGGTATTCATGCTCGAGCGGCCGTGGGCGTTTCAGCGCTTCCACTTGATGCTGCGGTAGAAATCGAAGCCGTCTTCGAAGTTCGCAGCCTGAGTTAAATTTCGCGGTGTGAGTTGAAGCAAGATTATTCAACAAAAGGAATCAAAAGCCGCCGTCATTTCAGCCGCAATGTCATCGGCACTGCGACCGGAAATATTATGTCGTTCCAACATAAACACCACATCGCCATTTTTTATAAGAGCGATTTGGGGGGAAGAGGGCTGATAGCCCACAAAGTAAGAACGAGCTCGCGCAGTCGCATCAGCATCATTTCCAGCGAAAACGGTGATGGCCTTTTCAGGAAGTTTACTGTGTTGCATGGCAACGGACACAGCCGGACGGGCATTGGCCGCGGCGCAACCACAAACAGAATTGACCACAACAAGCACCGTCCCAGTGGCATCGGCCAAATATTTATCGACATCCAAGGCAGTGCGGGTTTCTTTGATCCCAAGTTCACTTAGCTCTTGACGCATTGGGGCGACCAGCATTTCATCGTACATCATTTTGGAAACCTCGAATTATATAGTGATTTAGTAGACAATATAAACATTAATAGCCAGTGACCAAAGCCACATTGTTAGCCAGGCTGCAAATTTAGCGAAAATGGGGGAGAAAGGCCGATTAGCCAGCCAATTTTACCGAAAAGGCATGGAAGTGATCCAAAGCGTTTAGACAGTTCTGGACTTGCATGCCCTTCTTATCTTTTTTGGCTTTAATTTCCACTTTAGGCAGTAATCCAAAATTAAAATTCATCGGTTGGAATTCGGGATTAGGATCTGTTAAATGACGAGTCAGCGCCCCGAGACAAGACTCTTCTGGCCAATTGAACTCCAAGTCCCCACGTAATTCCGCTAGTAACATGGAAGAAACATAAAGACCCGTCCCGATCGCTTCTGTATACCCTTCCGCTCCGGTGATTTGTCCCGCACAATAAATTCGCGTTCCCTTGATTCGTAAGGACGGCTCCAAAACTTGGGGGGAATTGATAAAGGTATTCCGATGCATAGCTCCGAAGCGGGCAAAAGCGGCATTTTTTAAAGCGGGGACCATTGAAAAAATTTCTTTTTGGGTTCCCCATTTCAGACGGGTTTGGAAGCCAACGAGGTTATATAGCGAGCGTTGCCGGTTCTCGGCCCTTAGTTGAATGACGGCGAAGGGGTTTTTATCACTGCGAGGATCTCGTAAACCAATGGGTCGCATTGGCCCATAGCGCAAAGTTTCCGGTCCTCGTCGCGCCATTTCTTCGACTGGTAAACATCCTTCAAAGAGTTGACCTTTCTCGAAAGGTTTCGGTTCCACCGTATCGGCCGTTCTCAGGGCTTCAACGAACCTGAAATAGGTCTCCTTGTCCAAAGGGCAGTTTATAAAATCGGGCTCTTCTCCCTTGTCCCAGCGGTTTTTGGTATAAGCGAGATCCATATCCAGGCTATCGAATTCCACCACTGGTGCAATCGAATCGAAAAAATAAAGCCGTTCCGATCCAATCAACCCGAACAATGCTTTTGCCAAAGCGTCCGAACTCAGAGGGCCGGTTGCTAACACGGTCAGTTCCGTGGGATCGAGGCAAGTCACCTCTTCTTTTACCAATTTGATATTTGGATGATTCGCAATGGCCCGTTCCACGGCCGCAGAAAAAAGGTCTCGGTCAATGGCTAAACTTTCGCCGGCGGGAACTCGGGATTCCATTGCTAATGCTAACAACCGGGACCCTTGTCTTTTCAGTTCTTCCTTGAACAGGCCATGGGCGGAGGTATGGGCCATGCCTTTGAAAGAATTGGAGCAGACTAATTCTGCGAGGCTACCGGTTTTATGAGCGGGAGTTGAAACTTTGGGACGCATTTCCCACAGCTCTACTGATAAGCCCGCATCCGCCAGTTGCAATGCGGTTTCACAGCCGGAAAGGCCGCCACCGATGACTTTAACACGGGTCAATGGGAAACGCCAAGTCCTTGGGCTTCGAGGCTTTCGGAGAAGGAGCGTAATACCATTTTTTGGATTTGCTCCCGAGTCGCGGGTAACGACGTAAGGAACGCGCAATTCTCGATCAACATTTCCAATTGCGGTGGACCAATCAATCCCAAGCGATAAAGGTCGAGAAGATAATCGTATGCATCCACAGAAATAAATTCTCTCTCCATGGGATGGAGAACGCGAATTTTAACCGGTGATTGACGGCTTTGTTCCGCTTGAGAATTTGCCCAGAAAATCAAAGCATCGGCCGTTGTTTTGCTCAAACCAATTCGTCGAAGATCCGAAGCTAGGTTCGCCCAAGCAAGGGCAGACACGGGGGAAATCCCTGTATCGGCACGCTCCGCTTTCATATGTAACAGCAATGAGTCGAAAATTTTCGATTGCAGATGTGGGTTGATCTCTAACATTGCTTTATTTTCTCTCAACTCAATGACGGAAATGTCGTGTTCCTGTAAACACCATAGAAACTCCAAGCCTATCGGCAGTGGCAATCACTTCCGGGTCGCGCAAGGAGCCCCCTGGTTGGATAATATAGCGAATTCCACCCTCATGGGCAGCAATTACGTTATCATCGAATGGAAAGAAGGCATCGGAGGCCATGACGCAATTTGCGAGGCTTTCACGGATATAGACTTCCACATCCAAACCCTTGATTTCAGCTTGTTTACAAAGGTTTTCTCTAGCCCGGGGCTGGCAAAGTTTTACATTTGAATCGATGCGATTAGGCTGACCGGGTCCCATTCCTAACAATTGATACTGTCCCGGAGCGTATTCTTGCCCTATCACTATCGCATTGGATTTCACATGTTTGCAAGCAGTCCAAGTAAACACCCCCAGACCCTTTAATGCCATTGGAAAGGCCAATTTTGTGGGACATTCCCATTTTCGGTAGAGTTCTACATCTCGATCTTGCACCAACATTCCACCCAGAATATGCTTGTACACTTTGCGGTTTTGTGAGGGAGACAGGGTTCCGATATCAAGCAGGCGAATATCCTTACTCTTTTTTTGTAGGTATTCCAGTGCCTCTGGAGCGAAGCCGGGAGCGACCAAAAGCTCTACGAATCTGCCCTTCAGTTTTTCGGCCGTGGCCAAATCGACCTGCCGCGTGACGGCTATTACAGATCCGAATGCGGAAACCGGATCCCCTTCCCAAGCCGCTTCAAAGGCCAGGTCAAGGGTTTTCCCAGTGGCAAAACCACATGGATTCATATGCTTAATGATTGCGACAGCGGGAACGTCATGTAATTCCCGCACGGCTTCGAGTGCGGCGTCGGCATCGACCAAATTATTGTAGCTCAGCTCTTTGCCGTGAAGTTGTTTCGCCCCCCCGAGATTTCGCTCTTTGGCAGCGGCGACATTTTTTTCCAAGTAGAATGTGGCTTTTTGATGATCATTCTCACCGTAACGCAGCGGTTTCCCTTCCTCAAAAGAAAGTCGCAGTGAGGGCGCGCCAGAAAAACGCAGGGAGAGAAATTCGTCTATGGCTGAATCGTAATCGGCAGTATGTCGAAACGCTTGCAATGCCAATTTTTGACGAGTTTGCGGAGACGTGCTACCTTCGCGACGTAATTCTGCGACCACGGTGGTATAATCCACAGGATCACAAATGACCGTGACAAATCGATAATTTTTGGCGGAAGAACGTAACATCGCGGGTCCACCGATGTCGATATTCTCAATCGCTTCTTCCAGACTCACATCGGGTTTAGCGACCGTTTCTCTGAAAGGATAAAGATTCACAGCTACAATATCGATGCCTTCAATCCCATTGGCTTTCATGGCCGCCAAGTGAGCTTCATTGTCGCGAATGCTCAATATCCCGCCATGAATTTTCGGATGTAAGGTTTTGACCCTGCCATCGAGAATTTCCGGCGACCCTGTATATTCAGAAATGGCCATCGCAGGAATGCCATTCTCAGATAAGAATTTGAGGGTGCCACCCGTACTGAGAATGCGGTAGTCCAAAGCAGCCAAGCCATGAGCAAACTCCAGTAATCCGGATTTGTCAGAGACACTGATAAGGGCAGTTTTTTTACTCACGAAATTCCTTTCCAGTCAATAATGCAAACGCTTCCAGATATTTTTGGCGCGTTTTCTGAACTACCTCAGCGGGCAATTCGGGACCGGGATAGGCTTTATCCCAAGCCAAAGTATTCAAATAATCTCGGACATATTGTTTATCAAAGCTGTCTTGCTCATGACCTTCACTGTATCCGGCTGCTGGCCAGAAGCGAGAGGAATCGGGAGTCAGAACTTCGTCGATCAAAATGGTTTCGCCATTGACCACACCAAATTCAAATTTAGTATCGGCGATGATCACACCCTTTGTGGCCGCAAAGGTTCGTGCACGAGAATAAATATCCAAGGTCAAATTGCGAAGTCGCTCGGCATCGGGCATGCCTGTTATCGACTCCATGGTTTTGAAATCAATATTTTCATCGTGACCGACATCATTTTTTGCAGCAGGGGTGAACAAAGCGGGATCGAGCCGGCAGCTTAATTTCAGACCTGGCGGTAAGGCATGTCCACATACCGAGCCAGTAGCTTGGTAATCCTTCCAACCAGAACCCACCAAATAACCTCGAGCGACGCATTCTACATCAAATCGCTTGGCCTTTTTGACCAGCATGAATCGATTACGCAGGTAATCGGAATGGTGTTGAATAGAGTCGGGAAGGTCCTTCAAATCAGCGGAAATAAAATGACTGGCAAAGCCAAGTTGTTTGAACCAAAAAACGGAAAGTTGGGTTAAAATGGCCCCTTTCCCCGGCACGGGAGTGGGCAAAACTACATCAAAGGCTGAAAGTCTATCCGTGGCGACCATCAATAATTTGTCGCCCAGGTCATAGACATCTCGTACTTTTCCCCTCGCAAATAGTGGAATTTCGGAAATAGGAGGGGGACTTTGCTTGGCCGGGTTCTGCATTCCGCAAAAATAGCGTTAGCGCTTGGGGGCGTCAATCACTCCGAAGTAATACCAGAGGTTTATCGTTACAGAGATTGCTGAAATCTTGCAATCGACGGACCCGGTTGGGGCAGAATACTTAAGAATCTGTCCCCATGAATTCTTTGAAGCATACTCCTGATGTAAAAACCCCAGTCCTCCGGAAATGGTCCATGGCTTGGTCACTTCTTGTTGAAACCCTAATTGAATTTCATAACCCGACCCCAAAGGACCAAACTCCGCTTTAGCATTTCCATAACGGGTATACATTTCGGAATTTCCTAGGTTCCAATACCAAATTCCCTGTACTGTCAATCCTAGTTGTCCTGTCACCGATAGCAGAGCTGGCGGAATACAATATTTTATTCCGGTTCCAACCAAATTCCCTTGAACCACGAACCATTCATCCCCTGCTGGTGTTTTAGTAACCGAATTTTGTAAAATAGCCGTTTGCTTGTACCAATATGAATGGAATTTCACAACCCAATCCAGATACGGGCTTAAGGGGATGTTCACTTCCAAGCCTACCGGAAAGGTCAAATGCACTGGTTCATAACCTTGCAAGGTGTTTAAACCTTGGGCCGAATCTCTAGCAATCAAAGAATTTTGGAAGTTTGTTTTGGAGCTATGGTCAATAAAATCGATTCCGAGATAGAGAGACACTCCCGGTCGACGTTTTTTTATCAGGGCCGTCACGCTGTCCGTACGTTTAGATCCAGTATCGGAAACAGAAGAGGGTTTGGTTCCAAAAGCCGCAGCGCCAGACTCCACTTTTTGAAAAGGATCTGCAAGCGCAGAGTCCGATTTGAAGGCAGGAAGTGAATCCACTAATGTAGAGGATGGGTTAGCAAAAGATTTAGAAATAAAAAAAGTCAGGATCAGGAAGGCATATCCGCATGGAGAGTTTTTGATGATCATAAAATTCAATCTATTCCATAGAGATGATTGATAAGAATGTATTCTCGGATTTCCTCTGGAATACCAGCAGCGTTGACGTCCTTACTGTTAGCAAGCACCTCTCGAAGCATTCGGGATTCTATCTGCATTTCCGGCATGGGGAGTTTTAAGGTTTTCTCAGGAAGCGGTCCAATTGGATGATCCTTGCGTGGAAAAACGACAAGAGTGACTTCCTTAAGTATGGATTCAGGTTGATGCCAGGTAGGAAATAGCGTCCAGTTGTCGGCACCGATTAAAAAATGCCAATCATGGTTTGGACCCAGTTCTTGTTTCAAGGCACGAATTGTGTTGAGCGAGTAGGAAGGCTGGGACAAACGATCTTCAATATCCGATACCTCGAATTGACGATTCCCAGCAATAACACGTTTTACCATTTCCAACCGATGTTGAAACGGAGTCTGCGGAATATTTTTAAGGGGTGGAACAGAGGAGGGAACCCAAAACAATTTATCGAAATGAAGAGAATCGCAAGCGCATTGGGCCAAATAACCATGTCCCGTATGAGGAGGATCGAAGGTACCGCCAAAAATGCAGTACTTCACATAGGTTCCTGGCGCTTGACCAGATCCTTCTCCTCTTTCTTTTCTCGGTCAACTGCTCGGCGTGCTTTGGATAAATCTTCATAGGCTTTTTTGATTTTGTCACGGAAGGGGTCATCCTTGGCGATGCCGTCAAATTTGGCCAAGAATACTTCTGCTTCGTCAAACTGGTTCAATTCTATGTAACATTCGGCCAGATTCAAATTGACATCCCGCTGGTTTACGCGTGTCCCGAATACCTTGAGCATGTTTTTATAATAAATGACCGCAGCCAAGGGTTCATCCATTCTTCGGTATAAGTGCGCAATTTGCATTTGCTTGGTCACCAATTGATCCTTGAGCTTGTCCAGTTGCGTCTTGGCGGTATCGGCATACTTTGAATCGGAATACTCATCCAAAAAGGTTTCGTAACTTTGGATTGCTTCCAAGGTTTTGGTTTGGTCCCGATTGGGTGGTTCAACTTGTTTGGAAGCGGCTTCAGCCATGCGCCAACGAACCAGTTCCGTATATTTTTTGGAAGCGGGGAAATCCTTCAGGAAGGAACCAAATTCTGTTTCGGCCTCTATCCATTCCTCCAGCCGAAAATGAACTTCACCCAAATCAAAAAGGGCTTCCTCGGTGAAAATGGACCCTGGGCAAGAGGAGACGAGTTCAGCTAGCGGTTCTTTGACATCCGCATATCTTTTTTTATCGAATTTGACTTTAATTTTGTCCCATTTTTCCTGGCAGCTTGCTTCTTGGGTCAATTTTTTATGTCCAAAACAGCCAGTCAGGGCGAGAAATGAGAAGGTCGCTATCCAAGGTAGGATGGTGATCCTAGGACGTTTCATGGCGGTAGTATTAGGAATAGGCATCATGGCCCCGATTTCACTCCAGTTTGGCTAATTCTTCTTTAGCCCGTTCAGTATATTCGCTATCGGGGTACAAAGATACAACTTTTTTGAATTCCAAAGCAGCTTGCTTACGGTCCCCTAGTCGAAGGTAGCAATAGCCTAGTTTTAACTGGGCGTCATCGGCTTTTTCAGTTTCAGGAAACGTGAAGACTTTTTTGAAACCGGTAATGGCCTTGGCAAAATTGCCAATGGCAAATTGACATTCACCAATCCAGTAAAAACAATTATCCGCGTAAGTACTTGTCGGGAATTTTTTTAGCAGTTCCTCGAATTTGATAATGGCTTGTGCATAGTCTCTCCCATAATATTGGTCGAAGGCTTTTTTATAAAGTTGGGCCTCCACATCACTGGCAGGAGCTTTATGGGGTTTCTCTTTGTGAGCAACATTCGCAAGGGCTGAATCCGTTTTAGGCGCAACGGTTGTCTCTTTCTTGGACGAATCCAATGCGGTAGGAGAGAAAACCGCCAATTCCTTTTTACCCGCTGGGGTGGAGGCTGCGGGCATTTTGGAGAGTCGATCTTCTAAATTCCGCAATTGTTCAGTCATCATGGCCATCTGCTGCGTCAATTCATCGAGTTTGGAAACCGGCAGGTTTGCCAGTTCATCGCCTAAAAAGGACATTCGGTTTTCTAATTCGCGTACCTTAGCTTCGAGGCTTTGAAGATCGAGTTTATTTTCCTGAGCCAATTTCAGGGCTTCATCGGAATTTTCTTTAAGTTGAAGAACATCGATTTCGGGTAAGGAAGGATCACCCGTTTGCACTTTAGGGACAGTGGCACAAGCGGAGAGCAACCACAGCCCAATTCCAGCAATAACTATCCTCAGCCATGCCAATTTCGACGGTATCCGTTGCCACTGTCTCATCTTATATCATGATCCTGTTTACCTACTTTAACATGTAGTATATTCAACTGCGATGATCCTAGCAAGGTATATCCTGAAGGAGCATATTGCTCCCTTCCTCTATGCTTTATTTGTTATCACCTTCCTTTTCCTCATTGATTTTCTTGTCCGCATCCTTACCTCTATTCTTTCCAAGGGGTTGGGATGGCATATTGTCCTTGAAATAATCGTTTTGAACATGGCTTGGATGCTGGCGCTCTCCATCCCAATGGCCGTTCTGGTGGCAACCTTAATGGCTTTTGGACGGTTTTCTTCCGATAACGAAGTTACAGCCATGAAGGCCTTGGGTATTTCTCCCTTCCGAGCCATGGTTCCGGTTATGATTATTGCAGCATTGCTTGCGGTAGGCCTGGTTTACTTCAATAATGATGTATTACCGGAAGCCAATTTTCGAGCCGCAGCCCTTAGAAATGACATTGGGCGGAAAAAACCTACCGCATTAATTACGCCCAAATCCCTGATTCGCGATTTTGAAAATTATCTCATTTGGATTGATAAGCTTGATCAAGCCTCCGGCGCCTTGGGAGGCATTCGCATTTACAACGTGGAACCAGGAAAACCAATTCGATACACCTATGCGGATTCGGCCTCCATGGAATACGCCAATGAGGGAAAAAGTATTTTAATTCATTTGGTCGGGGGTGAAAATCACTTTGTGGATCCCAAAGA
>JAYVCH010000245.1:0-13698 GCA_043750055.1 Fibrobacteria bacterium
AAGCAAACGTGGTGGAGGGAGCCGGAAAACCCGGAACGGTTCCCCAGCGATTTAAGACGGCTTTGCCGGATTCAATCGCCGATGACCCTCACGCTGAAGAACCGGAATGAAAATAAGGAAGCAAAGGTAGGAGCAATGAAGAAGAGCAAAAACTACCGCAGCCTAGCCGAATCAATTGATCGGCAAAAGGAGTATCAACTCCCTGAGGCTGTGACGATTCTCAAGGGTGGTATCAAAACTAAATTTGATTCCTCCTTGGAAATCCACATGAACCTGGGCGTAGATCCTAAGTATTCCGAGCAGGTTGTGCGCGGAAACGTGGTTCTGCCCCATGGAACCGGTAAAAAAGTAAAAGTCCTCGTGTTCTGCAAAGGCGAACTCGAGAAAGCGGCAACAGCTGCCGGCGCAGATTATGTCGGTGCCGAAGAGCTGGTGACCAAGATTCAGGGTGGATGGATGGATTTCGATCAGGTGATCGCGACCCCGGACATGATGCCACTGGTCGGTCGTATCGCCCGTGTTCTAGGTCCCCGTGGTCTAATGCCGAGCCCCAAAGCCGGTACCGTGACCATGAATGTGGCTCAGGTTATTAAAGAACTCAAAGCCGGAAAAATCGCATTTCGCGTTGACAAGGGCGGTAACGTCCATGCCCCGGTCGGCAAGGTTTCTTTCAGCGTCGATCAGCTGGCAGAAAACGCCAAAACCCTAATCGATGCAGTGGTCAAGGCCAAGCCTCCCACTTCTAAAGGTGTCTATGTCCGTAGCATTACCCTGGCTGGCACGATGAGCCCCGGTGTACGCTTGGACAAAGGCATAGCCAGGTAAGCGAGGCATAATATGGTAGTACAAAAGTCAGTAACCAAAAAAAGCGAAGTCATCTCCGAATTGGAGGCTGGTTTCAAGAGTGCAGTGGGGATCTATATAACCGATTTCTCCCGCGTCCGGGTGGAAACGGTAACGACCCTACGCGCTACCCTTAAGAAAAAGGGTATGAAAATGAAGGTGGCTAAAAACACCCTCATCAAGCGCGCTCTCGATGGAGCGGGAATAAAAGGTCTTGAGAAACATTTGGTCGGACCCACGGCAGTCATCATGTCTGATGACCAAGATCCGATGGCTCCAGCCAAGGCTTTGGTTGAGTTCTACAAAACCAATGAAGGCTTCATGTCTGTCAAGGTTGTCTCCATCGACGGAGCAACCTATCCAGGGTCGCAAATCGCCACCCTCGCCAAAATGCCTGGTAAACGGGAATTGCAGGCGTCGATCATCACTCTGGCTCTTGGGCCAGGTGCGCAGGTCGCAGGAATCATCAAGGGTCCTGGCGCCAAAGTGGCTGGCCAGATCAAGGCTCTCGTCGAGAAATTGGAGGGAGGCGCTCAATAGAACCTTCAAAACGTAATAAGACGGTAACGGCAGTGTTTCCATCGGCGACGCTGCCCGAAAGACAAATAACTTTTAACGGATTCTTAAAAATCAATTTAACGGAGGACATTTAAATGTCAGATGCAACTTACTCAGCTCCTGTGAAGGAAATCGGCGACAAGATCGTAGCCCTCTCCCTATTGCAGGCCAAAGAACTTTCAGACTATCTCAAGAACGAATACGGCCTTGAAGCTGCTGCAGCATCCGCTGTAATGGTTTCCGGTGGTGGAGCCGCTGCCGGTGCAGAAGCTGCCGTTGAGAAGACCGAATTCGACGTAGTGCTGGAATCAGCAGGCGAAAAGAAAATCGGCGTCATCAAGGTTGTTCGTACCATCACCGGTCTCGGTTTGGCAGAAGCCAAAGCCTTGGTCGACGGTGCGCCCAAAACTGTGAAGGAAGGCGTGGCCAAGGCCGAAGCCGAGAAGATGCAGAAGGAACTCGAGGAAGCTGGCGGCAAGGTAAGCCTAAAGTAATCCTTGAGGACTCTTCTTCGCTATTTAGCTGAAGAAATCGTGCGCCCTGCCCGCGTCTGCGGGTAGGCGTTTTTCCGTTTTAAGACATGGTCGCCGGTGATTGAATGCCGGAGCCGGAACTTTTTAAGGGATCGGAGACATTGGTGGAAAGACGGACATATTCCTCTAGTCGGTTTAATTACGAATTGCCTTATCTGCTTGATGTGCAAGTTAATTCGTTCAACCGTTTCATCCAGGCTGGCACCCTTCCCAAAGAGCGGAAGAATGAAGGCTTGCAAAAAATTTTCAGTGAAGTATTCCCAATTACGGATATCAAGGAGATGTACTCGCTTGAATATGAGGGTTACTCACTAGGAGTTCCTAAGTACTCGCTCGAAGAATGCCAAAAACGTGGCATGACCTTCGCAGCACCGCTCAAGGCTACCTTGAGCCTAAACATTTTTGAAGGCGAAGGTGAAGAACGTAAGTTCGTTGAGAAAATCACGAACGACGTTTACATCGGTGATCTTCCTTTGATCACTCAGAACGGAACGTTCATTATTAACGGCGCGGAGCGGGTCATTGTTTCTCAGTTGCATCGTTCTCCAGGTGTGAGCTTCGACGAAGAAACCCATCCCAATGGAAAGCGTTTGCTCAAGGCTCGCGTTATCCCGTATCGTGGATCATGGGTCGAATTTCTCATCGACGTCAATGAAGCGATGTACATCAACATCGATCGTCGTCGTAAGATTCCTGCTACCATCCTCTTGCGCGCCATCGGATTTTCGCGTAACCAGGATTTGGTTAAGATTTTCTACGAAGCCGAAGAATTCGTCATTAATGCGAAGGCTGTTGAAGGTCTTGAAGATAAAGTCCTTTACGAGGATCTCGTAGACAAGGACACCGGCGAAATGTTCGCCGAAGCCAATACCGTAATTACGCCAGTTCTCGCCAAAAAAATTGGTGAAATGGGTCTAAAAAAAGTCAAGCTGATCAAGAATGTGGAAAGCAATCCTGTGCTTCACAATACCTTGTCTGCGGATCCGACTTCCAATGAGGAAGAAGCGTTGTTCCGTATTTATAGTTTGATTCGCCCAGGCGATCCTCCCAATGTACAGACAGCCAAGACGCTCCTTGAGCGTCTCTTCTTCGACGACAAACGTTATGATCTCGGCGAAGTGGGTCGTTATCGTTTGAATAGTCGACTTAAGCTCAAGGTTCCGATGGAAACAATGACCATGACCAAGGACGATTTTATCGCCATCATGCGTTACTTGGTTTCGTTGTTCATGCAGGACGGATTCCTGGATGATATTGATCATCTTGGCAATCGTCGTGTCCGGTCGGTCGGCGAGCTTTTGGGCAATCAGTTTTCGCTCGGTTTGACGCGTATGGCACGGACGATTCGTGAGCGATTGTCTTTGCGCGACACCGAAGAATTGACGCCTCAGGATCTGGTGAATGCGCGTACGGTTTCGACCGTCATTTCCACTTTCTTTGGTTCGTCCCAACTTTCCCAGTTCATGGATCAAATGAATCCTCTGGCAGAGTTGACTCACAAGCGCCGTATGTCCGCTCTCGGACCAGGTGGCTTGACTCGTGAGCGCGCTGGCTTCGAAGTCCGCGACGTGCATCACAGTCATTATGGCCGACTCTGCCCAATTGAAACTCCGGAAGGACCGAATATCGGTCTTATTTCTTCCCTGGCTGCGTATGCTAAGGTCAATCAGTTCGGCTTTATTGAAACACCTTACCGCAAGGTTAAGGCTGGAATTGTGACGGATGAAGTAGTCTATTTGACTGCCGATCAAGAAGATGATTATCACGTGGCTCCGGCCTCGACTCTAATCACCGACAAAAATCGGTTCACCAATGATTACGTGATTGTGCGTAAACAAGGTGAATTCCCGCTTATCCCTCGTGACAATGTACAGTTGATGGACGTATCGCCCAAACAACTCGTCTCCATTGCTGCGGGCCTCATTCCCTTTCTTGAACATGATGATGCCAACCGTGCGCTCATGGGATCTAACATGCAACGCCAGGCTGTGCCATTGCTCGTCACCGATTCTCCCCTGGTGGGAACTGGCCTCGAAGCCAAAGCCGCTTACGACTCTGGCGCCATGGTGGTTGCCTTGCATAGTGGCGTGGTCCATTCTGTGGATGCGCGCACCGTTGTTATCAAGCGCGAAGAAGCCGGAAAATTGGTAACCGACTTCTTGGACGTGCCCGAGTATGATACCTATCATCTCCGCAAGTTCGAGCGTTCAAATCAGGACTCTTGCATCAATCAAAAAACCCTTGTAAAGGTTGGACAGGTTATCAAAAGAGGCGATGTTCTCGCCGATGGGTCCAGCACCTCCAACGGCGAATTAGCCTTGGGCAAGAATATCCTAATCGGTTTCTTACCTTGGAACGGGTATAACTACGAAGATGCCATCATCATCTCCGAGGAATTGTCCAAGAAGGACACGTTCACCTCGATTCACATTGAAGAATATGAGCTCGAAGTTCGCGACACCAAGCGCGGACCGGAAGAATTGACTCGGGAAATCCCTAATGTTTCAGAAGAGTCTTTAAGAAACCTCGATGAAAACGGAATCATACGCGTTGGTGCGGAAGTGGAAGCCGGTGACATTCTTGTAGGTAAAGTGACTCCAAAGGGCGAAACCGAACTTTCTCCGGAAGAACGCCTCCTGCGCGCCATCTTCGGCGAGAAGGCCGGCGACGTTCGCGATAGTTCCCTTAAAGCTCCTCCAGGCATGAAGGGCATTGTCGTCGAAAGCCGTACTTTCTCTCGCAAGGAACGCGATAAGAAAACCAAGAAAAGCGATAAGGATCGGATTGACGAATTGCGCGCCACCATGAGTGCTCGCATCCAAGAGATCACGACCGCTCGCGACAAGAAACTTCTTGAGCTGCTCGACGGCAAAGACTCACAGGAAATCCGTGACGGATCGACCAATGAGCTTATCGTCGGTAAGGGGAAGAAATTCAATGAAAAAGTCCTGCAGAAAATCAACTTCTCCGACGTCAATGTTCCAGAAGGGCTGACAACGGATGAGAAGTCGAACAAAACCGCCGAGAAGGTTTTGAATTCCGCCAACGAAATGATATTCCGGCTTGAAGACGAGCTCGACAAGGAAATCGATAAGATTATCCGTGGCGACGAACTCAAGCCTGGCGTATTACAACTCGTTAAAATCTATATCGCAAAAAAACGCCGTATCGCGGTGGGTGATAAAATGGCTGGCCGTCATGGTAACAAAGGTGTTATCTCCAAGATCGTCCCCGTCGAAGACATGCCCTTCATGCCTAATGGTGAACCCGTGCAGATTCTCTTGAATCCACTCGGCGTACCTTCCCGCATGAACGTGGGACAGGTGCTCGAAACCCATTTGGGTTGGGCCGCCGCGGCTCTAGGAATCAAAATCGCGTCTCCTGTATTTGACGGTGCCAGCTACGAAGACATTCTTGCCGCCCTTAAGGAAGCGAAGCTTCCCCAATCTGGTAAGACCGTGCTTTACGACGGACGCACAGGTGAACGTCTCAATAACGAAGTGGGCGTTGGGTACATGTATATGCTTAAACTTGGTCACTTGGTCGATGACAAGATTCATGCCCGTTCCATCGGTCCTTACTCCCTCGTCACGCAACAACCTCTGGGCGGCAAGAGCCAGTTCGGTGGTCAGCGCTTTGGCGAAATGGAAGTTTGGGCGCTGGAAGCCTACGGGGCGGCCTACACCCTACAGGAAATGCTTACGGTCAAATCCGATGATGTTATGGGTCGCTCTAAGATCTATGAAGCCATTGTGAAGGGCGAAAACGCGCCGCGTCCCGGCGTACCTGAGTCTTTCAACGTGTTGATCAAGGAAATGCAAGCCCTTTGCTTGGATGTCAAGTTCATGCAAGAGGAAGAAGAATTAGTCTAAGGAATCGGTGTGAAACGGATTCTATTTATAAGTAGAGTTGGACGAAGGTCCAATTTGGTGGGTTCCGTCGCAGGGCGGAATCCGAAGGATGAACGAACCGGGTGGTTCGAATCCTTCTAAAAAGTTTTAGGTTGAGCGGAAAATAAGCGGGAGATCATAATGAACGAATTTTTCGAGAACTCCACCGAAGTCCAGGACAAAGAAGCCATCAGCATTCAGCTAGCTTCTCCGGACGTCGTGCGGGGCTGGTCTTACGGTGAAGTCACCAAACCAGAAACCATCAACTACCGCTCCTTTAAACCCGAAAAAGACGGGTTGTTCTGCGAACGGATTTTTGGACCGGTCAAGAATTGGGAATGTTCTTGCGGTAAGTACAAACGTATCCGTTATCGCGGTGTTGTTTGCGACCGTTGCGGCGTGGAAGTTACGCATTCCAAGGTGCGCCGTGAACGCATGGGCCATATTGAATTGGCTGTACCTGTGGTTCACATCTGGTTCTTCAAGAGTTTGCCTTCCGTCATCGGCAGCTTGCTCGGCATGTCCGTGACCAATCTGGAACGCGTCATTTATTATGAATCGTATATCGTTCTCGATCCCGGTGACACCGACCTCAAACTCGGCCAGCTTATTTCCGAAGATGAATACATCGATCTGGAAGACGAAGGTCGTCATTTTGATGCCAAAATGGGCGCGTCCGCCATCAAACAATTGCTTGCGGAACTGAATCCCGAAACCCTTTCGGTAGACATGCGCAAGCGCATCAAGGAAGAAACTTCGAGCCAGCGTAAGCAAGAGTTGCTGAAGCGCCTCAAAGTCGTGGAAGCCTTCCGCAAATCTCCGAACCGCCCTGAGTGGATGGTTTTAGATGTTTTGCCTGTCATTCCTCCTGACTTGCGTCCACTTGTTCCTCTCGAAGGGGGTCGATTTGCTACTTCCGATTTGAACGACCTATATCGCCGCGTCATCAACCGCAACAATCGGTTGAAGAAGCTCATCGATATCAAAGCGCCTGAAGTGATTCTGCGTAACGAAAAACGAATGCTTCAAGAAGCTGTCGACGTGTTATTCGACAATGGTCGTCGAACCTTTTCGGTGAAGGGCGAGAATCGTCGTCCACTTAAATCACTGTCCGAATTGCTCAAAGGTAAGCAGGGCCGTTTCCGTCAAAACTTGCTCGGAAAGCGCGTAGATTATTCCGGACGTTCAGTAATTGTGGTGGGACCGGATCTGAAGATTCATCAATGTGGATTGCCCAAGCCCATGGCTCTTGAATTGTACAAGCCTTTCATCATCCAAAAGTTGGAAGAAAAGGGTTTCGTACATACCGTGAAGTCCGCGAAGAAATTCGTGGAAAAAGAACGTCCCGAAGTCTGGGATATTCTCGAAGAAATTATCGACGATCATCCCGTCCTCTTGAATCGTGCTCCAACTTTGCATCGTCTGGGTATCCAGGCTTTCTATCCGAAGTTGGTAGAAGGCAAGGCCATTCGTTTGCATCCTCTGGTTTGCACGGCCTTTAACGCTGACTTTGACGGTGACCAGATGGCGATCCATTTGCCACTGTCGTTCGAAGCCCAGCTCGAATGCCGCATCTTGATGATGTCGTCGAACAATATCCTGCATCCCGCATCCGGTCAGCCCATCGCGGTTCCTTCGCAGGATATTGTGCTTGGTTGCTATTACCTTACAGCCATGAAGCCCAAGGGTACGGGCGTTGTTAAAATGTTTACGGATGCAACGGAAGCGGTGCAATGTTTGGAAGCTGGTGGCATTGAACTGCACGTTCCCTGTAAGGTCCGAATCAACGGCCAACTCATCGATACTTCGGTGGGTCGCGTGATTCTCAATGGTGTTATTCCGAAAGAACTTGGATTCATCAATAAAACCTTCGACAAGAAAACCATCTCCGCGACCATCGATCGGTATTTCCGTATCGCTGGTAACGAGCGCACTTGTATTTTCCTGGACGCGATCAAAGAGCTCGGCTTCAAGTGGGCGACAAAGGGTGGCATGAGTCTCGCAATTGGCGACATGATTATCCCGCCTGAGAAGTACGAGATGATCAAAGGCACTAAGGTTAAGGTCGACAAGGTTTTGGAACTGTATGAAAACGGCGTCATTACTGATGGCGAGCGCTACAACCAAGTTATCGATCTTTGGTCACACACAACCAATGACGTCGCGACCCTCGTGTACGAAAAATTGGCTCAAGATCGCGATGGCTTCAACCCTGTATATATGATGGCTGTATCGGGTGCTCGCGGCAGCCGCGAACAGATCAAGCAGCTCTCAGGCATGCGCGGCCTTATGGCCAAGCCTCAGAAGAAAATCACGGGACATGAAATTATCGAAAATCCGATTCTCTCTTGCTTCCGCGAAGGATTGAACGTACTTGAATACTTCATTTCCACTCACGGCGCGCGTAAAGGTCTGGCCGATACCGCCTTGAAGACGGCCGATGCCGGTTACTTGACTCGCCGTTTAGTGGACGTGGCTCAGGACGTGGTAGTAAATGAAGAGGATTGCGGTACCGTACTCGGTCTCGATATGACTGATACCATGGAAGGGGACGATGTGGTCGTTTCCGTGGCCGACAAAATTTTGGGTCGAACCGCATGCGACGATATTTTTCATCCCGTCAATGACCAAGTCATCTGCCATGCAGGCGTGCTCATCGATGAAGTTATGGCCGATAAAATTGGTCAAGCCAGCATCGAAAGCGTCAAAGTACGCTCCGTGCTTACTTGCGAAGCCCTCCGAGGCGTTTGCGCCAAGTGCTATGGCCGAAACTTGGCTAACGGCCGCATGATCGACATCGGCGAAGCCGTCGGTGTCATGGCCGCCCAGTCCATTGGTGAACCGGGTACTCAGCTGACGCTCCGTACTTTTCATATCGGTGGTGCCGCCTCCCGTATGACTGCCGAATCGGCTAAGAAGTCCAAGTGGGATTGCAAAATCGCATTGCGTGACGTGGAATTGGTTGAGAATAAAAAAGGCGAATCCGTTGTGGTTAGCCGCTCCGGTGAAATGTCCTTGCTTGACGAGCACGGTATCACCAAGGTTCGTTATGTCGTTCCTTATGGTGCCATACTCAAGGTCAAAGATGGAGCCCAAATCAAGGCCGGTACCTTGATGTTTGAATGGGATCCTTACAACACTTTAATCATCACTCGTAGCGCTGGAACCATCGAATTTGATGGCTTAAAAGATGGCGTTACTTATGTAACGGAATACGATGATACTACAGGCATGGAACGTCTTCGCGTCATTCGCGACAAACGCGCCAAGCTCCATCCCCACGTCATCATTATGGCCGAGGACGGTAAAACCAAATTGGGAAGATATGCCGTTCCTGAAAACGCGTACCTTCAGTACAAACATGGCGACACTGTGTTTGCAGGCGAACCTCTGGTTAAAATCGCCAGAGCCGCGGGTAAAACTCGAGATATTACAGGCGGACTTCCACGCGTAGCTGAGTTGTTCGAAGCTCGTCGTCCCAAGTCTCCTGCCGTTGTGACCGCCATTGATGGTATTGTCAGTTTTGGTGAAGTGGAACGCGGACAGCAGCGCATCATGATTGAAGATGGCGATGTCAAGGAGTCCTATTTGATTCCTCGTGGTAAGCATGTCACGGTCCATCCTGGCGATCGAGTCCGATCCGGCGACAAACTCTGCGACGGCCCCATTGATCCGCATGATATTCTTCAGATCGCTGGTGATGCCGCAGTGCAGCGTTACTTGGTCGAAGAAATCCAGGCTGTGTATCGTCTTCAGGGCGTGACCATTTCCGATAAGCATATCGAAAGCATTGTGCGTCAGATGTTGCGAAAAGTCGCCGTGGAAAATCCTGGTGATACCGAGCTTCTGGAAGGGGAGGAAATCTCCAAGGCCAGAATTCGTGAATCCAATAATCGTGTCGTGGCGCAGGGCAAACGTGCAGCATCTTTCCGCCCGATGTTGCTGGGTATTACCAAGGCCTCCCTGGGTACAGATAGTTTCATCTCCGCCGCGTCCTTCCAAGAAACCACCAAGGTTCTTACCAATGCCGCGATTGCGGGCAAGATCGATACCTTGGTTGGTCTCAAAGAAAACGTGATCATGGGCCGACTGATTCCTTCGGGAACAGGCAATGCGATGGTCAATGCAGTCCGAATCCGTGATTTGGATGCGGAAGTCGAAGAAGAGCGGGCTATGGTTGCGGTTGCGGAAGAATCCGGAACTGGCGGGGATGGCGACATCACTGGCCAATCCATGGTTTCATCGGAAAGTGGGCCGATTTCGGCCTGATAGTTTGAAACTGGTTTGAGAAAATGGTGGCCGCTTTCGCGTGAGCGAGAGCGGAATCCTTGGAATCCTTGTGAATACAAGGGCTCCAAGGCCCTAAGCCCTTGACAGTAAGCGACTTGTTTATTTAACATTCACCACTCATCGGAAATAACGGAGAACTTCATACCGTGCCTACAATCAGTCAGTTGATCCGCAAGGGCAGGAAAAAGCCTATCACCAAGAGCAAGGCTCCTGCGTTGATGGGCGCCCCCCAAAAGCGCGGTGTTTGCACCCGCGTTTATACTACCACTCCCAAAAAGCCTAACTCTGCTTTGCGAAAGATTGCCCGTGTGCGCCTTTCCAACAAAATGGAAGTTACCTGCTATATTCCGGGAGAAGGTCATAACCTTCAAGAGCATTCCATCGTGTTGATTCGCGGTGGTCGTGTGAAGGACGTTCCCGGTGTGCGTTATCATATTATTCGCGGAACCTTGGATACCTCCGGTGTCGAAGGCCGTAAGCAGAGCCGCTCCCTGTACGGCGTGAAGAAACCCAAGGCCGGTGCCGCTGGTGCCAAAGGCGCAGCGCCTGCCAAGGGCAAGAAGTAACTCCGGAAATGATGGGAAAATAGAGGACACAGATGTCGAGAAGAAAAAGAGCCGATAAACGGAAAATCTACGGTGACCCCAAGTTCAATAGTACCTTGGTCACCCAATTCATGAACGTAATTGTGAGTCGTGGTAAACGCAGCATCGCTGAAGATGTTGTGTATTCCGCCCTCATTGAATTCAAGCGTAAAATTGGGGGCGAGGACGACGAGCTCACCCTTTTCAAAAACGCACTCAATAACATTAAGCCTTCCTTGGAAGTGAAGTCCCGCCGTGTCGGTGGTGCCAACTACCAGGTACCGGTTGAAGTGGGTCCTGCCCGTCGAACTGCGCTTGCATTACGCTGGCTAAAAGAGTCCGCTCAAGGCCGCAATGAAAAGGACATGTCCCGTCGTTTGTCTGCTGAGCTTATCCAAGCCCTCAATAATGAAGGCAATGCGGTTAAGAAGAAGCAAGACATTCATCGTATGGCTGAATCCAACAAGGCCTTTGCCCATTTCCGTTGGTAGTCTAAAGTTGTAGAGCGAATTGATTCCAATTCTTAAATTTGGCTACGAAGCCTAAAGTCAAACAAAAAACCCCCGGATAACCGGGGGTTTTTTGTTTGAGACGAATGAAGATTGAATGAAATCCATTCTTTGTTTTAGAGATTGAACCATCCAGGACCATATCTTTGGACTTTTGTTTCGCAATGCGCTTCCCACAATAATTTTACACCATTTTAACGGGTAATTTAATGCTTTTGGGGAGATTCCCGTCTCTCCGGTTTTCAATATATACTTTAGTCCAGTTATGAGCGCACCCATCAAGGACACTCGAAATATCGCGATTCTTGCCCACGTAGACGCAGGTAAAACTACTGTTTCCGAAAGACTCTTGTATTTCAGTGAGAGCATACCCGGATTGGGTGAAGTGGATGAAGGTCTCGCGACCATGGATTATCTCGAAGAGGAAAAAAAACGGGGAATAACTATTGAGGCTGGCATCGCCGCCTATTCTTGGAAGGGAACCCGTGTTACCTTCGTGGATACACCTGGTCATGTCGATTTCGGAGTTGAAGTGGATTTCGCACTGCAGGCTGTCGAAGGGGTGGTTTTGGTCCTTTCCGGAATCAGTGGAATTGAATCGCAAAGCTTGGAAGCGTGGGAAAAAATCCGTGCGAATAAAAATCGCGCGCTCATCTTCATTAACAAATTGGATATTTCCGGGTCCGATTATCGCAAGGTCATGGAACAAATCCAAGTCATGTTCAAAGTGCACCCCGTAGCCTTGACGATACCTGTCTATATCGATGGAAAAATCGACGGTGTTGTCGATGTCCTTAACCAGCTTGCCTTATATCGCTCGGTGGATAACCCAAGAAAACTAATCAAGGGTGAAATACCTGCCTTTCTTGCCGAAGAATATGGGAAGGCACGCAAGGATTTGATCGATGTCGCTTCTCAGTTCAACGATTCTGTGCTCACCGCCTATTTGAATGGCGAGGAAATCAAAAACGAGGACATCGTCTCTGGCCTGACTCAGGCAATGATTCATGGGGGTAACATTCCTGTTTACATGGGATCGGCCCTTAAAAACGTGGGCGTGCGTCAATTGATGAACGGCATTAACCTCATGAATTCTCCTCCTGAAATTCGTCAGGAGTTGGCCTCTTCATTGGGCTTTATCATAAAAATCCGATACTACCAGACCATCGGTAAAATTTTTCTTGCCAAAATCTACAATGCGGATTCGCTAGCCAGTCTGGGCGACGCGCAATTTTTCCGAGTTTTTGCGGAAAGCCTTGAAGAGATCAAGGATCCTCGAACCGTTAAATCCGGCGACATCATCGCCATCAAGTCGACTCACCATTTCCGAATGGGACAGTTTCTTTTGACGGATGGAAAGCTGGATTCCGCTTTAGCTCCAGGAGCGTTTCTTAAAAAATATCGACCGCTACTGCAATCACGAATTGAACTCGTCCATGCCGATGACTTTGCGTATGTGGATCAAACTTTGAAACAGTTGGCCGATACGGAGCCTTCCATTTCCATCGCGCCGGATAATGTCACAGGTGGTTGGCAGATAAGCACGGTGGGAGAATTGCAGCTAGACGTATTTTGCAAACGACTGAAAAAAGATCACAAATGTGATATCAAAATCGGAGCGCCCACGGTTCGCTATCTCGAAAAACTGAAATCTTCACAAATTGGAATTGAAAACGCAAGTACAGCCGGAAAAATGGAGGTGCGGATTATTGCCGACTTCCTACCAAAGCACGAAGAAGAACAGAACCACCTGAGTTACCTGTGTGGAAAAGTGCCAGAGGAGTACCTGCAGGTCTTCGAGGCTACCTTTGAACTGTTCTGTAGTCAGGGAAGTTGCGGATTTGGAAATGTTGCAGGCCTGGAATGTCGAATTCAAAAAATAGTCAGCACAGGGGACCCGGCGCCTCTGCCCTTGTTATCAAAATGTTTTTCGGATTTGCTTAAATTAAACCTTTCTTGTGCACAATTTGACGTATTTGAGCCAATTATGCGGTTAGAAATCATAATACCGGACGAATTTTGTGGTTCAGTACTAGCCGATTTGGCTGGAAGAGGGGGGATTGTTCGGAAAATGGACTCAGATGGATATAACTCGATAATTCTGCTTGAGATACCCTTGTCGAATACCTTCGGCTATACTACTTTACTGCGCTCCTTATCAAAAGGGTTAGGAGTTTATGTTCTTACGTACGAGAAACACGGCGCGAGAAGATAAAGCGACCTTTTGAACTGAATCCCTTCGGAAGAGATGGGAAAACTAAGCCAAGGTTCCTTCGGGATAACGTGGCTTCGGACTTTGACTCAATAGAGCAAGTGGAGTTGTATTATGGCTAAAGAAAAATTTAACCGCAACAAGCCTCACGTGAACGTTGGCACCATTGGTCACGTTGACCATGGCAAGACCTCCTTAACGGCAGCCATCACGACCGTGTTAGCCAAATCAGGCGGCGCTGTTGCTAAGTCTTATGGTGAAATTGACAATGCTCCCGAA
>JAYVCH010000246.1:0-12300 GCA_043750055.1 Fibrobacteria bacterium
CCATTTTGAATCAGAATTTCAGGAGCCAGTTTGCGGGTATTGTAATTCGAAGACATGGCGGCGCCATAGGCTCCGGCATCGTGCAAAATCAAAAAATCACCTACTTCCGCTTCAGGAAGCTTGCGAGTGGTAACAACACCGCCTTCTTCCTGCGTAAATACATCCCCGGATTCGCAAAGTGGCCCTGCCACGATGGTATCAAAAGAATTTTTTACGGCTCGCCCCTCTTTCGTGGCGATGGAAATTTCATGATAGGATCCATACATGGCGGGACGGATCAAAGTATCAAATCCCGCGTCCACCAAATAGAAGCGATTGCCTCCGGTATTTTTCACCGAACGGATTTGCGTGAGCAGGGAGCAAGATTCAGCAACCAAGTATCGACCTGGTTCCACCTCTAATGATATGGGATGACCCAGGTCGCGGTCGATCGTTTTCCGCGCTTTGTCCCACAAACTGAAATAGGCTCCTATATCAATACGGGATTGTTCTTTCCGATAGGGAATCGGTAAACCGCCGCCTGCGCTAATCACCTTGAGTTGAGGACCCATGCGCTTGGCGGCCTTCACCATGGCATCACAAACCGTGGACAGATGTTGGAAATCGCTTCCCGAGCCAATATGCATATGCAAGCCGTGGATATTGACTCCCGCTTCCCTACCAAGTCGTAAACAGTCTTCCAAATCACTATGCCAAATACCATGCTTAGAATAATTGCCGCCGGTATTGACCTTGCGGGAATGTCCATGCCCAAAGCCCGGATTGATGCGCAAGGTGACGTCGCAGCCCGGATAGAAAACACCGAGTTGCGAGATCATATCCGCCGAGCCTACGTTGACTGGAATTTTATGTTCGCGAATGAGTTGGACCGCATCTTCATCAAAGAGGTCGGCGGTAAAAACAATACCTGGAGGATGGCTTTGGCCGGTATAGCCCACTTTCAATGCACGATGAATTTCTCCCGCGGAAACCGCATCCACCAACACGCCATTTTTTCGCATCAGGGCAAGGATGGCTAAGTTGGAACAGGCCTTTTGGGCAAACCGAACCACATCAAAGGCCTTCAATTCGGAAATGCGTTTTTCAATTATGCTTCGTTCGTAGATAAAAGCGGGAGTTCCGTAACTCCGGGCCAATTTTTCCACAGGTATTCCGCCAATATCGTTTACCAAATTCTTCATGATCGAGGAGTCCTCCAAGGAGGAATATTAACAAACAATCTTAGTGCGGTTGGAACTAAGGCGCGGGAGGAGAGGTCGGAGTTTCCAAAGCGGTTTTCTGGATAGCCTTCAGCACTTCTCCGGGTTTCGTCTCTTTTTTTTCCCCCAAGGAATATTTGACGATCATGAAGCGTTCGAGCACGTTGACCGCATCATTCATGGTTTTTTCCATGCGCGCGACCTGGAAGAAAAGATTCAAAAAATAGATTCCGAGGCAAAGTATCAAGAGACCGAGGATAATGGACATGCAGAAAGTATAACGTTTCTGCAGGTCCAAAAAGAACAGAAATTAGCGCTTGAATAGTTTTTCCGCGATTTGAACCGCATTCAAGGCTGCGCCTTTACGGATTTGATCGCCCACAACCCAAAGATCCAGGGTATTGGGTTGGGACAAATCTTTGCGGACACGTCCGACAAGCACAGGATCGCGACCTGAGGCATCCAAAGGCATGGCCCAGCGGTTGGAGGCGCGATCTTCCATGACTTCGACGCCTTCGGCCTTACTCAAAATAGCATACACTTCTTCGACGGTCGGATCTTCTTCGAACTCAATGTTTATGGCCTCGGAATGCGCGCGTAACACGGGAACCCGAACGCAAGTTGCCGTCAGGCGGATTTTTTCATCATGGAAAATTTTATGGGTTTCTTTGACCATTTTTATTTCTTCTTCACAATACCCGTTTGCAGTCATGGGTGAATTGTGGGGAAAAAGATTGAAAGCGTATGGATGAGGGATGACGGTACGGTTGAACTCTTCTCCCTCCAAATAAGCTGCCGTTTCGCGAACGAGTTCATCCATGGCTACAGCACCGGCGCCACTAGCGGCTTGGTAGGTGGCGGCCACCACGCGCTTGGCTTTGAAACGCTTGTGTAATGGCCATAGGGCCAGGGCCATGATGATGGTAGAACAATTAGGATTGGCGATAATGCCCTTATGCTTGGCGATATCTTCTGGATTGATTTCCGGGATAACCAACGGTACCCCTTCTGTCATGCGGAAATAAGAAGTATTGTCCACTACAACAGCACCGGCTTTAACGGCCGAGGGCACGTATTCCTTACTTATTTTTCCACCGGCCGATGCCAAGACCAAATCCACACCCTTGAAAGAGTCATGAGTCAGTTCTTCGACCTTGATGGATTCGTTCTGGTATTTCAAAGTCTTGCCGGCGGAACGCGCCGAGGCCAGTAATTTCAATTGCCCAATGGGAAATTCCCGTTCGGCTAAAATGTCCAGAAGTTCGGAACCCACCGCTCCGGTGGCTCCCATGATTGCAACCGTGATACCCATACTTTTTCCTTCGACCAAATTATTCCAAATTATCCATTGCCACGTGCCCGACACATCTTATCGAAAACTCGCTCCCAGCAGGCCGGAAGCGAGCTCAAGGGCTTGTAATCCTTGGCTAAAAACGTCCAAGGAATTTAGTAAAAATTGTACCTTAATAGCCTTCGAAAACCAAGACGACTTTCCTCGCAGGTGAAACATGGAATTGAGCATTGAAAATCAAGGACTTTTCGTTGACCGGCATATTGGACCCGACGAGGGTCAAATTAAGGAAATGCTGAAGGCGATTGGATCAGAAAGTCTGGACGATTTGACACGAAAAACTGTTCCCGCTTCCATTCGATTGGCCCAGCCACTTACGCTTCCTGCATGGGAAAATGAACATCAATTCTTGCAGCAAGCTCGTGCTTTAGCATTGGAAAACAAAATTCTCAAATCCCATATCGGTACAGGGTATTATGACTGCGTTGTGCCCGGTGTCATCCAAAGAAATGTCTTAGAAAATCCAGGTTGGTACACGGCCTACACGCCCTATCAAGCCGAAATCGCACAGGGCCGCCTCGAAGCCTTGATAAACTTCCAAACCCTGGTCTTGGATTTGACCGGCATGGAAATCGCCAATGCCTCCCTGCTTGACGAAGGCACCGCCGCCGCCGAAGCCATGACCATGCTGTATGCCGTAAGAGAAAAAGACAGCGCCAAAACTTTTTTCGCTTCCAAGAATCTCCATCCACAAACCCTCGATGTATTACGCACCCGGTCCGAACCGCTCGGCATCGAACTGGTCGTGGGCGATGAAGCTCCCCTGCTTGAGGGAGAAACCGGCACAGGATTATTTGGGGCCATGTTCCAATATCCCGACACCTTTGGCGAGGTCCGCGATTATCGTGGACTTTGTGAAAAAGCCCATGCCGCCAATATCAAGATTGTGATCGCAACCGATCCACTCGCCTTGGTCTTACTCGAATCACCCGGTTCCTTTGGGGCCGATGTGGTTGTCGGTTCCGCACAACGATTCGGAGTACCCATGGGTTTCGGCGGGCCGCATGCGGCCTTCTTCACAGCACGCGAAGAGTTCAAGCGCTACATGCCCGGACGTATCATTGGTGTTTCTCAAGACGCGCAAGGACATCGTGCTTACCGAATGTCACTGCAGACACGGGAACAACATATCCGCAGGGACAAGGCCACCAGTAACATTTGCACCTCGCAGGTTTTGCTCGCGGTAATGGCCGGTTTCTATGCGGTCTATCATGGCCCGCAAGGCCTCAAGTCCATCGCTTCGCGCGTTCATGCTTTGACACGAGCTCTCGAAAAAGGTTTACTCTCGCTGGGATGCCTGCAAGAAAATAATGCTTATTTCGACACGCTTCGATTAGGCGTTTCCGATGCTGGAACCGTGGCGAAAGTTCGCGCGCTTGCGCTGGTCGGTGGTCGCAATTTTCGCTATCACACCGATGGCTCGATTGGCATTTCCTTAGATGAAACTTCTACCCCAAAAGACATTGCCGAAATAGCGGCCCTTTTTGCACAGGCCCTCGGCAAGCAAACACCGCGAACTGGCTCGGTAACCCTTTGGTCTAAAGGCCTGACTCTCGGCTGGCCCTCGGCTCTGATTAGAAAAGCGCCCATTCTCACTCATCCTGTGTTCAACACTCACCGTAGTGAAACCGAAATGCTGCGTTATATTAAATCTTTGGAGAACAAGGATTTGGCGCTCAACACGTCTATGATAGCGCTGGGTTCTTGCACGATGAAACTCAATGCTACGGCAGAAATGGTGCCGTTGACTTGGCCTGAATTCGGTCGGATGCATCCCTTTGCACCCGAAGATCAATGCCAGGGTTATCGTCGCCTGTTCAATGATTTAGAACGCGATCTCGCCGCCATAACCGGATTGCCAGGTATTTCCTTACAGCCCAATGCCGGTTCGCAAGGGGAGTATGCGGGGCTCATGGCCATCCGAGCTTTTCACAAAAGCCGCGGTGAATCCCATCGTAATGTCTGTCTTATTCCCGCTTCGGCGCATGGAACCAATCCCGCCAGCGCGATTATGGCTGGACTCAAGGTGATAGTAACCCAATGCGATAGCATGGGTAATATCGACCTCGCAGATTTGAAACTTCATGCCGAAGCAAACAAAGCAAATCTGTCTTGCCTGATGGTGACCTATCCCTCAACCCATGGCGTGTTTGAAGAAGGCATCAAAGATGTCTGCGCCCTCGTGCATGCCAAGGGTGGCCAAGTATATATGGACGGCGCGAATATGAATGCGCAGGTTGGTCTTTGCAGTCCGGGTTCGGTTGGTGTGGACGTTTGCCATCTCAATTTGCACAAAACCTTTTGCATTCCCCATGGTGGCGGTGGTCCCGGTGTTGGACCCATTTGCGTCGCGACCCATCTCGCACCGTTCCTTCCCGGTCATGCCGTAGTGAAAACCGGAGGTACAAAAGCGATCACGGCGATTTCCGCAGGACCTTGGGGCAGCGCCAGCATTCTCACTATTTCTTGGGCTTATATTCGCATGATGGGAGGAGCCAATCTCACTCGCGCCACCCAAGTTGCGATTCTCAATGCCAACTACATGAAGACTCGACTCGCCGACCATTATCCAATTCTGTACGTGGGCAAAAACGGGACCGTGGCCCATGAAATGATTCTCGACTGCCGAAAGTTTAAATCCTCAGTTGGAATCGAAGTCGAAGACATCGCGAAACGCCTGATGGATTATGGGTTCCACGCTCCCA
This sequence comes from Fibrobacteria bacterium, assembly GCA_043750055.1. Classification (GTDB taxonomy): domain Bacteria; phylum Fibrobacterota; class Fibrobacteria; order UBA11236; family UBA11236; genus Chersky-265. Next base: position 5,256 of record JAYVCH010000246.1, read on the forward strand.
CCGTGTCTTTTCCGGTAGCGGGGACTTTAATGATTGAACCTACGGAAAGTGAATCCAAAACGGAGATGGATCGTTTCTGTGAGGCTCTCATTTCGATTCGCAAGGAAATTGCTGAACTCGAAAAACACGATGCTGACAAATCAGACAATGTCCTAAAGAATGCGCCTCACACGGCCGAACATGCGTTGGCAGGAGAATGGAAGCACCCCTATACTCGCGAACAAGCGGTCTTTCCCTTAGCTTGGGTCAAGGCAAACAAATTTTGGCCTGCGGTGGGACGCATTAATTCTGCGTTCGGGGACCGGAATTTGGTTTGTTCATGTCCGCCTGTGGAAGCCTACGCCTGAGGGTTGATTCACCAGGTAGAAAAGCAAAAACCGGAACGTTTAGGTTCCGGTTTTTTCAGACCGTTTTTTTATGCTCCGTTTTTTAGATTCCGTAATTTGGATTCTCAAAAAATCAGATTAAGGCTTTGTAGGAGGCCGCATCCATGAGTTCATCGCTTGGTTTTTCAATGTTGATTTTGATGATCCAACCCGTTCCATAAGGATCTTGATTAATCACTCCGGCATCCGATGCCAGGGAGCCATTGACTTCCAGTATAGTACCGGTTACCGGTGAGTAAAGCTCGGCCACGGTCTTGACGGCTTCAATAGTACCGAAGCTTTCACCCGCTTGAACCTTTGCGCCAACCTTTGGTAATTCGACGAAAACGATGTCGCCCAACTCCCTTTGCGCGTGATCGGTGACACCGATGGTGGCAACGGTGTTTTCCACTTTCGCCCATTCATGGTCCTTGGTATACTGCAAGTTTTCTGGAACAACGGACATCCTGCACTCCTAGTATGCCCGCAATGCGGGCGAAAGATCACTCCGGGGAATTCTCGGAACCCAACTCACTACCGGCTTTTTTGAATTGAGCATTGGCTGTTTGAATGCCGTGGCGAAAGGCCGCTAAACGCGCCTTCTCCTCCGAATCATTTTCCGACTTGAAAAAGCGTTCCGCATTTGTGGCAGCGGTAACCAAATCATTTACGCCACCGGAAAGATCATCGAAAGCCAATTTTAAGGGACCATGGGCCGTTGAGGCGAACGACAGCAGCTTTTCCTTCGCTTTTCTGGATTCGCTCAAGTAGTTCAGGGTTTTGTTCTGAAGTGATTCGTATTCTTCATCGGAAATATCCGCGACCGCTCCCAGATTCAAAGACGAAATATTTTTTGAAATCCGTTGTACTGTTTGTAACACTCCAAGCAACTCCAGCTTGGTTTGATTCAAATCGGCGTCACTTTTGGAAGCCGTGATGGCGGTCGAATCAGATGGTCGAGGTTGAGCGACAGGCGTGGGAGCGGGTGATGGCTCGCTTGGCGGTGGAGGAAGGACAACAACCGCGTCTTCGGATTGGGAGGATAAAGAGATGCTGGACAACGCTTGGCTGGTATGGTATACCGCCGCGCAAAGAGTCAGGATGGCTAGGAAATAAGAAATGGCCACACGCACAGGTCCACGGGAATTAATGGCCCCAATGAAAGCCGCACAAGCTACAGAATACATCAATGTCAGCATCAATAAATCGCTCTTCATCCGAGCTCCTTTTTCAGGACAACACTCATTACTCTATTTAAGCGAACAGGAATATAAAATTTGGGATAGGGGACTCCAAGACGCTGGGGTTGCTATTTTGAGGCTCCAAGTGGCTACTTGGTCACGAAAAGGCGTATACACATGATTTTGGAACAGGCTGACCCGATAATTCAAGAACCCATCGGAGTTTTGGGTTATGGCGTAGAAGGTATCAGCACTTGTAATTATTTACTCCAACGCGGTTTTACCGATATCACTGTTTTAGACCGAAAACGCCCTTCAAACCTCGACCCACGTCTAAAATTTGGCGAAGGATATGTGAATGGTATAGCCACTCTACGCACCCTCTTTCGCTCAGCAGGAGTGCGACCGGACCTTCCGGAAATTGCAGAGTTTATTCGCAAAGGCGGGACATTGACATCCCAGACCGGCCTGGCCTTTTCTCTGGCCGGTCATGACCGTATCATTGGAGTTACCGGGACCTTGGGCAAAGGGACATGCTGTTCGCTTCTTTCGGCCATGCTCACTGAAGCGGGAATCCCCGCGGCCTTGGGTGGAAATATCGGCATCCCTGCGTTGGATTTGGCCTCAAGCCTACCGCTTGGTGAAAAATTAATTCTTGAATTGTCGAGCTTCCAATTATCGACGTTGCCAAAAAGCCCGCGTTTCGCTGCGGTTCTAAAAACCACATCGGAACATCTCGATTGGCATTTGCATCGAGACGAGTACTGGCTTCACAAATCCAATCTGGTGGCGACTCAAACTGCCGAGGACACCTTGACTTACTGCGCCGATACCGAAGGAAGCGCTTGGATAGCATCAAAGAGTAAAGGAAAAAAAATCCCCTTTGGCGAGAACTCGGACATCTTTATTTCTGGTTCTGAAGTCACATTTTCCAAATGGGGATTCAGCCTACCTCTTTCCGCCACGCGCCTGACAGGCGAATTCAATCTCGAAAACCTCGCCGCCGCCGGAGTTTTAGCTTTGGAATTAGGCGCAAAACCAAACCATGTGCTAGCGGCCGCGGCAGCGTTCAATGGGCTTGAGCACCGTTTGGAATTTGTCCGCGAACTAGAGGGCGTATCCTTTTACAATGATTCCTACGCCACCCGTCCCGATGCCACGATAGGAGCGATTGCAGCGCTGGCCAAGACGCCGCTCGGTCTGATTCTCGGCGGTTCCGACAAACAGGCAGACTTTTCTGGTTTGACCAAGCAGATTGCCTCGGCCTCACATGTCAAAGCCATTGCCCTTATTGGGCAAACGGCGGAAAAGCTACAGAGCGAATTGCAAAGGGTCGGATTTTTGTCCTCCCTTTCCCTTTCCGGTCGCTCGCTTAAAAAGTCCGATAGTTTAGAGGAGGCGGTGGAATTCCTCCGTTCTCAGGTCAAGACTGGATGCATAGCCCTTTCTCCCGCTTGTGCATCTTTTGGAATGTTTGAAAATTATAAGGAACGAGGAAAATCGTTCAAGCGTTTGATAGCGGGACTTTAAATTATATTAGCAGATGTGCGAGGATGCTCAAACCTGTCAAGCCCTTTGGCTTAGGACATAAAGCCCTGATGCTCTCCGAAGACTACGAGAAAATGATGTTGATCTACCTTTCAGGCCTGGCAGAGGGTCATGGGTTTCATAAGCCTGAAGATCTCAACCAGCTCAACTCCCATGAATTGCTGTTGCTTTCCGAAAAAGTGGACGACTCCGCTTTGGGCCTGTTTGTACAGCTTCTTAAGAGCTCCCAGGCGGGAGAACGTCTGTTTGAAAAATTGATGGGAGATCATGAAGAAGAGAATCGACAATTGGTCGACGCTTTTTTTTCGCGCTACTTGCGCGTGGTGCTTTCCAGCGTACAAGAGGGCGAACATTTCAATCCTCTTGAAGTTTACATCCCAAGTCATACTTTCGATGATCTTGTTTTTATCCAAAGTCGCCAGGCTTTTTTCTTGAGACAGACTATTGAGACCATCAACGAGTATCTCGACAATACTTTCCGCCGCAGGCATACCTTCGTGGTTGGGGAACAGCAGGTAGCTTGGGAGTATTTTTGGGGCAAGGTTATGGAAAAATGACCGATCCAAATAATAGTTTACCCAAAGAAGCAGGGCAATCGGAAACGGAAACCCTGGTGAAGCCCGCCCTTAGCTGGAAAGTCGTGCTTTTCAATGATGAGGAACACACTTACGATTATGTCGTTGAGATGCTAACCTCCGCTTGTAAACTTTCACGAGAAAATGCATTTCGTTGCGCGGTGGAAGTCGACATGTCCGGAAGGACGATCGTATTCTACGGCAGTCGCAATGATTGCGAAGGAGTGTGCTCTAAAATTATTGTGTATGGACCCGATCATCGACTTCCGCAAAGCATGGCCTCGATGAATGCGGTAGTACAGGACCTCTAAACTTTATACTTCATATTTGATCGATCGCCAACTCAGTGCCCGCTCTTAGCATCCCTTTTAACGCTCGCGCCTAAAAAAATCTTTTTTAAAAATCAGATTTTTTGGCTTGCAACTATACACCTTCCATTGTTATCTTCAGGCTGTTAACCACAATATCTAGCGGTTGAGGAGGTTAATTTGAAGAATATAACCAAGCAGGATCTGGTTCAGGAAGCCTCGAAATCGAGCGGCCATCCCCAATTAGAGATCAAGGAAGTCGCCGAGCAGTTTATGCGGCTTGTAGGCGAATACTTGACTCAGGAGAAGACCATCGAAATCCGTGGATTCGGCACCTTTTACGCCAAGGTACGGAAGCCACGGCCGGCCCGGAACCCTCGAACCGGGGAAATTTGCCCCCTCGGTCGGAGAAAGGTGGCGCTGTTCCGATTCTCGGCCGACATGAAGACCCAGATTCGGGATGTCCCGGAACTGACCGAAGTGCTGTCGGAAATGCAAACCGAAGCGTCACCTGAATCAATCGACTCCCGGCTCCTTGCCGAGTGAATCATAGGGTTCTGCTGACCCTCGAGTCGGCAGAACCCTTCTAAATCTTCAAGCGTAAGTGGAATGAGAGTCCACGCCCTTGAATCGTCGCCTCTGACCAAGACACCGCTTCCAAGTGCGGTTGGCGTCCCTACCCTCTCTAATGATAAACTGCCTTTGTGGAATTCACATGTTTATGGCAGAGCCTCGCTCTTGCTTTAGGATTGGTCATTGGGCAGGCTTATTCACAGCCTCTTTTATTAATCGGGCGGGCGGATGCGGAATTGAGCGGAGCCTTTTCCTATGAATTCCTGAAATCCCCACTCACTCGACCCTTTGACCACGGTAAAGCCGAAACGAGTTTGAACTTGCCGCTCAACGCATCCGCACAATTACAACGATTCATTGGATCGGTAGCCGACTCCTCCGTGGTCATGCCGGAACTCTTCGGGCGCATCTCGCAGGACCTTAATGCGCATATCGATGTATCCGCACCTATGCTGGGAGGAATAGTCTTTTTCGCAGCACGGGAGAATGCCAGTCTCAGTGTTTCCGGGGCCTTAGGAGACACCCGATTCAACATCGACACTGCCTTGGGCACAACTGGCGCGGTACTTCTCAAAGGCAGCATCCACATGCCCTTGCTTTTTGAAATGGCCTGGCGTTCATTCACTTTCGGATATGCCTATCAACCCTCGTCTTTTATCACCTTGGCTTTTCAAATTCACAAACATATTTTCGGGGCCCGTACCTCTGGAGATTTGCGACCCGACCTCACAGGCAGAATGACGGTGGGCGGTGATGGAGGTAACACTTCTTTTCTAGTTGAGTATCCTGAATCCAAGGTCTATGGAACTGCAAATGGAGCCTATGAGGGTTCCACCTGGAGTCCGGAAATGGGAATTGGATTAGGCCGTGTGAGATTAGTCTCACGAATGGGCGCACGCCTTTTGGCGTCTGGCCATTTAGATGTAACCTATAGCGTTCCGTATTTTATCGATCCCGAAACCTTTCAGCCCCGATTCACGGAACCGGACTCTTTTCTGACTTCAGATAATCTTCGACGCCTATTAGATGGAGAGACAGGGCATAAATCCATTCATATCCGCGAGCCTCTGCTCCTCACGCTGCCACAGTCCCACACCTTGTCGGTGGATCTTTGGAAAGATCACCTTGCATTAAGTTACACCAAGGTTTTTGGTCAAGTTTCCATCCATGCGCAGAAAGCGAATAAGTCTAAAGGACCCTCCATCGTGGCCGTGCCCGTCGACAGCGAATCTTTGGCCACGCACGGTTTTGTCGACTTGGATCTTTTTCCTGATCAAGTCTTTTGTTTAAGCGGAACGTTTGGATGGTTCCATGGGAATGTGGGTGCGCACACTCTCAATTTAGGGTATCGCGGTGAATCCAATTTGTTTTCAGGCCTCTCACCCTTGGAGTGGGATAATGATCCACTTATCCCCATACTTGACTTTGGATTTACCTGGGGTGATCCGCTGATTTTTTCCACCGATTTTTTTGTCACTCCTCTTCCATCGGTTCGATCAGGGTTGAGTTATGCATTTTAAGAAAACCACAAAGTGGATTCTGGTAGGCTTGGTGGTTTGCATGAGACTCAGTTTGAGCGCAGCTCCGAATTTGATTTTTCTAAAAGCGCCGCAAGGCGAAGTCGCGCCCGATTCTCTCTTACAATTATCTGTCACCGTTTTCCCACCGGGAAGCAAAGCCCCCAAGCCATGTCAGATTTTTCATTCCCCAATTGCAAAAGGGGATAGCCTCGCCGGACATACGCTCACCCTTACCTCGCTTGCTAGTGCTTCCAATGATTCGACTTCTGTTGTATTGACCTTTAAACCAGCCGATATCGATTCATCCGGAAATCCAAAACTGGGTTTGGGTACCCATTTCCTGGTCGTCAGTTGTGAAGATGGGAAATACGTCACTCCGGAGTTACCCGTATGGGTCAGTGCCCGACAATCCGCTTCCATCCTGACTCCCAAGGCGGAGGAGGTTTCCGCAAGCCCCAATATCACCTGGACGCCGGTGCCGGGCGTACCTGCGTATCATTTGTTATTATCGGATCAAGCCTTGAATATCGATCCCGAAAAGGGAACCGTTTCCGGGGCCAGCGTGATTTGGCAAGCAATCACAACCAAGACTTCGATTGCATACGGGACACCGGACCCTTCGGGGAATTTTTCCAAAGTACCCGCTCCCCCATTATCTCCCAATGTCCCCTACAACTTGGTCATCCTCAACAATTATGATGGTCGCAGCGCGTTGGCCACCTCCGCCAAAGCCCAGGGTCTTAAACTTTTCACAATCAAGTCAGCGGCCACCCCCCTATCCAAGCCGAAAAACTTGCAACCTTCCGCCAATGTTCTTCTCGCATCGCCGCGCGATAGCTTGGTTCAATTCAAATGGAACGCGTCGAAATCGGGAACCACTTTTGCCAATACCTACAAAGTGTTCATCTATTCCCTGGAGACCCAAGACCAAACTGAAGTGTTGATTCCCATTTGGCAAACCGAAGTTACCGATAC
>JAYVCH010000247.1:0-3664 GCA_043750055.1 Fibrobacteria bacterium
GGCCACTTTTAGAAAAAATTTATTTGTCCAGTCGGCTCTAATACCTATATTCTGAGGCATGAGCATCGACAATATTGCATCCGTCATCCTAGAGAAGCTGCGTAATATCGCCCAAACTGATACCATCATTGGTAAGCCCATTATTGTGGACAATTGCACCCTAATTCCAGTCTCTAAAATTTCAATGGGATTTGGACTTGGTTCCAATACAGGTAAATCGGAAATGACAGGTTCGGGCGGTGGTGTCAGTGTAGAACCCATTGCCTTCATTGTTGTGGCCGATGGCAGTGCCAAGTTAATGAGCTTGACGCGTGAGAAGGATGTTTTTGGGAAAGCGATTGATATGGTTCCGGAACTGCTTGCTTTACTGAAAAAGGATAAGCCCTAAACCAATTCTTTAAAACGCTTTTCCAAAACGGCCCGGACCTTTTCAGTATCAGCTGAACATTCCGAAATTGGGTTTGCGTATTTGGAATGAACCCCGCTAAGCTCTTCTTTGTGATAACGCGTTTTGAACTCTGAAAACTTCAGGCCATGCGCTGTTGAGATCACCACAATCCTGTCTTTACGAGAAACAGATTTGTCTTCCACCATTTGAATCAAAGCACCCATGGCAACGCCAGTATGGGGATCGCAATATAAACCGGTCCTATCCGCTAGGTGGGCCGCATTGGCTAATTGCTCTTCCGTAACTTGATAGACTTGGCCTGAATATTTTTTCAATACTTTAACAGCCCGTTCATAGCTGACGGGATTTCCGATTTGAATAGCCGAGGCTTCGGTCTTCTGAGCCATTACCGCCTCAAAATTACGGTACCCATTTTTGTATGCTTTATAAAGGGGATTGGCATTGGCCGCTTGCGCCACAACCAAACGTGGTTTTTTATCAATAAGTCCCAAGTCCAACATCATGTCAAAGCCTCGGCCCAATGCAGAAACATTACCCAGATTTCCACCTGGGATGATAATGACATCGGGAACTTCCCAGCCGAATTGTTGGCAAATCTCAATACTAATGGTCTTTTGCCCTTCGATTCGCAACGAATTCATCGAGTTGGCTAGATATAGACTTTTATCTTGGGTAATTTCTTGGACAATTTTCATGCATCCATCAAAATCGGTATCCAGGGAAACGACGATTGAGCCATGAGATATAGGCTGAATCAATTGTGCCACACTGATTTTGTTTCCCGGTAGGAAAACCACGGATGGAATTCCCCCTGCCGCGCAATAAGCTGCTAGAGCCGCAGAGGTGTCACCAGTTGAGGCACAGGCCACGGCTTTGATGGGTACACCATGCTTTCGCATATGGTTTACTTGGGAAACCAACACCGTCATCCCCAAATCCTTAAAGGAACCGGTATGGCTGTTTCCACAGAGTTTGACCCAAAGATCATCCAATCCCAGATGACTGCCCAGCCTTTGAGCATAGAAAAGATTGGTCCACCCTTCGTTTAGGGAAATGATGGATTCATCTGCAATACCAGGAAGCACCCATTCCTTTTTTCCCCATACTCCAGAGGCGTACGGCCAGGCATGACTTCCGCATCGAGATTCAAAAAGCGCCTTCCACTCTGAGGCGCTACGGGTGCGTAACTGTTCCATATCATGGTCCACCTCAAGAAGGCCACCATCGAAATCCCGGTAAACAACCTGGTCGAGTGGATAAGTATTGCCGGTTTGCGATCCCTTGAAACATGCTTTGAAACTCATACTTCAAATGTAGGAAATTTTATATTTTGAGCCCGTTCTCTCTTTATCAGGGAACAACTGGAAGGGTAGAGTTCCCCAATGGGTTTGAAGTCAATTTTTGATCTGAAGTGTTATTTAAATTTCGGGGTCAAATGCAGCGGAATCATATCGATATCCGTTATCATAGCCTCTTGTATTTCCGATGGACCCAATCACACCGGCGGCGAATTACTCACCGGGAATGGCATCCTGCTCGACAATCCCTATTACCATGTGAAGTTACCTGTTTTTCCAGTGGATAGTATCTGGACCCAGGACGAAGAGCCCTCCCATTTGGGCGAGTCTGTGTTAATGGCTGGAATATCCGGGCCATTTAAGGCTCAAGTTCGATTGGCTTTTGACATCGCCGATACAACCCTCCTAGATAGTCTCAATGATAGCCTCAGCTCTGCGTTGCGCCTTTCCGTTTGCGCCACCCAAAATACCAGCCTGGGTCGTTTGGCACTATTCCAATCTGTGGGCGATTCCCTGAGCAAGCCAGACACAGGTAAGGCTGACACGACATCATTCAAAGACAGCCTCGCATTCGAGGTGAAAACCTGGGCCATTCCTGATAGGGACTCGGCCGGTTTAGCCATCATGACCTCACCACAAAGAACAGATACACTTAATCTCTACAATCATCGTTTCTTAGGCCGAATGGATCCTGATTCCTTACTGCCTCTCCATACGGTTCTCGACACCATTCAGCTTAAAATCAGGTCTGCGTATAATTTAGATCAGTTTCAAAACAAAAATATTCCGCACCTTTTGAAGTTCCTGAAGGCTAACTCGCTTTCCACAAAATGGTTGATTCAAATGCAACTGACTCCGATTGTTGACTCGGTTAATTCCCAGTTGGCAATGTTACGCCTAAATGGTACAGCCACTTCTATCTATGGGCCCGGATTGATTTTTGGGTCTTCCTCTGAGCCTAAGTCGGCAACGAAAAAACAAAAAGTTTCTCCTTTGACTTTTTCAAATTCTTTTGGGGTCAATTATACCCTAGAGTATAGTGGTTCAAAACTTGCTATGATTCCGAGTAAGGCCCGCGGATTGCATTTGATTTTAAATCGAGCGCGTCTGTTAGATAGCGTCAATGCTGCCTTGATTCGAATGCATATTAATCCGCCAGTTGCCAATAAAAGTGGATTGTTCGATCTCACCTATTTTGTGCCCTTCGCAGAAATCTCATTACCCTTAGACTCCACCACAACATTGGAAGGCGGATATCCTCTTGATCTAAAAGTCCAATCGGATCTCGATTCGATTTTACCCGATGTCCCTGTGGGGACGTTTACCGTCAAAACCACAAAAATTGGTGGAAAAACCCTTTTGTTTTATACCATGGAAAATGAGGCTTCAGATAAAATCAGAGACACGGTTTTTGCCCTCTACCGAGATAAAATCGGTAGGGATCCTAATTTGCGACAGGTCATAATCAAATACTCCAAGGACACGACCTTCAACGATACCCAGTATGTTCAAGTAGGACAATCCAAAACCATCAACACCAGGCTTCCGCCCGGTGTTCTCACTCTTTTCGCCGCGACGGACTCTCTTCAAACCAACTTTTATTTGAGTTCCACTACCAAGATTGAACCGAATAATTTCCGTGATCCCGTTACTGGAAAGTTAGACACAACGCTTTCCCAAAGGCTGCCCCACCTTCTGAAAAAAAACTCTACATCCATTACTTTCCGGGCTACGCATGGAATCCAAAGCCTGTTTAATCGTGATGATGCCGGACATAGCGTATTCCCAACTCTAGTCCTTAGCCCTAATGGGGCAGTGGATACCACTTATCAAAGTAACGGCATAGTCTCTTCTGAAAAAATTCCCTATCCCTTACTGTCTATCATTCCTCCTAAACTAGTGGCAGGAAAACTGTTGGTTGGATTAGATCTCTTCCTCTTTCCCATAAAGAAGGAGC
>JAYVCH010000248.1:0-15077 GCA_043750055.1 Fibrobacteria bacterium
GTCCTCAACTCCAATCCTTCCCGCGCTTTTCTCATGCGCACCAATCCGTATCCTATTCAGGTTTTGGTGATGGCCCATGTGTATGGCCATAACGATTTCATGAAGAACAATATTTATTTCGGGCAAACTCGCAGGGACATGCTGACTTCAGCGAGCGAATCGGCCGGTCGTTTAAGAAAATACGAGGAGGATTATGGAATCGCGGAAGTGGAACGACTCATTGACGCAGCCCAGGCCATTCAAATGCATATCGACTCAGACCTCTTTCAGAAAACTACGGACGCTGACTCACCAACTGAAAAGAGAGTCATCCAACCCGCTCCCTTTGGAGATCTCTTTGATTATAATGGGCAACTGACGCATAAAACCTTTGAGGAAAAGCGCGAGGAATCTCGTAAAATCAAAAGGAAAATCCCCGCGGAGCCTGATCAGGATTTAATGGGTTTTATAATGCGGCATTCCCCTCGCGGGTATGAGGAATGGGAATTGGATATTCTCAATGTCATTCGCGAACAATCAAAATACTTCATGCCGCAACGTAAAACCAAGGTCATGAATGAGGGATGGGCTTCATTTTGGCATATGCGCATTATGTCACGCCTATTCCAGGATGGCTTTCTCACACCTGAGGAACATGGGTTTTATAATTTGTACAATGCCCGAGTCCTCGCCAGTAACCCTTATGGAATGAACCCGTATTTGCTTGGAGTCAAAGCCTTTAACAATATCGAGAAACGATACAATGCCGGGCAATTCGGACCTGAATGGGAGCGCAGCGAATCTCCGAACAAGTGGGACATTGATACTCATGTTGGCAAGGGAATGGAAAAGATTTTTGAAGTTCGCCGCACCCATATGGATTGGTTTTTCCTGGATGAGTTTTTGAACAAACAAATCGTAGAAGACGCCGAACTCTATATTTACGGCACTAAACAACAAGGCAACGTGGAAGAGCTAACCGTTGAAGAGACCAATTGGCATGTCATCAAAGATTTAGTGGTTCGATCTTTTGCACATTCCGGTATTCCCCTAATTAAAGTTTTAGATGGCGACTATGGGGGAAAGCGTGAGTTGTATCTGCATCACTTCTACGATGGCCTCACCTTAGAGGAAGAATATGCTCGACAAACACTTAGGCAAGTCTTCACTCTTTGGGATAGGCCCGTGCATTTGGAAACCGTTGAGGTGGAGGGGAAATCTGAAACCCGAATTCAATTAACCTTTGATGGTAAAGGCTTTTCAAAAATCAACTTAGGTAGCTACACCTCAGAAAAATAACTGCTTGTGGTTTGCCATCCCGAATCGCTTCGATTCTGATTACATTTCTCTCCCATCCCTGGGCTAGTCCCATGGGCTTGACCCCGGGTTTTTCCGGGATATTGGAGACGCATGGAACGACAACCGAAACTCGAATTTTTCCATATCCTAAAAACCCAACAATTCGATCGATCCATTTTGGACGAACTTTGCGAATTGACCACCGCCATTCGTAAATTCGCCAAAACCAAGGAGGGACTGCTATATCTCCGCAGTCTTTTAGCCCATAAACGTGCGATGCTTTATTTTACCCAACCCTCGACGCGAACGTTTTTGTCTTTCAATAATGCTTGCCAAATTCTTGGCATCCAGACCAGTGAAATTCGGGATGCGTCCACGTCTTCGGAAGTGAAAGGGGAGAGTCTACTGGACAGCTTGAGGACCTTTTCTTCTTACGTTGACGTTGTTGTCATGCGCACCAAGGAAGAGGGCCTGGCGGAGTCCGCAGCGGATCTTTTTGACCATATCCAACGTCGTGTTCCCATTATCAATGCAGGCAGTGGGCGAGATCAACATCCAACCCAGGCGCTCTTGGATATTTACACCCTGGAGCGAAGTTTCAAAGATCTGGGTGGCATAGACGGGAAAACCTTGGGAATGATGGGGGATTTGAAACGAGGTCGTACCGTGCGTTCCCTTTGCTATCTCATGAAGAACTACCGCAATGTCAAATTGATTTTCATTGCCCCCGATGATTTCAAAATGGAAGAAGACATTAAGCTGCATTTGCAACATCACAATGTGAAATTTGTCGAAACCCAGGATTTGCGTTCCGTATTGCCTGAGCTCGATGCCATTTACATCACTCGTATTCAAGATGAGCATGACAAAAAAGGAGAGTCTAAATCCGTGGACATCTCTGCCTTTAAGTTGGGTACCGAGCATCTCAAGTCGATGAAGCCTCATGCCGTCATTATGCACCCACTTCCACGTCGGGATGAAATACATCCTGATGTCGATGCGGATCCCAGAGCTAAATTTTGGCGCCAAGAACGCAATGGGATGTGGATGCGGGTGGCCATATTAGTCAAGCAATTCAAAGTGGATCATTTGATCATGCACGGGCATCTGCTCGACTAATTTTTCCCTAGTCCTCCATTTCACCTAACGGATCCCTCGACCATCGATCAATTTTTGATGGTCAACGGACACCTCCAAGTTTCCAAATCCCCTTTCCATTTCATCATATTGCATAAATAAACCATTCTAGGTTTGGGCATGCCTTTTGCATTACCCTTTCCTTTTCATAACCAAGGGGATCCCGATGCGCATGTCCAAAACAATTCTGCCACTGATGATAGGTCTGGGAATCACGGTGCCATTTGGTCAGGTCACCTGGCAGACCACCCACTCCACTAATGGAGGCTATCAAACGGGAGAATGTGATCTAACTCGTGGAAGTTTAAAGGTGAAGGTATTTCAGGCCTACCTTGATGTTGAGGAGGATGCTGAGATTGCACCCGCAGGCACCATGATAGCAGGCAATGATTCCAAGACCTTGGAGATAGAAGGGAATTTTACTTTGCCTTCTGGCGCGGCCATTACAGGCGCATTATTATGGGATGGAAGTCGAGTCTTAGAAGGAAAACTGCTCGATCGAGTCAAAGCGGATAGTGCCTATGAATCGTTTGTGGAACGAAATTCCGCGCCCCCACCAGCACCCCATGATCCACTCATATTAGAAGCCTTAAGCAAGGATACCTATCGTTTTCGGATATACCCCTCTGAGCCCGGAAGGGCGCGACATCTTCGTCTGCGTTACCAATTGCCTCCTACCATCGGCGTTGATGGCATTGAAATGAATTTGCAAGCAGCCATTGCTCCTTTATTTTCAAGCTCGGGAGCTCAAATCCCCGTCACCTTTGAAAATGGCGGACAAGTGTCCAAGGTCATTTTCGTAAAAGGCTCAGATACCCGATCAGAAATGGTTCTTCCCAGAACAAAGCTGTTGACAACAAGCGAACTCGCACCTCAAAATATTTATGAAAATAACTGGTTCCGTACCTCCAAAGGTTTGTACCGAAATCAATCCTCTTCTGGCCTTCGCATTATTCCAATTGATCCACTTCGCCAAGTGACGGTTAAAACTTCTTTCCCCAGTGGGACAATGGCGGGTAATTATTTAAACCTGTATGCTACGGTAACTGACGAGGTACTTAGAGGCCTGCAACAGCGCGTCGAAATCGTTGTCTTATGGAAATGGCATAATCCCGGAACTTGGATCATTAAACAACCCTGGGGAAATGAAGTAACAGGTTATGTTTATCAAGCTCAAAGTCAAGCGGCCATGTTACTTAATTTATACCAACAAATGGGTGGTGCAGGAACTAAGCTTGGCATGCTGCATGACGATTCGAAATCCTTGCCCCATGTATTTAAACCGGGCTCAAAACAAGACTCGTCCTATGCTCAAGCAATCGATTACTTACAGCAATTACAAGGGGGATATGTCGAAGGATTTGCGCGGGGAATCAAAGTGTTACGGACCCAAAATGGCCAATCTCTGACTGCCGGTATCAATGCCAGTAAAGCTCGCTTCCTGAATAATCTGAAAATTGTCAAAACGATGTACTCTCCAGAAACTGGCGTCATTAGACATCTATTAGTTGTCTCCGCCGGAGACGATTATCTAACGGATGAATCCGATATGAATACCGAGATGGATAAACTTTTCGCCGATGAGCCCATAACCCTGGCAAATTTGCCCGGAATTGGTTTTAGCCAAGCAGGTTTGGATTATTTTGATGCTCACCGAACGCATGCCTATCGTGGCCTGACCGTTTCAACTCCATGGGGTGAATTTCCGGGGCTACCCGATTTGAATCTGAATGTTGTAGTTCGAAACGCCAAAAAATCCTATGACTTCGATATCGCTTGTACCGGCGGCCTCAATATCACTTGTGGTTCGCTTACCTTCCACGGAAAATCCGATGAGAAATGGAACGATACTCTAGAATGGGAAGCCTATGATAAAACCGGAAAAGCAATCGGAACAACTCAAACCGTACCGACTACTTTGGAAAAGCCAAGTGACACGGCCGTTGCAATACTTTGGGCAGGTTCAGACCTACCTTTTTCAGAGAAGCAGGAGTTACCCTTGGGACCTGTGTACGGCTTTGTGGATCGATGGGCTAGCTTGCTCTCGCTGAAAAAAGATTCACTGACCACCCCTGAGGTCTATTCCGATACAGGGGTTCCGCGTATTTCAAACACAGACCTTTTAAGCGTCATTCCCAATTATTCGAATGGGGATGTGGTTAGCAATCCAAAGGATCCCAATGGGAACAGGGCCACGTCGATTGCCGCTCAAGTGGGTTCGCTTTCCGATCCTTCAGCTTGGCAATTGGAGCGAATCCATGGCAACCTGTTGCGGGTGAGAATCCCAGGATTACAGAAGGGAATGAAACTCAAGGTGGAACTCTTCGATCTCATGGGAAAACGCATGAGTGGTTGGGTGCTGGAATCGGATCGGGAAATCCTGGCCGTGGATGTTTCCAGCATTCATTCGGGACTTTATATGATGAAAATTCAAGTGGGAACAATTCAGGGAGTAAAGCGCATCGCCCTCTAATAATTTAAGAACGGGCGGCTAAGGCCCAACCAAGTGCATACAGCCCAAATGTGAACCCGATAAATCCGGCTTGCCATGCAGGTCGGATGGTTTTTTTTGGAAAGAATTGAGAAAGAATACCCAGCAAAGAGCCAATGCCAAAACCTATAAAATGCACTTTCACATCGGCATTTTCTCCCAAGCCTACCATAATGGCCATGAACAAAGCGGCAATGAGTGGGCTTAATCGGCGTAAACTTCGATCGCCTTTTCTCGGCAAGAAAAATGTTTCTATTGAGCCCAGTATTCCCAGCGCACAAAAGACCACCGATGAGAATCCAATGGAATTATGCTGGGGACCCGTTATCCAAGCAACTGCAAAATTGGCCGCTGCCCCTCCAAGGGAAGCGAGTAACATTATGGATCCAATACCGAGGCGATGATTTAAAAGATTCAAGATAAAATAGCCAGACACCAAATTGCTGATCAAATGCAAGTCGTCCGCATGCAAGGTGGTGGCCGTTAGACATCTCCACCATTCACCCGATAAAATCGCTCGAGCTTCGGCACTGCCTCGTGTATGCCACCACCCGGCCCAGGGCTGCGATTCAACCAGGAAATAACTTCCGGCAGGAAGAGCTAGAAAAAGTAGGGGTGCTAAATAAAGTTGCAACTGTCCAAGTTGAATCGGTTGATCCAAAAATCCACGGTTTTCTGATTGGTAAATGCGTATCAGTTCACTGGCCGCCTCAAAGTCGTTTTGATCCAAGGAGAGAAAAAATTCCCGACCATCAAATTCAATCCAATGTTTGATTTCTTGGGAAGCCAGTAAGAGCGATAAATCCAGAATCTCTTCTTTTCTAGGCCCATGGGCCAGCACCGGTCGGGGTGGAACGATTAAATGGTTTTCCCGTTCCGAATTTTCAGAATCCTCAGCCATGGTTGTAGCCGTACCTTAGGATGGGGTTTGTCTTTGGTTGAAGGCGACGCAATCTGAATATCGTACGAGATTCCCTCCAAACAAATCCAGCGCGCTGCCAATCGACAAATCCAAACGACCCCGACTTTGTTCCGCAAGCCGGTCCAGGTCCTGAATATCTCGCGCCCCGCCCGCATAGGTAGTCGGTATCATGGCATGAGCACTTAACAGGTCCACCAAGTCCCAATCTAAACCTTCACATCGACCTTCGACATCGGCGGCATGGATGAGAAATTCATCGCAGTACTCTGCTAGGTGTTCCAACAATTGAGGCTCAATGCGCACATCGGTTACAGTTTGCCAACGGTTCATGGCAACAAACCAATCCGCTCCTCGTTTACGACAGCTAAGGTCGATGACCAGCCTTGCACGCCCCGCCAATATGGAAATTCGTTCCAATCTTTGCAGATCCAACATTCCTTTTGGAAAGAGCCAGGATGTGATAATAACATGGCTAGCGCCGGCCTCAAGATAGGGGAGAATGTTGGTCTCATTCAAGCCACCACCGATTTGCATCCCTCCAGGAAAGGCCTCCAGTGCCGCCAAAGCCTGCTTTTCATTACCAGCGCCTAACATGATGATATGCCCCCCGCTCAACCCATCACGGCGGTATTTATCGGCAAACCAAGCACTGTCGTGTTCGGAGATAAAATTGGTTTGCAAACCGAGTCCAGTGTCAGACAAGGTGCCTCCAACAATTTGCTTTACCTTTCCTTGATGAAGGTCGATACATGGACGAAATAATGTCATAGTATTGGGATTCCCTTTATAATGGAATATTAGTTTGAACTTTCTAAATTACAAATCCGATTTACCCATAATCCTAACCAGGGAAGCGCTCGAGTAAAAACAGTATGGTAATCGATAAAAAATCAGGGAGTTGGGTCAAAATCCTGAAGCGAATTGCCTATTTCTGTTACCTGATCCTAAAGACCTTATGGCTTACAGTTTGGACTGTGTACCAAATTGCGCTTGGAGCCATTCTAGTTGGATTGGTTTGGGGAGGGCACTGGGTGGGAGAATATTTTTCTTTATGGGATATCCGTAATCTCACTACTCAAAATCCAACTTCAACGGCATTTATGGATTCAGAGCGAACCCACTTGGCGGATAGCTTGATCGCGAAAGGCATGGTTCCAAAAAAGGATAGCTTGATTAAATGGTCCTGGATCCCTTTTGATTCTATTCCTAATGTCATTCAAGAAGTGGCTCTGATTGCGGAAGATGCCAAGTTTTATGAACATCAGGGCTTTGATTTGGAGCAGATTGAATTTGCCTTGGTCGCCAATCACCAAGCGGGTAAACAAGCTAGAGGAGCCAGTACGATTACTCAACAAGTGGCCAAAAACTTGTTTCTCTCTAAGGATAAGGAATTGAGTCGAAAGTTGCGAGAGGCGTTCATTACCATAGCGATGGAACAATGGTTGACCAAAGACCGGATTTTGGAAATTTATTTGAATGTAGCTCAATTCGATAATGGCATTTTTGGAATTCGCGAGGGGGCCAAACATTGGTTGAAAAAGGATGTCAAAAATCTGACACAGGAAGAAGCCATCGACTTAATTTGCCTATTGCCGAGTCCGACCAAATGGAATATCAAAAAACCGAACAATGCCTATCTGCAACATAAACGATTGGTGCTCCGAAACTATGCAATGTTCAAAGGCATGAAAGTAAATGCCGATACCCTTGTCGCCAATTGGCGTGATTCAGTGTACACCAATCTCGCTGAACAACTCGCCGATGAACGCTGGAAAGTGCTTCGTACCAGGCCAATTATAGATTCGACTCCCGATTCCGCAGCGAGCCAATCGCAGAAAACGAACATACGAACTTTTTAATCACGACGCTAGATACTCAATAATTGCAGCGCGCAGTTTCTGATACATCCACTTCATTTTTTCAGGATTCTCTTCTAATAGAGTAGCTCGAAAACCCGCCAAGTCTGAGCAGAAGGAAGAAATGGGTACCACGCAAATTCCAGTTGCAGCTAGGACATAGTACACAAAGCGTTTGTCCAACGGCACATCTATGACCATTTTCTCTACCAGGGCTTTAGCTTCAGCATTATCAACCCTGAGTTTTTGCGTAGGCTTCAACGTACCAGGTTTGAAAATAATCGAGGTATAAAATGCGCCAAAAGTTTTATTGACGATCAAACCCGGTACATCCCTTAAAGTTTCGACAACCACGTCTCCTCGTTTTTGAATATCGGAATTAAGAGAAGCACGGTGAGTCCGAAATTCGGGATGAGATAAAATAGGCGGTATCGCCAATTGGGGTAATGTCGTTGAGCAGACCTCCATCATTTTTGCATCTTCGATAGCTTTAACTAGGCGACCGAATTCGGCGTCTTTCCCGGTATTATAAAACTCTAACCAACCACATCGCGAACCCGGCCACGGTAATTCCTTGGAAATGCCTTTCATCGCTATTCCACAAACATCGCCTATCACCTTGGCTAGGGGAACGGCTTCGGCACCGTTGTAGGTAATGTGGGTATAAATCTCATCCGCGATAATAAAAAGGTCATATTCCTTGGCGAGGGCAACGATTTCACGTAGGTAACGTTCAGGATACACCATACCAGTAGGATTATCGGGATTGATGATTAAAATTCCAACAATGCTAGGATTGAATTGCACCTTGTTGCGTAATTCGTCCAAGTCTGGATACCAGTTGTTTTCTGGATTCAAGCGGTATGTAATCGGGGGCTGCCCTGCATGGCCGCCTTCCGCCGAGGAATGCGTAGAATATCCCGGCGAAGGTCCGATGACACGAGCAACAGGGTCCAGGTATTGGTAGACTTTAGAAATGGCATCGCCTAAACCATTGCAAAAGAGAATATCTTCCGGGGTAATAATCGTCCCCCCGAGTTCGTTATTTTTTTTGGCCAAAAACTGACGCGTTTCCAGAACCCCTTTCGTAGGGCAATATGCGTAAGACATGGATTCTTGGGCCAATTTCGAAACGATATTTTTCATCCATTCAGGGATGTGGGTTCCTTTGGCTACGGGATCGCCAATGTTTTCCCAGAATATCTCCACGCCCACTTTTTGAAAAAGTTGAGCCTTTTTGACGATTTCACGGATTTCATAAACTAATTCGCCGGCGCCGGCGTGCATCATTGGACGTCTCATGACTCAAGATATAGAAATTTAGACTCACCCCAAAAAGGAAACGAATCTAGCTATTGCAAAACGTCCTGATAGGGGTAACCCCTACTGATAAGGAGAATGCGAGAGGTGTTAATGGGTAGACCGCATTTGGCTGGGGTTGGGTGAGTAGGAGCGGGGAAATCGAGTTTCACCGTTAGAGATATTTTTCTTTAAGTTGTCCGCCTCCCAAAAAACCGTCGAAAGATTCGCGCCACTGAAATCACAAGCAGTAATAAAGGCATTGTCAAACCGGGCATTGGACAAATCAGCACCAGTAAAATCACAATTGAAAAGTTGCGTTCCCGAAAAATCGGCAAATTTTAGATTGGCTCCGGAGAAATCGGCCTTGCTGATTTTATCCACAGTAAATTTGGCTCTTTCCATCACGGCTCCATGGAAGTTCACCTTCTCCAAAGATTTCATATCGAAGGTAGATCCAGTCATGGCGGAACCGGAAAAATTAACGCCATCCAATTCGACACGATAAAACGACGAATTATTGAAGCTTCCATGGTCGAAGGAGGCATTGGTCATTTTAGTGTATTGAAATTCCGATTTGTCGAACTTTGAATTTACGAACGTGGACCCTTTTAGATTCGTTTCCACTAAAGCTGTGGACGAAAAATTAGCATTGGAAAATTTCAGGTGTGATAAATCTGCATTTGTCAAATTCGATTCCGCTAAATTGATGTTTGTCACGGTGGCGCCACTGAAATCGGCGCCTTCAAATTTGACCGCAGTGAACACTGCATCGGTTAAATTAGCCTTTGAAAAATCACTTTGCTCCAAGCTATTATTTTTGAATGTAGCACCGGTCAAGTTGGCTTTAGCGAAGGAAATTTTTTCGTTGAATTTGGATTCAGAAAAATTCGCCTTAGTGAGGTTGGCTCCGTCAAAAGCGGCATCCAATAACACGGTGCTAGCGAAATTGGCACCTTCCAAATTCGCTTTTTTATACGAGCTGCTGCGCAAATCCCCATTCCTAAAATCCGCTTGTGGAAAATCCGTATCCTTGAAATTAACATCGGTAATTTGCATGGCAGTGAAATTTACATTCTTGCCTTTGGATCCTTCGAAAGATGCCTTGGCTCCTACGGTTTGGTTAAAGCGGGCATTGTCAAGCGTGCATCCCTTAAACACGGCATCGGTCAAATCTTTATTGCTGAAGGATCTTCCGGTGAAATCCTCACCTTTATGGTTCTCCGCCGCCCACAGGGTGCAGGCTAAACTGGAAATACCCACCAACAAAACCAGGGAGTAAATGCTACGCATATTCCTTCTTTCAAAAATGTAGGATACAGCTTTCATTGACCATATCCGAAGTGGCGGCTGGAGTCCATCCATACCCTTTGTCCGCACAATGTAAAAACTTCCTCAAACCCAAGGGCGCATTCAAGGAGGGTTGATTCTCGTCCAAGCCGACCCATCGATCCCGCCGGTAAAACCGGTTTGCAGACAATTTAATGCTAAATTTGATTTTAGCCATGAGCCCGTTTCACTGTTTTTCACATTTATCCAATTTTATTAATGGCCAAATCTAAACCAAACCAATCCGACTTATCCCGAGTACGGTTAGAAGTCAATTTGGCTGCTATTAAGCGAAATTTCCTTCAAATTAAGAATACGGTTAAACCCGCCCAAGTAATGGCCGTTCTCAAGGCCAATGCTTACGGTTTGGGTGCCCTACCCATCGCCACTTCCCTTATCCAGGCTGGTGTAAATCGACTCGGTGTCGCTGAACTTAAAGAAGCCGCCCAATTGATTCCCCTGGCCAAAAGACTACATGTACCGGTACAAATTGTAGGTGGCTTATTGGTGTCTGAAATTCCGGAATGCGTTCGACTTGGGGTCGTCTGTCCAGTAACGGATTTGGTTACGGCCAAAGCAATCTCCATAGCCGCAAAAAAACAGGGTGGAAAAGCAAAAATTCATATTAAAGTGGACACGGGCATGGGCCGTTTGGGAATTCCCTATTTTCAAGCATTTGCAGAAATCAAAAAAATTCGAGCCTTGCCAAACTTGATATTAGAGGGCATTTACTCCCATTTTCCCAATGCCAATGAGCCTGCACATGCCAAGTCCAAACAGCAAATGGTTCTATTTCACGACCTGCTGGCGGCCCTAAGTGAAATAGGAATTTCTTTTCCCCTGGTGCATTTGGCTAATTCCGATGGAATCAATAACCTTCCTGACTCCTATGAAAATATGGTTAGGACTGGAATAAATCTGTATGGCGCATTTGATTTGAATGGACGCCGTACCTATCATCTTGAACCCACCCTGACCCTAAAAACTTCCCTTATTGCCAAACGGTTACTGCCCGCTGGTTTTACCGTGGGTTATGGCTGCACCCACACTCTATTTCAGGATACTTGGGTTGGTACCGTTCCGGCCGGCTATGCGGATGGAGTCCCGTTGGCTGCCAGTAATTCAGGCAAAGTGCTTATACGAGGTAAGGCTTGTAATATAATCGGCCGGGTTTCGATGGATTATTTGACGGTTAACTTGAATGGCTGTAAAGCCGCGAAAGTGGGCGACCCGGTAGTTTTGGTTGGAAAGTCTGGCAAGGAAGAAATAACCATCGAGGATTGGGCTCGGGTGAAACAAACTCACCCTTATGAAATAATTTGCTCACTGGGAAACCGAGTGGAACGAATCTATCGCTAATGGTAGTATCTAGATGAATCTAGATGAGGCATCACATTATGAATTTAAAATCCAAAACCCAAAATGAAACCCCTTCCAGCAGTCTTGCTTGGCAATTTTCCAGTTTCCTCACGGTACTATTTTTAGCCTTGGTTGGTTGTGAACCGCCGGAAATCGGCACGGGCACAACGCAGGTTGATTCTAGCAACACAGGAAATGCCACACTTCGCATTTCTAACCGAATCGTCCAGAATCCAAGTAGGCTGACTTTTTTTCTATTCAACAAAGACGCAGTGGATATTGTCAATGCTACAGCGGTGAAACGAATCGGTGAAGTGGATACGGGTGCAACCGTAGTTTTTCAGGTACCTGCGGGTGATTGGAAAATTGCTTACGAAGACAAGCTTAAAGCACTTTTTCCCATGAAGGATGAAGGTTCGGGAGGTCAGGAATGGCTCAAGTCAACCTTCAACAAAGACGGCGATTATGCCCTGATTCTTAATTCGGATGCCAACCGTACACTTTGGGTGCCCAATTACACCACCACTCCTGCGATGTCGCGGTGAACAATTGGGTTAACCATATCACCAGTTCCATCGGTATGTGCCAAACGTCACATTTTTATCAGTGGATGATCTGCATTATGTCTATACTGGCGGGTTTGCGTTTGGTGGTTTATGAAACCCTAAATTGACTACTCCCAATTATTAAAAATAATTCAAATCTTAAGTCAGGGTGAATGGGCTAAATCACCAACAATCTCCTCCCAAGAAATGATTTTTAATTGAATAGTGGTATCCGTCATCGTTATGGACGGTGCCAAGCCTCCGCAATAACCCGGCACATCTTTGGCGCAAGCTGAGGCGCCTCCATGCGACAAATGGGCCTTGAGGGCACTGCTATCGATTTGAATTGTGTGCAAATTGGCACAATTTCCTGGAGGGTAATGACAAATATTTATTTTATGTGCGATGGGCTTGCCGGTAAATTTTAAATCTTCCCTTTCGAAATGAAAACCCATCCCTTTTAAATCAGAACTGTCCGTGAACATGGCTTTTGTTCTATTGATAACGGGCATGGAAGCTGGACTGATTTTATACCACTTAACATCATCGGTCGCATAGAGATAGCCATTGGGGTGACCTGCCAATGCGCGAGTTTTGCTGCTACTGGCGGAAATATCCGCCGTGAACTCGGTGGAATCCTCTCTTAAGCCGGGCCCTTCCACGAATTCATTGAATCGCCAAAGTTCGGATTTGGCATTGTTTCTGACAATATAAATTGTACCTACCAAGTCCTGTGTCATAGCATCGCAGTAGAAAGCGGTTGCCGGACTCAGACCTTTAGGAACGATATTGGAAACAAAAGACGCCGAACCATTTTCCAGATTTAGTTCCACAACTTTTTTGGATTTCCAAGTGACGGCATATAAAACCCCATTGTGACCTGTAGTATCATGGGCGATAAAGGTCAAGCCTCTGATTTCATCACTTGTTCCCGCAACCATTCCCGTCGGCCCGACTAAACGAGCCATGACGGGTGTAGCTGGATTATTGTCCAAATCAGTTGGGCGAATCTTGTAAAGGTCACTGTTAGTTCCGCTTACATTGTTGATGAAGTACATGGTTCCATTAGGCGCTACGGTAAAATCATCAATCGCCATAGTTCCGCCGCCTGAAAGAAGGACTTCGCCTTCAGGATGAATCCAGGCAACACCGGAATCCCGTTCATCTAAGGAATGATAATACAAGGTCGGAGGAGTACCGCGAATTCCCCACAGGGATGTTCTAGGCGTATCAAAAGGGATCGTTGACAGGGTTTTCACCAATTCCATTTTAGCCTTAATGGATTGGGTATTTGTACCAATCTTCCCCGTTGACAAAACCTCAACGCGATCTGGATTGGTAAGAAAGGTACGTACGCGGGTGGAATAGGATCCTCGACCTAATCCCACATTTGCATAGGGCATGGTATCGGTGGTGCTTGTCACTGAAATCGCTTTGCGTCCAATGTCGGAAATAATCTCATCGATACCAGCTTCAGCTAGGTTTTTAGCGGTGATATTGGATTTTTGTGTACCCACGAATTTATTACCCGATTTGGTTTTAAACAGCAGTGGAACTTGAAGTAAAGTAATCGCCACGGCGACGGCGATGATGATTGGTAGAGCAGCGGCACCTTGTTCAGGACATTTTTCAATGATCTTATTCATAGTATATTCCTTGGAATCACGGTGGACGAAAAACTCATGACGTTGGGTATTCCGGCTGGAGCTTTATATGAACCTGTCAAATTGAAAGTAACCACTCGAATGGCCTTGAACGAAACTGCGGGAACGCCTTTACTATCCAGCAGCGAAACCCTAAAATTGGTAATGTCCTTTGCCAAGACTCGTCGACTGGCGTCCACATATCCGATGAGTACATGATTATCGCTATCAATGAAAATCTTTTGTTTCTGAATCGGGTAAACATTTGGTACACCGGATAGATATGTATAGGCCAGATCGCTTTCTAAATTGAGGTTGAACCCAGACACCGCGTCCCCAGAAATCGAGGCGATACGTTTATATTCTTGTCGAATGCTGTCTGTAATTCCAAGTAGGGAACCGACTGTAAATCCAGAATCTTTAAACACAACGAGTCTACGGGTGCCGACGCGTGCGGTATCTCGCAAGGTGGTCCGGATTTCTGTTGGATTGGAATAAATAGTGAGTGTGTCGGTTAAAGTCGTGGTGGACTTAACAACAACATCCATTTTGGACATTCCAAATCCCGCCATTAATATGTTGCTATTTAGTTTGGCCATGGCAAGCGAAGCTTGATTTCGAAAATCTCCTTTTGTTTGCAGTAGTAAGGAGCCTGAATTTGTGGCACTCCATATTTTGAATGCCCCGGAAATTAAAATGGAACCAATGACCATTGAAACCAGCAACTCCACTAAGGTGAAGCCTTCGTTGTTTCCAATGAGTACTTTTGCTTTCATTAAAACACCTTGTATTGATCGTCACCGATAACTGTATTAAATGAAATAGTATGAATTGCGGTTAGGGGCCAAGAGACGAGTAGCTCTACAGTTTTTTTATCCGCGACTAAATCCGTAGAAACATACCATCTGCGGATATATCGGTTGTTCACCGTATCCGTACCTGCCGCAACCGTACCGTAGGTCGTAACTCTCAACGAATCCAATTTGCGTTTTCCAATTAGCATGCTCTTTCCTAGATCCGTTCCTACCGCAGTGGCGGTGCTTTGTCCACGTAGGAAATAAAATGTGGATGAGGCAACGAGACCAAGTATTACCATGGAGATCATTATTTCCATTAGGCCAAAACCACTCTGCGACCTAAAGGTGTTCATTTTTCTAACCCTCCGCCACCTATACTTCGAAAGGCCACGGGTGCATATGTGGAGATTTCACCCAAGAC
>JAYVCH010000249.1:0-3683 GCA_043750055.1 Fibrobacteria bacterium
TAGGGAAAGCATTACAAGATGCGAAGAACAGTTCTGCTACTCAAGAAATTCAGTTAAATGATGCCAAATATGCCTTGTTAGGAGAACCTGTTCTGCTGCTTCGAAAACCCCATCTCGCCTTAACCCTTTCCCAATATCCCGATACGATTCAAGCATTGGATTGCAATGTGATCAAAGGAACAGTTACTGGGGGGAGTGGACGAGGCTTCATCAATATTAAAATTCTCGCGGGCTCTAATCATAAGACCTATAATCTTCCTTCTCCAATGGTGGCACAAGAGGTGGACAAGCGAGGTAATATTCTTTTTGAAAGAACCTTACCCTATAAGGACAATGCTTTTGAGACTAATTACTTCATACCTAAACAAATTTCTTTTGGAGACAGTACCGCACAAATTTTGGTTTTTGCCTGGGATGCCAAGGAAGAACGCGAAGGGTCCTTTGCGAAGTTGAAATTGAGAATAAAGGGAACGTCAAAAAGCGCCTGTGCCACCGATACCGATGGCAAAGGGCCAAAAATTAAAATAACAGGTTGCCAGACCAAAGAAACGGGAGAGATAGATTTAGCCTCTCGGGTGCAATTGTCTTTGCCCAATTGTTTAAAAATTCAAGTGGAAGATTCCATTGGCGGTGTTCTTACCGGCGAAGGGCCCGATGAGGGAACCACTCTCGAAGTTCCTGGTGTCTTAGAACCCTTTCATCCTCAACCTGGCGTGGACGAATTATATCTGAAGACTTATCAACTTACCTTGGATAAACAGAACTTTAAACCGGGCCAACACCTGTTAAAAGTATCGGCGAGAGATGGTTATGGAAATATTGGTTCTCGACAGCTCAACATGGAATTAACCGTGGACAGTTCCATTCACACTGTATCCGCTTACAATGTTCCCAATCCCATGAAACGCAATGGGACTGTCTTTTATTTTTCCACCATTCTTCCCTCTCAGGAACTGGACTTTCTCGATCCAACCGCGAAGGCCGATACTACGGAACGCGTTGAATTTGAGATCCGAATTTTTAATCAAACCGGAAATTTGGTGCAAGTATTCCAAAGAGCACAAAGTGGTGTTACCACTTGGGATGGTCGGGATAATTGGGGAAACCTACTTGGTAACGGAGTCTATTTTTACAAGGTAACGGCGAGGCAAAGCTTGTCAAGTTTTCAGGGTGTACGCCCGAGTTACCGTACATTGAGCTCCAAGCGGAATGTCTTAGTGCTTTCCCGCTAGGTCTAGTGATTGCAATTAGGTGACTGGGCCTTTTAGAGGGACAAAAAAAAGCCGGAGGAAGCCCCCCGGCATAAAGTTTCAATTAAAGATTTGAATTACTCAGGGTAGGTATTTACGCGATACGCCTGATTGTGATTTAAACTCTATGAAATAAGGTTCGGTGCCCTCGGGGTAGGTGAATGTGAGTCCTCCGGTTTTAGATTCATCGCCTTTACCTACGAGGTCTTTAGGACTAAAGTGCCCAATTTTGGAACTGGGTGTAAAGACATTGCCTTGACGATCGACGAGGGTAAACATAGGGCTGTCGAAGGTAATTGGTCCGGAGGATCCATTGAAGACCTTGATTTGTACCTTGGTGGTTTTCGCACCCGGTTCCAATTTCACGATGCCAATCAGAATCCCGTATTTGTTGATACGATGATCGGGACGTTCGCCCAAGTCAACCTCGTCATTATCATACATCAAGTAGGTGTTTAAATTGAGTTTACGGACTCGGGACCACAGACCCTTCATGTCCAAAGTTTCGCCACCCATCATCAAGGCGATTTTGTTCAATTTATAGTCGGCAACAATTCCAGCCGTAGGTTGGTTAGCGGCTTCTTTTAGGTCTTCTTCGATTTCTTTCATTTTTTTATCAAGGAATTCCTTTTTGAGGGCCGCGACCCTGGCCGATGTTTGTGAGTTTTTTCCACCTAAGGAATCGGCCGTTTGCAGGAACTTGAATGCTGATTCTACCGCATCGGTTGAACCAATTTTGATTCGAGCCATCCCGATGTCTTGTAAAACAGTGATAAAGAGGCTGGCATTGGCTGGGTCTGGATATTGGCTAAGTAGGCTTGCAACGGTGTCTTTGAGAATATCTAAGAACTCAGCTGTTGGGTCTTCTTTTGACCGGAGGGACATAGCTTGGATATTAATTAAGGTGTAATTCTTATGGAACTCTTTGGAAACCTTGCCCCGTTTGAGGGCCTCCTCGTACTGCATTAAGGAATGAAGCGGATCTCCCGCCTTTCGATATTTGTCGCCTGCAGCTTCTTGGCGCGATCGGCAACCCGTAAAAATAAGGGTCACCGTGAGAGCGCTTCCTAGCAATACTCTGGAAAAGTTCATCTGTCATCCTTTGCTTAAATCAGTGTTGGAGCCCCTCACGTTTGCAATCGGGCATCCGAAATTAAAAAATTCGTCCTGACAAAAAATAACGTAAGATGGCTTGAAATTGTGCATGTTTCTCCGAGAATTTAGGATTAGGGTTTGAAGCTCCACTTGTTCTTAAGCACAACTCCTTGCCAAGGGTAAGACTTTTTGAATAACTTTGCAGTTTTCGGGCCCATAGCTCAGTTGGTTAGAGCAAGCGACTCATAATCGCTTGGTCCTTGGTTCAAGTCCAAGTGGGCCCACTTTAACCCTTGGCGGAAATCGTGAAGAAGATCATCTTTTGGGGCGATGGATTGCTTTCCGGAACTACCGGATATGCCGATTTGTTAGCTAATCATATTTTTCTTCATCAACCTCAGGCCGATGTAACTACTTCCATTTACGGCGGTGGAATGGCGACCTGGCAAGATGCAGCGCGTGAAACTCCACTTCATGTTATTGGAAAGGCACCGGACCTGGTTATCCTCGGATTTGGTGCGGCGGATTTGAGTTCGGGGCTGAGTGTAGAAGAAATCACTCTTGAAGCTGAATCGGTTTTGTCCTTGATACAGAAGAAAACCCACAGTCGGATTAGCCTGCTTTCCTTGATCTCCAGTTTTTTTGAAGCAGGCGTTCAGCGCGAGGCTTGTCATAAAGTGAATCGTCGTCTTCGTGAGTTTTCTTCTGATCGAGTGGAATGGGTGGATTTGGAAACTCGGGTGGAGCGTTTCCTTAATCTTCACCGTCAAGGGCCGGGTGAAAAACATGCATTGCACCTGGACCCTGCTCGTTTGACTCCCCTGGGAAGGCTATTTTTAGCGCATCATGCCTTTCATTTGACCTCGTGGCCGGAGGTTAATCCATCAAACACCCCCTTTTAGAGAGCCGATTGTCAGCGAACTAAAATTTTCCTATATCGGTTCTTCGACCCTACACTGCGTCCGGGAGGATAAATGGCAGAAGACGAAAACCACTCGCGATTCCTCCGAAAAAACTTGGCATTAAGCAAAGCCTACGAAATCGAAAAAAAAGACAAGTTTAAAGGCAAACTCGAACGGGGTGAAGTCAAACCCGAAACCGTTGCTTGCTACCGCTGTAAGAAAATTCGTCCTTGTTTAAAGTTCGGTATTTTTGAGACCGGTCGCGCTGAAGGTGCCGTATCGGT
Source organism: Fibrobacteria bacterium (assembly GCA_043750055.1). Classification (GTDB taxonomy): domain Bacteria; phylum Fibrobacterota; class Fibrobacteria; order UBA11236; family UBA11236; genus Chersky-265. Next base: position 3,532 of record JAYVCH010000249.1, read on the forward strand.
GTCAAACGAATATGTTCCCCTATGTGAAGAATGCGCTCCAAAGAAAAAGAAAAATCCAGACGAGCTGAATTCCAAGCAAATCAAATCTTTGCTGCGTGGAGCTAGACGGGGAACGTTATAAATCCAGGGAACCGCTGGAAATCCAATGAACC